>NC_015161.1:1280000-1645000 GCF_000190555.1 Deinococcus proteolyticus MRP
CGCCGCAGTGGATTACCGAGCCGCGCATCAACTTTATGAAGCCGGCCGCCCTGATTGCCGGACTGAGCGGCCTGCTGGCGCTGGGCGGCGCCGCCTACGTCGCCACGCAGGGCCTGAACTACGGGGTGGATTTCCGCTCCGGCACCACCGTGACCGCCCGCTTTGACGGCGGCGTGACCCCCGAGCAGATTCGCGCCCAGGTGGTGGCCGCCGGCGCCGAGGGCGTGACCCCGCAGAACACCGTGATTCAGCAGGACATCGTGCCGGGAATCGAGGGACAGCAGTACACCATCAAGGTGCCTGAGCTGTCGGCCGCCGAGGTCAGCGCCGTGGGCCAGCAGCTGGCCAGCCTCAGCGGCGGCGAGGTGCAGAGCAGCGAGACGGTCGGCCCCGCCGTGGGCGCCGAGCTGACGCGCAACACCATCTACGCCATGCTGCTGGGCCTGACCGGCATTCTGATCTACGTGTGGTTCCGCTTCGACCTGGTGATGGGCCTGGGCTCCATCCTGGCAACCGTGCACGACGTGGCGATTGCCGTGGGCATCTACGCGCTGCTGGGCCTGGAGTTCAACATCGCCACTGTGGCGGCCATCCTTACGCTCATCGGCTACTCGCTGAACGATTCGATCATCATCTCCGACCGTATCCGCGAGAACCTGCGGGCCATGCGCGGCCAGAGCTACCGCGACATCGTGAACACGTCAATCAACCAGACCCTTTCACGCACGGTGATGACCAGCCTCAGCACCATGCTGCCGCTGGTGGCGCTGCTGCTGTTCGGCGGCCCGGTGCTGCGTGACTTCAGCCTGATTCTGCTGATCGGCATCATCGTGGGCACCTACTCCAGCATCTATATCGTGGCTCCGCTGGTGGTGTTCTGGAACGAGCGCCGGGACCGCCGGGCCCCAGCCCCGCCCGCCGAGCCGGTGGCCTGACCACTTTCCTTCTCCCCTTTTCCTCCGCTGCTCTCCCCCACGCCCGGCTGCCGGCGTGGGGGTTTTCCGTGACTGCGCCCCAGCCCCCTCATCCCTGCTTCACACCGCCGTCAGGCCCAGCCGCTAAGCTGTGAAGTATGAAAGTTAGCCATATCGTGATGACTGCCGCCGCGCTGGGAGCGTTCGGCGCTCCCGCCCTGGCCCAGGCCACCAGCCAGAGCCGGCCCGCTGCCCGTCAGAGCACCGGGCTGCCCGTGAGCATTCAGAAAGACAACCGCTTTCTGATTCTGAGCGAGGCCGGGATTGCCCGCGCCTTCCAGAACGCCGCCACCCGTCCCGACGCCGTGTTCGTGACCCGCGACCGCAAAGTGACCATTTCGCTGGAGTACCGCAGCTCGACCCTGCGCCCGAATGAAATCACCTCGCTGCTGACCCAGTACCCCACCGTGCTGCGCCGTCAGCTGCCCGGCATCAAAACCCTGAACGCCGACATCGTGCGCGCCGGGGGCAACCAGTGGGCCCAGTTCGTGATGACCCTGCCCGGCAAGAACGGCACCGAGCGCCGCTTGGAGCAGCTGATGACCTCGGTGGGCAACCGGCCCATGGTGGTGACCATCGACAGCAGCACCGACGGCTACAAGGCCAACGAAGTCGCCGTGCGCAACCTGGTGAACTCGATTCAGGTGATTCGCTGAGCCGCACAGACCTCTTCTGCGCCCTGTGCCCCAGCTCCGGCTGGGGTTTTTCTGTGAGTGTAGCAGCGCAGGCAAGCGGCCTCACGCTGCGCCCAGTCCGCGCCGGTTATGCTGATTCGCGTGCTGGCAGCATTTAGCGGACATCCTTTTCTGGCCGAACTGGCGCTGCGCGACTGGGCGGAGGAGCACGGCATCAACCGCGCCGAGCTGACCCGGCTGAGCGGCGAGGAGGTCACGCCCGAGAGCCTGGAACCACTGCTGGCGCCCAGCCTCTTCGGCGGCGGCGGGGTGATTGTGGACCTGAGCGGGGTCAAGCCGGGCAAGGAGCTGATGGAACTGCTGGCCGGGGCGCAGGCCCCCGCGCTGGTGCTGGACACCACGGCCCCGCCGACCCGCGCCAAAGTGTACGAAGCGCACGGCGAACTGATTCGCAGCCCCAACCCCCAGCGCCCCGGAGACGTGCTGGGCTGGCTGGTGCCCTACGCCAAAAAGCAGGGGCTGAAGCTGGAAAAAGACGCGGCAAGCTACCTGGCCGACGTGTTCGGCACCGACCTGACCGGAATAGCCGGCGAGCTGAACAAACTGAAGTTCCTGCCTGCCGGCACCCGTCTGGACGCGGAGACGGTGCAGGAGGTGGTGGGCCGTGAACGGGCCGGCGACTCCTTCGCCATGCTGGACGCCGCCACGGCCGGGCGGCCAGCGCTGGCTCTGGAGCAGCTGGGCCGGCTGCTGCGCGGCGGCGAGGACCCCTTTCGCCTGCTGGGCGCCGTGGTGTGGCAGTACAGCCTGATTGCCCGCTGCGTGGGGCTGCTGGCCGACTCGGGCGGGCAGGTGAGTGAGGGCGCGGCGGCCAGCCGGCTGGGAGCCAAACCCTACCCGGTCAAAAAAGCTTTGGCGGTGGCCCGCCGGTTGGATGAGGCCAAGATTCGCCGCCACCTGGCCCGCATCGCGGGGGCCGACCTGGACCTCAAGCGCGGCCACGACCCGGCGCGGACTTTGCAGCGGCTGATGATTGAGCTGAGCCGCTGAGGCGTCCGACAGGATATCCGGCCAGTCGCCAGCTGCCAGACGCCAGCTCCCCGATAGGCACCTTTTCCACAGACCGCTGAGAAGCTCCGTGCTCTTCCCAGGGGCAACAGCGCCAAGGCAGCGCAGAACAGTGACTTCACCCCGGGGCCTGTTCTTATGTCATCCCAGGCGGAACTTCCTGCACACTGGCCGCGTACTGTAAGGCGATGAAGAAGTTTCACCTGCCGCTGCTGGCCGCCCTGCCGGCGCTGATGGCGTCGTGTTCCTCCCCGGCGGGGAACGTGAACGACTACCAGCGCAACTCGTATGCCACCTACGAGGAGTGCGTGCAGGCCAACCAGAAATACATTGACCAGGGCATGCAGAATCCGTGCACGCGCAACCAGACGGCAGGCGGCTACTACGGCCCGTGGTTCTTTTTCTGGGGCGGGGGTCTGGGCCGGGTGGTGGGCTACAACGCGGACGGCAGCTCCAGCCGCAGTGGCTACCAGGTGGACCGCAGTGGCCGGCTGACCGGGCGCTTTCAGGCCCCGCAGATTTCGCGTGGGGGCTTTTCCACCGGCACGCGGGGCAGCGGCAACACGGGCACCCCGGGTAGCAGCACCGGCACCGGCAGCGCCACCCGCAGCACACCGCCCACCAATTCCGCCAGCCGCTCCTCTACCCCGCCGCGCATCATCGTGCCGGGCACCAACGGCAACCGCACGGGCGGCTCTTTCGGCGGCTGAGCGCGGATGAAACGCCGGACATTCGCGCCGCGTCCCGGCTGGCAAGCACGCCTGGAAGCGGTAGGCATGCTGTGGCACGGCGCTGTGCCCGAGCACCCGGTCCCCTACTGGGCCGAGGACGCTGGCTACAGCTTTACGCGCACTGAAATCACCGCGCTGGAGGGAGCCAGCCAGCACCTGACAGACTGCGTGCTGGCCGCGACAGAATACGCCATGACGCACGGCCGCCTGGCCGAGCTGGGTATTCCTAACTTTATGGAAGAGGCGGTGCGCGAGTCGTGGGAACGCGACGACCCCAGCGTGTACCTGCGGCTGGACCTGGCCTACCGCCCCGGCGAAGCGCCGCAGCTGCTGGAGGTGAACGGCCAGACCCCTACCAGCCTGCTGGAAGCGGCAGTATGCCAGTGGCAGTGGCTGGAAGACCGCCAAGCAGCGGGTGAGCTGCCGGCGACCAGCGGACAATGGAACACCATTCACGAGGCGCTGGGCGAGCAGTGGGCCCACCTGCAAGCGGCGCGGGGCCTGCAGGAAGTGACCTTCAGCTCCGCGCCGATTGATGAGGACCTGGCGACCGTGACCTACCTGCGCGAACTGGCGAATGCAGCGGGGATCCACAGCACCTTTCTGGAGGTGGATGCCCTGGGGCTGGCCCCCGGCGAGCCGTACCTGCTGGACGGCTGGCCGCGTCCCATCCGGCAACTGATGTGGCTGTGGCCCTTCGAGTTCGCCTGGGACGCCCGCGACGGCGAAGCGCTGGCCCGCACCCAGACCCGCTTTATCGAGCCGCTGTGGAAGGCGGTCACCAGCTCCAAGGGCCTGCTGGCGCTGCTGCACGAGCTGTACCCGGACGACCCGCACATTCTGCCTGCCAGCCTGACCCCCGGCACCCTGCAGGGCCCGGCGGTGCAAAAGCCGCTGTACTCCCGCGAAGGCCAGAACGTCATCCTTCCCGGCGCCGCCATGACGCCGGGCGACTACGCCGGTTACCCCCTGATGGAGCAGGCCTACACCGAGCTGCCCACCTTCACCGCCCCCGATGGCCCACGTTATCCGGTGCTGGGGGTATGGGCAGCGGGCAGCGAGGTCTGCGGCCTGGGTATCCGCGAGGGGCGCGGGCGCGTGACCGACAACCGCGCCAGCTTCGCGCCGCACTGGGTGGAGGACTGAAGGGTGAACAGGACGTGGCCTCCGACCTTCCAGCAAAAGCTGTACTCGTTCCTGGATCCCAGTGACGGCGGCGGGCCAGCTGAGCAACTGTTCAACGCCCTGCTGGGGGCACTCATCCTGATGAATGTGGGCGTGATGGTGCTGGGCACAGTACCGGAAGTGGCGCAGACCTACGGCCCCCTGATCCGGACATTCGATCTGCTGTGCGCCCTGATCTTCGGGCTGGAATACCTGGCGCGGCTGTATGTCACGCCGCTGCGTCCCGGCCTGCCCCCAGGATGGCGCGGCCACCTGCGCTACGCCCTGCAACCCATGCCGCTGATTGACCTGATTGTGATTGCCGCGCTGCTGGTCCCCGGCAATGCGGCGCTGGTCAGCCTGCGTGGGCTGAGGCTCCTCAAGCTGCTCTCGCTGCTGCGGCTCGGGCGCTACTCGGATTCGCTGCTTCTGATCGGGCGGGTCATCCTCCAGCGGGCCGGCGAACTGCTGACCACGGTCCTGATTGCCACTGTGCTGGTCTTTATCGCGGCCAGCGTGCTGTACCAGGTCGAGTCGGCGGCCGGCACCGAAGGCTACGGCAGTATTCCCGAAGCGCTGTGGTGGGCGGTGGTCACGCTGACCACGACTGGCTACGGCGATGTGTACCCCGCGACCGGCCTGGGCAAGCTGGCCGCTGGGGTCATCATGCTGTTCGGGGTAGGGATGGTGGCCCTGCCGGCTGGCATGGTCGCCAGCAGCTTTGCCGACGAGCTGTCACGCCTGCGCGAAGAAGAGGCCCGGCGCGAACAGTCGCAGGCCACGCCGTACTGCTTTTGCCCCCACTGCGGAGAGAAATTGCCGTAACCCTGGCAGCCTGGACCCTGTCAGGCGGCTGCCCGGCGCGGCCCAGGCTGCCAGTTCAGCAGCACCAATCCCGCCACCACCACCACGACGCCCAGCAGTGGCAACAGGCCAAAGCGCTCGCCCGCCAGATAGCCCCAGAAAAGACCCCACACCGGCAGCGAGTAGGTGATAGCGGTGGTCTGGGTGGCCGAAGTGCGGGCCAACAAGGTGTAAAACAGCAGATACGCCAGCCCGGAGCCAAATACCCCAAGCGCCGCCGCCCCAGCCAGCGAGGCGGCGCTGACCTGTGAGGGCCACTCAGTCAGCAGGGCCAGAGGCAGCAGCATCAGCGCCGAAAGGCTCAGCTGCGAGGTCGCCAGACTCAGGGCGCTGACCCCCTGCAAGTACCGCTTGGAAAGGGCCGTTGCCACTGCGTAGCTGAGCGTCGCCAGCAGAACAAGCTGCACACCCAGCGCGGTGGCATGTCCCCCAGCCAGGCTGCCCGAAACTGTCAGGCCCACGCCCAGCAAGCCAATCAGCACGCCCAGACCCACCCAGACTGTGGCCTGAGCGTCCCGCACTGCCAGCGCAATGCCCAGGCTAAACAGGGGCGTGGCCGCATTGAGAATGGAAGCGATGCCCGAACTGACCGTTTCTTCTCCCCAGGGAAAGAGGGTCCAGGGCAGGGCATTGTTGAGCAGCGCCGCCAGGACAAGAGGCACCAGCAGCTCACGCGGGGGCCAGGCTTCCCGGCGCCACCGGAACGCGGCCCACAGCACCGCCGCCCCAAAGCAGGAGCGCAGCAGCGCCACCCACAGCGGCGGGAAGCTCTCGCCCGCCACTTTGATCAGGATGAACGAGGCTCCCCAGACGAAGGACAGCGTGAGCCAAATCATCAGGTCCTGGCGGGTCATAGAGAGCGAGTATAGAGAGTGTCAGCCGCAGTTGCCGCTCTTAGATCAGGCCACTCCGGATAGTCGCCTTGCTTGCGGAGCCTCCCCGCCGCCTACCCTGGACAAGCCCCAGATCTGCCACGAACTCCGCCAGCAGCGCCCGGCCTTCCGGCCACTCATCGTGCCCGCTGGCCGTGTTCAGATGCCCGCTGCCCGCCCAGACCAAGTCTGCGCACCAGGCCGCTGCAAACGCCTCGGCGCGGGCGGGCGACACCACCGGGTCATCGGTACTCGACACCACCAGCACCGAAAACGGCAAGGGGTCCAGCGGCACCGGAGCCATGCGGCGCACTTTGGGGTAGAGCTGAGCCATGTTCGGCTGCTCGGCGTCGGGCGGGGCCACCAGAAAAGCGCCGCGCACCCGCTCCGGCACCGGGGACTCCCGCGCCCAGATGAGCACGGTAAGCACTCCGCACGAGTGGGCCACCCGCACCAGCGGGCCAGGGGTGGCCGCTATCACTTCCTCCAGCCGCGCCGCCCAGGGCAGCGGCCAAGGGGTCTTCGGGGTCATCTTGCCGCACCCGTACCGAGGGCAGCTACGGCTCCCAGAGGCTTTGCCAGTGCCCAGGGCCGGAGTCGCCGTAACCGGGAATGATGACGTAGGTGGGTTCGCTCATAGCCCCAGCCAATCTGCGCCCACCTCCGCTGCCGGGCGCTCGTCGGCGGCCTTGACCTCGTCGCGGCGGGTGGCCCAGGCCGGGAAGGGGTAATTGACCAGCACCGGGTTGGGCACATCCGGCTGGCTGACCAGCATGGTGCCGGGCTGCAGGATGCCGGCCCGCTGCCGGAAGCTCTGCGGCAAGAAGCGGTATTCGGGCCGCTCGGCTTCGGCCATGTCCAGCCGGCCCACCACCCGGATAGCGGCGTTGGACACGATGCGCCGCTCCACCTCCGAGGCGGTCTGCTGCGCCCCGATCAGGATGATGCCCAGGCTACGGCCACGCTCGGCAATGTCCAGCAGCACGTCCTTGATGGGGCTGTCGCCGTCGCGGGGAGCATACTTGTTCAGCTCGTCCAGCACCACGAACACCGTGTCCTGGCGGCCCACCTTTTCCTTGTGCTCGAACACCTCGCGCAGCAGCACCCCCACCGCGAACATCTGCGCCGGGCCGCTGAGACTGTGAATATCCACCACCGTGGTCTGGATACCGGCCTTCAGCACGTCGGGGCGGTAAAGGTCGGCCTGCTCACGGCTCAGGTCCCCCCGAATCAGCGGGCTGAGGTACTTCTGTACCCCGCGCATGCGCCGAATAAAGGCCCGCAGCGTGCCGGGGTTCTGCTTCTGCACCCATTTTTTGTCGCCCTCGCCGTCGTTTTCTTCCAGCAGCTTGTATTCGATATACGAAATCAGCTGGTCGAAGCGGGTAATGGTGATGCCACCCAGCGCGCCGAACTCCAGGTCTTCGGGAATCTCGCTGCCCTCCTCGGGGTGCCAGTCGGACACGGTCAGACCGGTGCCACTGCCTTTTTGCTCCTGCGCCATCCGGAAGAGCCGCTCCTCCACGTTGCCGATCACGAAGCCCAGATTCAGGCTGCTGCCCGCGTCCGAGAACACGTAGGCCAGCATCCGCCGCTCACAGAACTCGCGCAGCGAGAACACGAAGGCCGTGACGCCGCCCGAACGCTGCGCCACATCCGGCACGATGGCGTCGCCGCCGGCCGAGCGCGGCGGGGCCAGAAACTGCACGTTCTGAAAGGGCCGCTGCGGCAAGCCCAGCCGGGCGTAGCGGCCCTGAGCGCCGAAGCCCTTGCGGGCGCTGACCGCGCTTTCTTTATCTTCCACCCGCGCATTGGGCTGGTCCAGAAACAGCAGGTCTTCGCCCTTCACATTAAAAATCAGCGCACGCGTGTTGTGGCCCTCGTGGCGCTGTTGCAGCACGGCACCCTGAAAGATGGAATGCAGCAAAAAGAGGGCGTAACTGGTCTTGGTCGCCACGCCGGAAATGCCGGAGATGTTGATGTGGCCGCCCTGCTCACCGTTCACGAACTGGTAGTTGACCGGCAGCACCTGCCCGTCGCTCAGCAGGCCGCCGGCAAAGGTGTAGTCCATCTTGTCGGCGCTCAGGGCCAGCGCGAGTTCGTCGCCCACCGCGTGCCGCACCGGGTCGCCGGGCTGCGGCGGAATAAAGTCTTCTGGGTCCACCCGCGTGACCAGCACCCGCGCCGCGTAGCTCACACTGGCCGGCAGAATGCCCTCTATCACGTCCTGCACGTCGGAATCGAACTTGACACCCTCGTGCCGGGTCCGCACATGGTCCACGATGCCGAAAAACCTGACCGGCTGGCCGTCCGGCTTGGTGGTCTGCACGGCCACCAGGTCATCCATCTGCACCGAAGCGCCGGGCAGCACAGCGAACCAGAACCCCGTCGGGGTGGCGTCCTCGGTGCCCATCACCAGGCCGATGGTGGTGTTGTCGGTGGTGGCAGCGGGAGTGTCGCCGGCGCTGGCAGCGGGAACAGAGTCGTGGGCAAAAGCGGCGGGGTCGGAATGGGTCATGGGATACTCCAGGGAACGGCGGGGGCGGGGGCGAAAACGGTGAACTCAGGAGAGGCGTATCAGGAAAGCAGAGCCACCATAGCTGACCGGCTCCGCCTCGTCACGGAAATGCAGGGTCACGCAGTCGTCCAGGCCCCAGCCGGTGGCCATGTGGCGCGCGCGCAGGTGCCGGTGCAGGGTGGCGGCGCCGCCCCACTCGGCAAAGTGAACGCCCAGCAGCGTGCCCGGCAACAGGCCCAGGCCGGGGCCGAAGCGGTCGGGCACGCCGCTGTCCTGGCCCGGAATCAGGCACTGCTCCAGCGCCAGCAGCGCCCCCGCCGACACCCCTGCGTAAGGCACGCCGGAGCGGTAGCGAGTGCAAATCAGCTCACGCAGTGGACCAGTGCCGTACAGGTCGTGATAGCGGGACGTGTCGCCGCCTGCCACGAAGATGGCCGAAGCACCGGCAATGGCCGCCGCCGCCCAGTCCAGGTCCAGGTCCAGGGTTCCACTTTCTTCGTCTGGAGCTACGAACTCCACCTGCCGGCCCGCCCAGAGGTCACGGTACAGGGCCGCGTGCTTTTCGCTGAGGGCATAGGAAAGCACGGCGACGCGCTCCCCGCAGACCTTCAGCCAGGGGGGCGTGAAGGCGTCCAGCGCACTCATCCCGCCCAGCAAGAACAGCTGGCGGGTCATCAGGCGCGGACGCGCTGCCCAGCCAGGTGGGCACGGATACGGCGGGTGACCAGCTCGGCGTTGCCCAGGCGGCGGCCCATCTCCTGCTCCAGCGCGGCGGTGGGCACCAGGTTCTGCGGGGCGCGGCCGTCCTTGTGGGGGACACTGCCCAGACGGCACAGCAGCGTGCCCGACAGGTCGGCAATGTCGCGCACTGCACGCGGCACGAAGTCCACGTCTTCGGGGGCGTGCATTTCCAGCCGCATCACCCCGGCCAGCGGGTGCTGGTAGAACTCGGCGCTGGCCAGGCGCACGAACCAGGTAAAGCGCTGCTCACGCCCACCGCTGCCTCCCCCGCTTCCCTCGCCGGTGTCGCCCACGGTAAAGCGCAGGATAGGCGTGCGCTCGCCGCACTTCAGGTCGCGCAGCAGCGGGTTGCGGTCGGCGCCCAGGTAATCGGTGTGCAGGCTCTTGATATAGCCCAGCACGGCGCGGCCCTGCTCGCCCACGCGCACCGGGCCGTCTTGCAGCACCAGCGTGTCGGGCGACATGTCCGGGTCTTCCTCGTCCAGCGGCAATGCCGAGGCCAGCGCGGCAGCCAGCGCCCGCTCGGCGTCCAGCATGGCCTTTTGGATGGCGGCCTGGGCACCCAGCACGTCGGTGCCCCTGAAGTGCAGCGGGTCGTAGATCAGGTGGCCGGTCTGGGGGTTTTTGGGAATCAGTTCCTCGGCGCTCAGGCGCAGGTCGCCGCTGTGCGCCAGCAGCCGCCGCGCTTCTACGCCGTGAAAGCGGGCCTGCCGGGTGCCGTGCGGGCACAGGTCTACCGCCCCCACCGCGTAGGCTCCGAAGCCGGCCACACTCAGCTCCTGGCGGTCGTCTTCCAGCAGCAGCCGCGCTTCCATGCGGGGCTTGCCGTCCACCACCAGCACGCGGCGCAGACTGTGGGGCAGCGGTCTGGGTGCCACCGCCCGCCACTCGCCTTCCACGTCGAACACGTTCCCCTTAAACGGCGTCAGCGTGAGCTGAGCGCTGTGGGTGTCCACCGGCCAGGGGTCCAGACGAATACGCATAAACGCCAGTGTAGCGCGGAAAAGTCTGTCTGGGACGTAATACGTCAGGAGCATAATCCCCTGATATTATTCTGCTCTTTCGCCGTAAACAGTTTCCCCGGCAGCACCGGGCCGTTACAATGGCCGGCACATGGACAAGTTATATCCGAGCGCTGCGGCGGCTCTTAACGGAGTCGTGGCAGATGGGCAAACCGTAGCCGTGGGCGGCTTTGGGCTGTGCGGCATTCCCGAGGCGCTGATTCTGGCGCTGCATGACAGCGGCGTGCGTGACCTCACGGCGGTCAGCAACAACGCGGGCGTGGACGGCTGGGGCCTGGGCCTGCTGCTGGAAACCCGCCAGATTCGCAAGATGGTGAGCAGCTACGTGGGCGAGAACAAGGAATTCGAGCGGCAGTACCTCGCGGGCGAGCTGGAACTGGAATTCACCCCACAGGGCACGCTGGCTGAGCGGATGCGGGCGGGCGGCGCAGGCATTGCGGGCTTCTACACCCGCACGGGCGTGGGCACCGTGGTGGCCGAGGGCAAGGAGCATCAGGAGTTCGACGGCGAAACCTACATTCTGGAGCGCGGTATCCGGGCCGATGTGGGCCTGGTCAAAGCCTGGAAGGCGGACCGCGCCGGCAATCTGGTGTACCGCAAGACGGCGCAGAACTTTAACCCGCTCGCCGCCGCCTGTGGCCGCGTGACGGTGGCCGAAGTGGAGGAAATCGTGGAAGTCGGCATGCTGGACCCCGACGAGATTGACACCCCCGGCATCTATGTGCAGCGGCTGGTGCTGAACCCGAATCCCGAAAAACGCATCGAGCAAAGGACGGTGAGGAGCTCATGACCCAAGCGACAAAAGGCTGGACCCGTGAAGAGATGGCGCAGCGCGCCGCGCAGGAACTGCAAGACGGCTTCTACGTGAACCTGGGCATCGGCCTACCCACGCTGGTCGCCAACCATATCCCCGAGGGCATGGACGTGTGGCTGCAGTCGGAAAACGGGCTGCTGGGCATCGGCCCTTTTCCCGCCGAGGACGAGGTAGACCCCGACCTGATTAATGCAGGCAAGCAGACGGTCACGGCCTTGCCGGGGGCCAGCTTCTTTCATTCTGCCGAGTCGTTTGCCATGATTCGCGGCGGGCATGTGAACCTCGCCATTCTGGGGGCCATGCAGGTGTCTGAAACCGGTGACCTCGCCAACTGGATGATTCCCGGCAAGATGGTCAAGGGCATGGGCGGCGCGATGGACCTGGTGGCGGGCGTGCAGCGCGTGGTGGTGCTGATGGAGCACGTCGCCAAGGGGGACGCCCACAAGATTCTGAAGGAATGCACCCTCCCGCTGACCGGCAAGGGCGTGGTGGACCGCATCATCACCGACCTGGGCGTGCTGGACGTCACCCCAGATGGGCTGCGGCTGGCAGAACTGGCCCCCGGCGTGACCCTGGAAGAACTGCGGGGGAAGACGGGCGCGGAGGTACTGGAGTAAGCGCGCAGCGGGTGAAGGCGCAAGCGGGCCAGAGTGGAGCCATGTGCCGTCTGTGGCCTTTTCTGGCTCTCCTCGCTGGCTACCTTGCGATGTGGTTTCTCTGGGGCGCACCGTGGCCCCTTCTGGTGATCACCGCTCTCGCTGGAATGTGGGCCTGGGCCGCCGCCAGTGGGCAGCAGACGGCACTGGGCCGCTCGGTCGGCGCGGTCCTGCTGATCGGACTGACGCTGTGGCTGGTCTGGGCTGCCTGGGCTTATGGCGGCATGGCCCTCAGCCCCAATAATCCGCTGCCCTTTGGCTTCCCGTTTGTGGTGCTCGCCGCACTGCCTGCGTTGCTGCTGCTGAGCCTCGTCTGGCGGGACTGGCGCACGGTGGCCGCACACCTGCGGCACGCGCCTGCGGCCTCCTGGCTGTGGCTGGCGGGCTGTCTGGCCCTGGCCCTCTGGCCGCCCGTGCAGGTGGACTGCCGGGGCATGGCCTACACCGACACCTACTTAAAATCCTCCGGCGAAATGCAGGGCTTTGCTGGACAAAATGTCTGGAGCAAACACCCAGAGCAGGTGCCAGGACGTGCTGAGCTGCCCGCCGACTTCCGAATCGGAGACGTGGATGCCGCTGTGACGCACTGCACGCGCCCATTCAGCTTCCAGGCCAGCCGGCCGCTGATTGTGATGTTTCTGGCCGAGCAGGGACAGCCGGGTAGAGGCCGCACGTACAGCGCCGTGTTTAGCGCCGGCGACCACCGCAAGCTGACTCCCTGGACACGCACGGCGGGCTACCTGACTCAGCCGCAGGGCACCTCGTACACGCCACGGCTGTGGCCAGAGCCGGAGCTGGACAGTGTCTGGCCGGTGCTCCCCGAACTCCCACCCGAGCTGGCCGCGAACTTTACGGGGCGCTAGCCTGGGCGGGTGACTTTGCCCTGCCCGCCCCTGAACCCTTACGTGCCACCGGCGCTGGGACACCTGCCGGAGTGGGGCGCTGCCCCGCTGGCGCTGCTGGACGCCGGAGCCGGCGCGGCCCGCGCCGCCGGGCTGGACCTGTTCACCTTGCAGCTGGGCCGGCCCGCCGTGGTGGGGTTCTCGCCGGAGTGGAACCGCGCCGTCCTGACTGGCCCGGCAACTTTCCGCAGCCGGGGCAGTTTCTCCAGCCTGGTGCCGTACCTCAATGGCGGCGTCATCGTGACCGACGCACCGGAGCACGCAGACCGGCGCAGCAAGCTGAATCCCGGTTTCTCGCGGGCGGCGCTGGCCGGCATGACGGACGCCCTACGCCGCCGCCTCTCCCCCTTTCCGGCAGGCCCGACCGATGCCCTCGCCTGGGCCGACACCACCGTGCGCCAGTTGCTGAATACGGCCTACTTCGCCGGTGAATTTGATGACGCGCTGCTGGCCCGCTTCCTGGCCCCGCTGCGCCGACCCTTTCCCGCGCCGCTGCTGCCGCGTCCCGCCACCCTGGCCGCCGTGCGCCGCGAGCTGCTGCGCCTGGGCCGCGCCCGCGCCACGCGCTCCCGCCCCGACCTGCTGACTGCACTCGTTCAGCAGCCCGGCTGGATGGAAGACACCCGTGTCAGTCTCGCAGCGGCGCACGACACGACCACCCACGCCCTGGCCTACGCGGTGTGGGCGCTGGCGCAGCGCCCGGACCTGCAGACCCCCGAGCAGCACCCGGCGGTCATCAAAGAAGTGCTGCGGCTGTATCCTCCCGGCTGGATGGGCAGCCGCCGCCTGGGCTGCGACCTGAACTGGCACGGACACACCCTCCCCGCCGGCACGCTGGCCCTGTATTCCACTTATCTCACCCACCGCGACCCGGCGCTGTGGGAAGACCCGGACACCTTCCGCCCGCAGCGCTGGGCACAGAAACCCCCGGCCTGGGCCTATCTGCCGTTCGGCGGTGGAGAGCGCACCTGCCTGGGCATGCACCTGGCGAACCTGCTGCTCGGCGAAACGCTGGCGGCCCTGCCGCCGCTACGCGCCCTGGCCGGCAACGCCGCGCCCCTGCCTGGGCTCACGCTGGGCCCGGAGGGGCCACTGTGGGTAGAGAGGGCCTAAGGGCAGGGCCACTGTCCCACACAATCTCAGCCCAGGGAGGCGCAGATTTGCTCATGTTCTTCTCAACCTTCGCCTAGACTGACAGCCATGCAAAAACCTGTCTTTGTCCTCGGCACGCTGGTGCTTGGCCTGAGCCTGTCCGCCTGTGGTGGCGGCACCCCAGCTCCCCAACCGCAGCCCGCACCACAGCCCAAGCCGGCCATCACCCTTTACCAGGGCGTGTGGGGCTACGCGTATGACGAGGGAGCCAACGGCACCATTGAACAGAGTGGAGCTGCGCTGTTCGTGGACGAGGTCCAGGGAGGCTACGGCCGCGTTGCCGTAGGCGCATACAGCAACGAAGCCCAGACCCGTCAGGGTGGAGCCCTGCTGGGACCTATCAGTGGTACGGGACGGCTGGAAGTGGCCTTTACGCAGGACACCAGTAGCAATGTCAGGCCCTACCTGGTCGGCCAGGACAGCGACAACCAGCTGGGGAGCTATCAGGGCCACCCTATCTTTGCGGGCTTGGCGGGCATAACCGACGCCGCAGGCAACGTGCTGAGCACCGGCGCATTTGTCCTGGTGCAGGTCTCCACCGAGAAACCCGCCACGGCGCAGGCCCAGGCCGCCTTGCAGCAGCAGGCCAACCACCTGGCTGCCCAGCGCCTGAGCAGTGGGCTCGCAGCGCAGACCCTGCAAACCCACCCTGATTTCAGCACCCTGCAGCTGAACGCTGCTGAACTGCTGCGCCGCTGACTTACACATCCCCACGGCCCGCCGGAGAGCTTCAGCCTCCCCAGCGGGCCTTTTTGCTACACTCGCTTCACACATGAAATCAGAGACTTCGGGCGCAGGGGCCGCGCAGCCCCCGACCGCGTCGTGGCCGCAGGCTTTGCAGGACTGGCAAAGCAGCGCCGCAACGGTGCGGGCGGGGGGCGGCCCGAAAGCGCAGCAGCGACAACACGACAAGGGCCGCCTGACGGCCCGTGAGCGCATCAGCCTGTTGCTGGACGGGGGCAGCGAGTTCGACGAGCTGATGACCTTCGCCGGCTACGGCATGTATGAGGACGTAGGCGGCTGCCCCAGCGGCGGCACGGTCACCGGCATCGGCCACATCGGCGGGCGGCCCTGGATGATTATTGCCAACGACGCCACCGTCAAGGCGGGGGCCTTCTTTCCTATCACAGCCAAAAAGGTGATTCGGGCGCAGACCATCGCCCTAGAAAATCACCTGCCCACCGTCTATCTGGTGGACTCGGCGGGCGTCTACCTGCCGATGCAGGACGAGATTTTCCCCGACCAGGATGACTTCGGGCGGGTGTTTTATCTGAATGCCCGGATGTCGGCCCAGGGCATTCCCCAGATTGCCGCGATTATGGGCAACTGCGTGGCGGGCGGCGCATACCTGCCGGTGATGTGCGACACGCTGATCATGACCGAAGGCTCCGGGCTGTATCTGGCCGGGCCAGCGCTGGTCAAGGCTGCCATCGGGCAGGTGGTGGACAGCGAGGAACTTGGCGGTGCCGACATGCACGCCAGTATCGCCGGCACGGTGGACTACAAGGAGCCGGACGATGAAAGCGCCCTGCGGCGGATTCGCTCGCTGGCCGGACTGTATGCCCAGGGCGACCCTGCTCCGTTTGCCCGGCGGCGCACGCCCGCCGCAGAGGTTCAGGAGCCGCCTGCACGCGATCTCACCGAGCTGGTGGGCTTTGACGGCGCCAAGACCTACGACGTGCGCGACCTGATTACGTCCATTGTGGATGGGGGCGAGTTCCACGAGTTCAAGCCCGAATACGGCGAAACCATCGTCTGCGGCTTTGCGCGGGTGGGCGGGTTTCCGGCGGCGTTCGTGGCCAACCAGCGCACCGTCATCAAGAAGAAGATGAAGGCCGGCGGCGTGCCAGGCCTGACCACCCGCATTGAGGTGGGCGGCGTGATTTACGGCGACTCGGCCGACAAAGCGGCCCGCTTCATTCTGGACGCCAACCAGGCCGGCGTGCCGCTCGTCTTCCTGAGCGACGTGACCGGCTTCATGGTGGGCCGCGATTCCGAGCAAGAAGGCATCATCCGCCGGGGAGCCAAGCTGGTGAATGCGGTGAGCAACAGTGTGGTGCCCAAAATCACCATCATCACCGGCGGCAGTTTTGGGGCCGGCAACTATGCCATGAACGGCAAAGCGTATGGCCCCCGTTTCATCTTCGCGTGGCCCAGTGCCAAATACGCTGTGATGAGCGGCAACGCGGCCGCCAAGACGCTGCTGGACATCCAGCTGGCGGCGCTCAGGCGCAGCGGCCACGCCCCGGACGACGAGGAGCTGCAACGCCTGTACGACGAGGTCAAGGCCAAGTACGACACCGAACTGGACCCCCGTTATGCCGCCGCCCGGCTGTGGGTGGACGAAATCATCGCACCGAACGACACCCGCGCTCGCCTGATTCGGTCCCTGGAAGCCTGCGCGCAAAATCCCAAGCAAGAGGAGCTGCGTGTGGGGGTGTTTCAGGTATGACGCCTGCGCTGAAGCGGGGCTGCCCGGAGGTTGGGCAGGCCAAAGGCCCCGGCGGCTTTGCGCCCCGGCGGCCCCGGCGCCGAAACTCGGGTGCCCCGCCCTCGCCCCAGCGCCCTGCATCCCTTTCCTAGCTTTTTCCCCTACTGGAGGTAAATCCCATGACCAGCACCGCAGAACGTTCCGCCCGTCCCGACACCGCCCCCGACGCCCTGGGACAGAATCCCAATGTCCAGCCGTTCAACGAAGACCAGCGCACCATCATCTCGGCCCTGCGCTCCTTCCTGAAAAACAAGGTAGAGCCCGGCGCCGCCGAGCGCGACCAGACCGGCGAATTCCCAATGGACCTGGTCCGTGAACTGGGCGAAATGGGCATCATGGGGGCCCAGACCCCCGAGAAGTACGGCGGCGCAGAGCTGGACACCGCCACCTTCGCGCAGATTATCGAGGAAATCGCCGTGGTGGACGGCTCGCTGTGCCTAACAGTGGCCTCGCACAACTCGCTGTGCCAGGGCCACATCCTGATTGGCGGCACCGAGGAGCAAAAGCAGAAGTTCCTGCCCGACCTGGCGAGTGCCAGGAAGCTGGGCGCCTGGGGCCTGACCGAGCCCGGCAGCGGGTCGGATAGCGCTGGCCTGCAGACCAATGCCAAGGAGCAACCGGACGGCAGCTGGATTCTGAACGGTTCCAAGAACTTCATTACCCAGGGCAGCGTGGGCGGCACCTATGTGATTCTGGCCCGCACCGACCCGCCCCGCGAGGGCAAGGGCAAGAACGACGGCATCAGCGCCTTTGTCTTTAACCGCGACGAGGTGCAGGGCTTCAGCATCGGCCGCAAGGAAGACAAGCTGGGTCTGCGTTCCAGCGACACGGCGCAGCTGATTTTCGAGGACATTCACCTGCCCGCAGAAGCCCTGCTGGGCGAGCGCGGCAACGCCTTTAAGGATGTGATGCGCGTGCTGGACGGTGGCCGCGTGGGTATCGGGGCGATGGGCCTGGGCCTGGGCCGCGCCGCCTTCGAATACGCTGCCCGCTACACCCTGGAGCGCGAGCAGTTCGGCAAGCCGCTGGCCTACAACCAGAACATCGCCTTCCGCCTGGCCGAGATGGACACCAAGCTGGAAGCGGCCCGGCTCCTCATCCGCAAGGCCGCCGACCTCAAGGACGCCGGGCAGCCCTTTACCATTCCGGTGGCCCGCGCCAAGTACTACGCCACCGTGGTGGGCGTGGAAGCCTGCGACGAAGCGATTCAGATGCTGGGCGGCTACGGCTACATCAAGGAATATCCCGTCGAGCGCTTCTGGCGCGACAACCGCCTGACCCGTATCGGGGAAGGCACCGACGAAGTGCAGCGCTTGGTGATCAGCCGCGACGTGCTCAAGCGCTTCGAGGACTAAGCGAAAACATACAGGGCAGCGGGAAGGAGGGTGCCATTCTCCTTCCCGCTGCCCTGTGCCTGCGGTTTTCAGGAAGCCGGGCCTACTCGAACTGTGCCTACTTAAATTGGGCCTACCCCCTACTGCGCCTACTCAGTCCAGCTGCTCCCGGACGATGCTGGGCTTGCCCGCCACCCTGACCCAGAAGGTTCCGCTGCGTGAAGAAGGAATGCCGCTCCGCACCGTGTATCCCCGCCCAGCCCGCACCTTTAACGCACCGGTGGACTGGTCATACGCGAACCCGGCCGGCGAGACATTGTCCAGACCCAGCACGCGCAGGGGCAGCTTGTTCAGCACCAGACCGTCGCTGATTCTGACCCTGAGCACGGTGCTTTCGCTCTGGTCCCCTTTTGCCAGGTTGGCGAGGATATAGACCTCATCCTGCCGGCCCAGCGCCGCGCCGAGCAGGACGGACGTCTTACCGTACTGGTCGGCATCGAACAGCACGCGGCCGTTCAGATTGGTGTTCTGGCGGTAATATAGCCGGTTGCCACGCACTGCTACGCCCCGGGCCGGAGCAACTGTCGTATAAATCTGCTGGCCGGATTTGGTCTGGAAAATGTGCAGGCCAGCTGTCCCTGCCAGCCCGTTTCCAGCGCACAGGAGACCGGACAAGGCAGCGAGGGCCAGGGCCAGGGTACGGACCGGACGGCGGAGCAGTATAGGCATACCGCCACCCTGACAGCTCCCAGCTGACGGCAGATGAGGCCGGGCAGTGCCGTCCCGAAGGGACGCTTTCAGTGGCTGCGACCCTTCGCCCCAGCGTCCACATGACACAGCTGACATTCCCCTGACATACTGGGCCGGTCAGGAGTGTAAACCATGCTGTCCAAATTCATGCCCCAAAACCCCAAATTCGCCGCCAAGTTTGCCGAGAGTGCAGGCAACGCCCACGCCACCGCTCAGGCCCTGGTGGACCTGCTGGAGAACTACACCGACGTGGACCGCAAAGTTCAGCGCGTGCTGGACCTGGAACACGAGGGCGACCGGATTGCCGGCGAACTGACCAACCTGCTGGCCGAGTCGTTTATCGTGCCGTTCGACCGCGAGGACATCCTGGCCCTGAACCACGAGCTGGACGACCTGGTGGACGACATGGAAGAAGCCGCCCGCAAGCTGAGCCTGTATGCCATCGAGCGCCCGCTGCCGCAGATGGCGCAGCTGGCCCGCGTGCTGGAAGGGCAGTGTGCGCTGCTGGCCCAGGGCCTGGGGATGATCGAAGACCCCCGGCAGGTGGCGCAGCTGCGTGACCTGGCCGTGCAGATTCGCCGCCTGGAAGGCGAAGCCGACGCCATCGGGGACGAGGTGGCGCGCGGCCTGTATACCGGCGTGACCGAAGTGCCGCAGATGATTCTGGCGATGCGCTCGGGTGAGATCGTGGAACTGCTGGAAAACGCCACCGACCAGGCGCAGCGGGTCGCCAAAACGGTCGAACACATTCTGCTGAAAAACGCGTAAGGGAGCGGCGGAGAACTTTATGGAACCGGCTCTTCTCGGCCTGATCGCCATTGTCACGCTGGCGCTGATTTTCGATTTTATCAACGGCTTTCACGACACCGCCAACGCCATCGCCACCTCGGTCGCCACCCGCGTACTGACCCCGCAGCAGGCCATCGCCATGGCCGCCGTGCTGAACGTGGTCGGCGCGCTGACCGGCACCGCCGTCGCCAAGACCATCAGCTCGGACATCGTGCCGCAGGAGTACGCCACGCTGGAACTGGTCGGCGCCGCCCTGGTGAGCGCCATCATCTGGAACCTGTTCACCTGGTGGAAGGGCCTGCCCAGCAGCTCCAGCCATGCGCTGATTTTCAGCCTGGTGGGGGCCGGGGTCGCGGCCGGCGGCTGGGACATCATTATTCCCAAGGGCGTCATCAAGACTCTGCAGGGCCTGTTTTACAGCCCCATCCTGGGCTTCGTCACGCCTATTATCCTGATGGCGCTCGTGTCCTGGCTGTTTCTGCGCTGGATGAAACCGGCCGCCGTGACACGCAATTTCCGGGTGCTGCAAATTCTGAGCGCGGCGTTCATGGCCTACTCGCACGGCCGCAATGACGCCCAGAAGACGATGGGCATCATCACCTTCGCGCTGAGCGCCTATTTCGGCACGCAGTACGACCACGTGCCGCTGTGGGTGATTCTCTCGGCTGCCACGGCCATGGGTCTGGGCACCGCCATGGGCGGCTGGCGCATCATCAAGACGATGGGGTTCAAGGTGGTGGACCTCAAGCCGGTCGATGGCTTCGTGGCCGAAACGAGCGCCGCGCTGATTATCGACGGCGCCTCTACCCTGGGTATCCCGGTCAGCACCACCCACACCATTTCCAGCTCCATCATGGGGGTGGGCACCACCAAGGGCTTTAAGAAAGTGAAGTGGCAGGTGGCCGGCAAAATCGTGCAGGCCTGGATTTTCACCATTCCGACCTGCCTGGCGCTGGGCTGGGCCATGTACCGACTCGTCGGGCTGCTGAGCTGAGCTTCTGCTCCCATGCGGCGGGCGGGCCTCCCAGCTGGGAAAGCCCACCCGCTTTTCGCCGCCTGCCTCCCCGGCGTCAGCGGTGCTGGTCCGGCTCCGCTGCGGCTGGCCCGGTTTCCGGCCTGGACAGCGCGGCCGCAGGCGAGCTGGAAATCACCTGCACGGCGGGAGCCGCGCTGATCGCCTGCGGGGCGGGCTGGCTCTGCTGTGCTAGCGGGCTCTGCTGGGCGGGTTGGCGCTCCTGGGCATCGCCGCCGGCCGTCAGCATCTGCTCCACCTCCTGCATCGAGAGTTTCTTTTCCGCGCTGCCGGGCTGAGATTTCTGGGCCTCGGCTTCGGCCTTGGCGGCCTTTTCGCGCTGCTCTTTCAGGATGTCCTCGCGCTCCTGTTCCCTGGCCAGTTCTTCGCCCACGTCGCCGCGAATCAGCGCCTGGGCCACCTCGTCGGTCAGTTCGGGGCGGGGGTTGCCGGCCAGATAGAAGTGCTCGTACACCGCCTTGATCACAATCAGGAACGGCACGGTGAGAAAAGCCCCCACGATGCCGAACACGCTACCGAACAGCAGCACGCCCACCGTGACCGACAGCGGATGCATCCGGCCGGCGCCGCCCAGCAGGAAGGGGGCCAACACCGCACCCTCCAGCTGCTGGAACACCAGCGCAAAAATGGCGACGTACAGCGCCTTTTGCGGGTCTTCGGCGGCGGTGAACAGCACCGGCAGGCCACTGGAGACAATCGGGCCGATGTTGGGAATCAGTTCGCCCAGCGCCGAGAGCACGCCGAACACCAGCCAGTTCTTGACGCCCAGGAAATACAGCCCCGCCGCCATGATGGCTCCGGTCGCCAGCATGATGGTCAGGGTGGCGCGGCCCCAGGCGCCCATCTGCACCAGAATCTGTGCCAGGGCGCGGGCCGCTTTGGTGCGGTGCTGCGGCGGAAAGGCCCCCAGCACGCCGCCAATCAGCGGCGCGGGGCTACTCAGCGCCAAAATCACCATCACCAGCGTAATCAGGCCGGTAAAGACCAGGCCCACGGCCTTGACCGCCCAGTCCAGCAGCGACCCGGCAGAGGCGCTCAGCCACTCGGTCAGCTGCGCCTGGAACTGCTCGACCCGCTCCGGCTGCACCAGGGGCGACAGCTGCGGGTAGCGCTGCGCGAGTTTTTCCAGCTGCGCCTGCGCCTCGCCCACGGTTCCCGGCAGGTTCACCGAGCCCAGCTGCTCCACGATGGGCGGCATGGCGAGCGCCCCCAGTCCGATAAAGCCGCCCAGCAGCAGCAGGACCGAGAACAGCGCCGCAAAGCCGCGCGGCATCCAGCGCTCGAAAAACAGCACCACCGGATTGAGGGCCGAGGCCAGCAGCACGGCCAGCGTCACGGCCATCAGCGACGCGCTGACCTGACTGAAGAAATACAGCGCCAGGATGACACCCAGCACGGCCAGAGCCGACGGCAGCAGGTTGACCACCCGGATGTTGGAAGGATTCATGAGGCTCATCTTGCCAGAAGAATGGGACAAAGGGGTATTCCTTACACTTGTCCGCAGGGCAGAAGCACGGAAAACCAGCGGGCAGACGCTGCCCGCCCCAGTTGAGCCCGCTCCCGGCCCCAGCAGGGCGCCGCCCGTGCCCACCTCTCCCCCACCGAAGGCGCGTAACATAGGCGCTGTGACTGACCGCAGGCCGCAAGACTCCTTTTCCTCCAATCCGCCCTGGCTGATTTACGGCCTGGGCCGCAGCGGGCGCGGGGTGGCCCGCTTCCTGCACGCTCAGGGCCTGCAGGCCGAGTGGCTGGACGCCCGCCCCGGACAGGAGGACCACGCGCTGATGCAGCAGCTGGGCTGGGCGCCCGGCCGCCTGGACCGCTCTTACCGCACGGTGGTGGCGGCCCCCGGCGTGCCGATTGACCACCCCGACCTGCTGGCTCTGGCGGCTGCCGGCGCAGAGATTACCGGGGAAGTGGCGCTGGCGGCCCGAATGCGCCCCAGCGTGACCCTGGTGGGCGTGACAGGCACCGCCGGCAAAGGCGGCACCACCACCCTGACCGCGCAGCTGCTGCGGGCCGCCGGAGTAAAGGCGCAGGAAGGCGGCAACATCGACCCTCCGCTGCTGGACGTGATTGACCACTGCGAGGTGGCGGTGGTGGAGCTGAGCAGCTTTCAGCTGGAGCGCGTGGCCAACACCCGCTTTCCGGTGGCCGTCATCACCAATCTGGGCGTGGACCACCTGGACCGCCACGGCAACGTAGAGAGCTATCACGCGGCCAAACTCCATATTGCCGACGGGCAGCAGCCGGGCGACCTGCTGCTGCTGCCGCCGGCAGCGACCCTGGGCGGCGAGCACCTGCGCCCACTGCTGGCCCGCCCGCAGGTCCGGCACTTCGACCCGGCCCGTATCGCGCTGGCAGACGGCACCCCGGTGCTGGACCCGGCCGAGCTGCCTAGCGGTATTCATCCTGCCAACGCCGCCGCCGCCGTGCTGGCCGCCGAGGCGACCTTGCAGCGCCTGGGCCGCACTGTCCCCGACCTGGCAGGCACGCTGGCCCAGGCGCTGCGGCAGGCCCGGCCCATTGCCGGGCGCTTCGAGGAAGTGGGACGCTGGCGCGGCGTGCGCTTTATTGAGGATTCCATCGCCACCCGCACCATCGCCGTGCAGTCTGCCCTGGAGCAGGCCCGCCCGCCGGTGGTGTGGATTGTCGGCGGGCGCGACAAAGGCGCCGAGCTGGCCCCGCTGCGTGAGGCGGCGCAGGGCCGCGTACAGCACGTGGTCGCTTACGGCGAGGATGGCCCCCGCTTCGCACAGGCGCTAGGGCTGCCCTACAGCACCGTCAGCGCTGCGGAAGGCGCGGCCGCCATGTCCGAGGCGGTCGCGCAGGCCATGACCCACCTGCAGGCCAGCGAGGGGCAGGCCGGTGAGGGGCAGGCCACCGAGGGCACGGTGCTGCTGGCTCCTATCGGTACGTCCTTTGACCTGTTCGCCAACTACCAGGAGCGCGGCGCGGCTTTCCGGGCAGCGGTACAGGAGTGGCTGAACGCGCAACTCGGCGGGCCCGAGGCGCAGCCATGAACCTGCCGCTGCTGGTGGCCCAGATTCTGCTGCTGGTGCTGGGGCTGGTCGGCGTAGCTGCCGCCGAACCTACCAAGGCGCTGGACCACGGCCTCAAGGCGCTGCTGTGCCTGGGGGTGACCTTCGGGGTTGCCCGGGTGCGGCCCCAGGTGTTCCTGAAAGGCGGCGTGTGGCTGTGGCTGGGCTCGCTGGTCCTGCTGGTGCTGGTGCTGTTCGTCGGGGTGGGCACCGAGGAGAGCACCGGCACCCGCCGCTGGCTGGACTTCGGGCCGGTGCGTTTTCAGCCGTCGGAGCTCGCCAAGCTGGGGCTGGTGCTGCAGCTGGCCTCGTTCTTCGCCCGCCGGGGCGTATACAAGAAGCTGCTTAGCGCCACCGCCATGATTCTGGTCACCACCCTACTGATTTTGCTGGAACCGGACTTGGGCACCAGCGTGCTCACCTTCGCACTGGGCATCGTGGTGATGTACTCGGCGGGCGTCCGCATCACCAATATTGCGGCGCTGCTGCTCACGCTGGGGCTGCTGAGCCTGCCGTTTATCAGCGTGTATCTGGAACGCCATCCCTACATTCAGGAGCGCCTCTTCGGGCACACCGAGCGCGAGCAGGTGCTGGAACAGGGCCTGGACCAGATTGGCAAAGCCCACCGCGACCTCAGCAACGGCGGCCTGTGGGGCCTGGGGCCGGATGCGCCGCGCTTCGACTTGTTTGCCGCCCACACCGACCTGGTGATTTCGTCCATAGGCTTCAGCCTGGGCTTTATCGGGGTGCTCACCCTACTGTTCGCCTACTGGCTGATTGTGCATTCCTCGCTGAAGATTGCTCAGCAAGCCGCCCGCGTACGGCCACTGACCCCCTCGGTGCACGGTGCCGCAGTGTTGGCCGTGGGCTGTATGTTCCTGATTGTGGGCCAGGCCATGATTAACCTGGCCGTGGCGGTGGGCTTCTTCCCGGTAACGGGAATTCCGCTGCCGCTGGTCAGCTACGGGTTCTCATCCATGCTGGTGATGGGCGCGGCGCTAGGCATCATCCACTCGGCGCAGCGCGAGGTGAACCGGGGACAGGCACGGATGCTGCAGCAGCAGGCCGCCGCACGCCAAAGCGGGCCAGCCATGGCGGCGCCAGCGGCCCAACAGCTGGAAGAAGCGGAGCAGCCGGAAGAACCGCAAGAGTCCTGGGAGGAAGAGGAATGGGAAGACCGGGAAGGGGAAGAGGCCACCATTTCCCTGACGCCGCGCCGGCCCATCTCCTCGTGAACGGTCTTGTGTAAGGAAGCAGGCCGCCTACATACAGGCGGCCTGCTTCCTTATTGTTCATGCGGCTGTCTGCGTGGCAGCAGGCTCAGCCCTTGTCTTCCAGCGGCGGCAGCTTCTGGGCCAGTTCTACGATGCGGGGGTCCAGGCGCTTGCCGGCCTGACCCTTGAGGCGGCTGGCATCGCCCACATGCACCAGGGCATTGGCAACCGCAATGATGCGGGCGTAGAGCGGAATGTCCTCGCCCATCAGTTTGTCGGGTTCGCCGCTGCCGTCGAAGTGCTCGTGGTGGTGCCGGATGGCTTTTTGGGCGTCGGCCAAGTGGGGCACGCCGTGCAGGAAATTGGCGGCGATGCTGGCGTGGCCCGTCTCGCCGCCAATTTTGCCCACGTCGTGCAGAACGGCGCCGTACCACAGCTGCTCCAGTTCGCGCTCGTTCAGGCCCAGTTGCCGGCCCAGCTGCCCGCTCACCTCGGCCACCTGCTGAGCGTGGCCCAGGCTATCGAAATCTTGAGATTCCACCGCCTCAACCAGAGCGATGGTCAGTTGCCGGGCTCCCTGACGCCATTCCTCGCGGGTGTCGAACACCGACAGCAGCGGGGTCACAGCGCTCCCCCAGCGGTTGAGGGCTTCTTGCCGCTGCGCCGGCACCCCACCACTCTCGAACTGGTCGAGAATCAGAGCGCCCACGTTGCGGCCCTTGTCCACCATCGGCACCACCACGGTGGCCTTGACATCGTTCATGCCGGCGGCGTCCAGCTGGCGCACCACTTCGGGGGTGTTCATGGAGTACAGCTCGCGGGGGCCGTCGGCCAGCAGGCGGGGACGCATCTGTGCCCACGGCCCCGACAGGCTGAGGCCCACCAGGCTTTTGGGGTAGCCGTGCACAGCGGTGAGCACGTCCTGCCCCCGGCGCAGCACCGCGTACCCTTTGACACTGCCGCCCAGCAGCTGAGCCGCGTGGGCCAGGGCCCCTTCCAGCACCCCTTCCACGTTGGGCTTGCCCAGCAGGTCGGCCAGCACGCGGGTAGGGTCGCCCAGCGCGGCAGCTGGGCTACGCTCTTCAGGCCGGGAGGCGGCGGCCTCATCCTTTTTCGGTCGGTTGAATCGAAACACGATGGCTTTAGTATAGGGGCCAATGAACGGCGCCCACCCCCACTGTATGAATACCGGCTTTAGCCTATGACTGACCCCCTTATCCCCCAGACCACACCCGCTACGCGCATGGTCACGGCCGCCGTGCAGGATGCCTATGCCGAGTACGGCGCCGAGGCCAGCCGCTGGCTGGACGGCTTCACGCGTCAGGGCGGACAAGTGTTCTGCGGCGCAGGCTGCTTCGGCTGCTGCAACATGCCGATTCGGCTTAGCCTGGCCGAGGCGCTGGTGGTGCGGGACGCCCTGAACGCCGAGAAGCTGGCAGCGGTAGAGCAGCACGCCCGGAAGGTCATCGCCAACGCCCGCACCGCGCCCGACGAGGACGTGTATGTGCGCCGGCACCGGCTGGAAGTGGGCTACTGCCCGCTGCTGGACCGTGAGACGGGGCAGTGCAGCGAGTACGCGGCCCGGCCCACCCGCTGCCGCGATACCTTCAGCGCCTTTCCGGCCCGCTACTGCACGGAAGGCTACTGGGAGTCGCTCAGCCCCCGCGAGAAGCGCGAGTACGCCCGCGAGGTAGCCCGCACACCCGGCACCGACGGCGAACTGCACTACATCGCCCCGCTGGAACACCTCTCCGAGCCGGTATGGGACGCGGCGTCAGAGGCGATGGACCGCGCCTTCGGGCTGCAAGTATGGGGCGACTTCTGGGTGCTGGTGACCCTGAGTGCCCGCCCTGAATTCATGGCGGCCGTAGAAGCAGGCGACGGCCGCGCCGCGCTGAAAGCAGCGAAGGCAGCGGGCCTGAGCCACCCCATGATTCTGGAAATCGAGTAGAGGTTCCAGCGGGCCGCGCCGCCCTGGGATACACTCGGCCCCGCGATGAACGCCGACGCTGCTGCCGAAACCCTCTGTGCCCTGGCCCTGGAACTGGGAGCGGACGCAGTGGGCTGGGCCGACGCCGAAGTGCCGGCCGCAGCGGTGGACGAATATGCGGGCTGGCTGGTCGAGGGCCGGCATGCACGAATGGACTACTTGGAGCGGCAACTGCCCCGCCGCGCCGACCTGGGAACGTCGCTGCCGGGGGCGGGACGGGTGCTGGTGCTGGGCATTTCGCATGCCTATGACCCGCCGGCCCCGCCCCCCGGCGGCATCCGGTTGGGCCGCGTGGCCCGCTACGCCTGGACCCCCGACTACCACGACCAGCTTCAGCCGGTGCTGGACCGCCTGGGCAGGGAAGCGGCGACGCTGGGCGTGCGGGCCAAAGGGTACGTGGACCACGGCCCGGTGATGGAGCGGCTGCTGGGAGCCCGGTCTTTTCTAGGCTGGCGCAGCAAGAGCGGCATGCTGGTGAGCACCGAGCTGGGGGCCTTTTTCACGCTGGCGGTGCTGCTGACCGACCTGCCGCCTGCCGGGCCGAGCACCGCCCACCCCGACCGCTGTGGCCGCTGCTTTCGCTGTGGGCAGAGCTGCCCCACCGGCGCGATTGGCCCCGACCGCAAGATTGACGCCCGCCGCTGCCTGAGCTACCTGACCATCGAGCACCGGGGGCCGCTGCCCTGGGAGCACCGCGCCGCCCTGGGCGAATGGCTGTTCGGGTGCGACATCTGCTGCGGGGTCTGCCCCTGGAGTGTGAAAGCCGGCACGCTGGCACGGCTGTTTCAGCCGCGGCGGGAGTTGGCGCACCCGGACCTGAGCCGCTTTTTTGGGGTGTCGGAGCGGCAGTTCACCCGTGAATGGGCTGGCAGTGCTCTGCTGCGCCCGCGCCGTAAGGGCATGGCCCGCAACGCCCTGAACGTGCTGGGCAACCTGCGTGACCCGCAGGGCTGGCCGCTGCTGCTGGCCGGCGCCGAGGACCCTGCCTGGGAAGTGCGCGAGGCGGCCGCCTGGGCGCTGGCGCAGTGGAATGAGTGGGCCGAGGTGGAGCGGCTCCGCAGTGACCCCGAGCCACAGGTGCGGGCCAGTGCAGAGCGGCTGCTCAGCGAAAGAGCGTAGCTCAGGGCAGGACCGGGGCCTGACGCCACTGCCCCTGCACCAGCGTCAGCGGGCCGAAGGTGGGCTGGCCCAGCGCGCCCAGGTCGGCGGTAAAGCTCCCGTCTACCCGGTACGGTACGGCCTGACCACGGGCCACTTTGAGCCACTCGGCAGCCACGTTCAGGTTCACCGGCACACTGGCCTGCACCGTCTGGGTCGCGGTGCCACGGGCTGGCAGCGCCACGTCCGGCAGGATGAGCGCCGCTGCACGCTGGCCGGTCAGAAACAGGTCGGCGCTGAAGGAATGTAGCCGCACGGGGAACGGGTTGGGGTTGTACATCTGCACTGTCAGTTCCAGCCCGGCTGCCGCGCCCTGTCCCCCACCCGGCAGCCCCCCGGCCGGCGCCAGGGTCAGGCTGCTCAGGTGCATGCTGCGGGCTTCGAAGGTGGGCACCTGCACCACCGGGCCGGCCAGCTGGGCGGGGGCGCAGGCGGTCAGGGCCAGCGCAGCGAGGACAGACAGCGGGAGCAGGCGGCTCATGCGGGCAGTGTACGGGCCGGGTCAGGGCGTGGAGATGAGAGAACGGCCCAGCTGCCCTCTCCTCCACTGCCCACTGTCTACTGCTCCCACTGGCCCCTGCCCACACTGTCCCTGTCCCCACGGCCAGCAGCCAAGCGATAGCCAGAGCTGCCGCCAGCGCCTATCGTGGGAGGCATGAACCGCCCTCTTTGCCTGTTTCTGCTGAGCGCTGCGCTGCTGGGAAATGTTCTGCCCGCTGCTGCCCAACGACTTCCGGCGGGAACGAACGCACCGGCTCTTTCCAGGCAGCCTGGAGCGGCCGGGGCCTCTCAGCCGGCGGCCTCCTCAGCGCTTGAGGGGGCGTCGGTCACGCTGGGAGCGGAAACGGGGCCGGCCGGCACCACGCCCCGGCTGGGCCTGCGTGGCGTGCGCCTGGGTACTGGCTCCCTGGGCAATGGCTCCCTCTCCCTGGGTACCGGCAACCTGGACACCAGCCTGAGCGGGCAAGGCGGCGAGGTGCACTACAGGCACTCTTTGGTTCTGCCGCTGCTGGGCTACGCCGAGGCGGGCACAGAGGCGCAGTGGCTGTGGGGCGCGGGCGGCGGCCGGGGCGGCTCCCGCCTGGCGGCCGACGGGGTACTGGCCGCTGGCCCGGTAGAAGTACGGCTGACCGGCGAGCGCTTCAGCGCGCCGCTGCTGCTGCTGCGCCCGCTGGACACCCTCGACGACCCCACGCCCGACTCCCGCCCGGAAGGCAGCAACGTGACCGCCGCGCTGCGTGCCCGCGTGGGAACGGGCACTTTTGTCAGCGTGGAGCGCGAGTGGGGCCAGTGGGCCGGCACAGCGGCCGACCTGGAAGTGCGCCCGCAGCGCTGGGGCATAGACGGCGGGCCGGCAGTGCTGGCGCTGGTGAACCCCGGCGACCTGAACCCGGAGGTCTGGGCCGAGTCGCAGGGCACCCTGACCCTGCGCCTGGGCGCCGAGCAGCGGCGCGGCGGCGCGGGCCTGCGGCTGGGGGCCGGGTGGGAAGGCGGGACCGCCAGCACCGAACTGAGCGCTGTGCTGGGTGACCACAGCGAGGCGGCTGCCCGCTGGCGCGCCTATGACCTGCTGGGGCCGGAATCGGAACTGGCCCTGGGCGCGGCCCTCTCGGACGCCTGGGGCGGCGGACGCCTGGGCACCCAGTGGAACGCTGCCCTGCTGTTGCCCCTGCCAGCAGGCCGTGAACTGCAGCTGCGCGGCACAGCGGGCGCAGCAGGCACAGCGGCGCAGGCGGTGCTGTTGCTTCCCCTGCATCCGGTCACCACGGCGGGAGAATAGGTTGGGGTGCAAGTCGTCCCGTCATGCTGGAAACGGTAAGACCTGACCTGCGGGAGCAGCCAAAGACACACGCCATTCCGTCCTGCCAACCCCCGTTCAGAGCAGCCGCCCGGAGGCCCCCAAATGCCGTCCTGGTCACACTTCCGGCCACGACAGACCTTAACCCAGCGTCAGCCAGGCGGCGGTGTTCTCACCCCCTCTCATGCCAGACTGCGGGCGTGAAAAAAGCCTTTTTCCTCTCCCTGACCGCTGCGCTGGCCCTGCTTCCCCAGGCCGGCGCCCAGTCTGCCGGCGACGTGCTGTACAAAGTAGACCAGATGCAGAAAAGTGCCCGCGACCTCTCGTTCCGGCTCTCGGGGCGCCTGGTGCTGGAAGGGGCGAATCAGAACATGGACGTGTTCGTCAAGACCATTCCGAGCAAGGACGTGGTCCGCATGGAATTCCGCCAGCCGCAGAGCCTCAGCGGCGACGTGATCGTCTCTGACCGCCGTGAAGTGCGGCAGTACTGGAGCATGTCCAACCAGATTACCGTGACCCCCCTGAGCCGCGCCGGCGCCCGCTCGGGCCTGGGGCTGGACTTTACCCAGCTGGGCAGCGCCGCCAACCTGAGCAGCAACTACAACGTGCGGCTGCTGGGCACCAGCAATGCCGGCGGCGGCCGCCTGTTCAAGCTGGCCGCCACCCCCAAGGGCAACGCCCAGGCCGGCACCGCGCACGTGTGGGTCACCGACCGGGGCTGGCGCCCCACCCGCATCCAGATGTACCAGCCGGGCGGTCAGCTGGCCGTGGACCTGAACGTAAGCGGCTTCAAGACCAATGCCGGCATCACCGAGGCCCAGCTGCGTGCCCTGCCACGCGGCGCACGTGTGGTGCAGCAGTAATTCCCGACTCGCCTGTTGCCAAGCCGTTCCCAGCGGCGCCGGCGACCCCACCTAGAAAAGCTCCCTGTCTGCGGGGAGCTTTTTTCGTGCCTTGCCCAGGCGCAGGCAGGGCTGTCCCAGCCGGCGGCGCTGCCCGCCTCAACCCTGCACCGCAAAGACGTTAAGCTCTAAACCGTGATTGACCGCTACCTCACGCCCGAAATGAAAACCCTCTGGTCGGAAGCCAACCGTTACCGCGCCTGGCTGAAAGTGGAGCTGAGCGCCATGCAGGCGCAGGCGCAGACCGGCGAGGTGCCGCAAAGCGCTTACGACGTGCTGCTTGCCAAGTCGGAAAGTGATCCCCTCGACGAGGCGTTTGCCCAGAAGGTGGCCGAAATTGAGGCCGTGACCCGCCACGACATCGTGGCCTTTACGCGGGCGCTGACAGACCGCTACGGCGAGGAAGCCCGTTTCATTCACCACGGCCTGACCTCCACCGACGTGGTGGACACGGCGCAGAACCTGCTGCTGGACGAGGCGCTGGGCATCATCATCGCGGACACGCAGCGGATGCGCGACGTGTGCCGCGAGCAGGCCGTGCGCTACAAGCACACCCCCACGGTAGGCCGCACCCACGGCATCCACGCCGAGCCGATGACCTTCGGCCTCAAGTTCCTGAACTGGATGTCGGCGCTGGACCGCGACCTGGAGCGCCTGGCTGCCGCCCGTGAGCGCGTGCAGGTGGTGATGCTGAGCGGCAGTGTGGGCACCTTTGCCCATGTCAGCCCCGAAATTGAGCAAAAGGTAGCGGAAGCCTGGGGCTGGCAGCCCGCCCGCGTCACCAACCAGACGCTGGCCCGTGACCGCCACGCCGAGCTGATGACCACCCTGGCGATTCTGGGCACCACCATCGAGAAAATCGCGGTGGAAATCCGCCACCTTCAGCGCTCCGAAGTGCGAGAAGCAATGGAACCTTTCGGCAAGGGGCAGACGGGCAGTTCCTCCATGCCGCACAAGAAAAACCCCATCCTGACCGAGAATGTCACGGGTCTGGCCCGCTTGCTGCGCGGTAACGCCATGACTGCGCTGGAAAACGTGGCGCTGTGGCACGAGCGCGACATCAGCCATTCCAGCGCTGAGCGCATCATCCTGCCCGATTCCACCGCTGCCGCCAGCTACGCTCTGCGCCGCCTGACGGGCGTGCTGGAAAATCTGGTGGTCTTCCCCGAGCGCATGCTGAAGAACCTGAACGACCTCGGCGGTCTGGTATTCAGCCAGCGCGTGCTGCACGCACTGATTGACGAAAAAGGGATGCTGCGTGAAGACGCTTACGGCATCGTGCAGCGTAATGCCCTGAAGTCCTGGGAAACGGGCGAGGGTTTGCGCGACCTGCTGGCCACCGACCCCGAAAACCCCCTGAGCAGCGAGGACCTGGATGCCGCGTTCGACCTGCAGTGGTATCTGCGCCACGTGGACGACATCTACGCCCGCTTCGGGCTGTAACGGCCGGGGGCCAGGGGCACAGAGCATGGAAGCAGCGGAGGGCTACACTGAGGCGCTCTGCCCCCGTGCTCTGTGTCAGGAAGACGCTCTCTAGAGCCAGAGTCCGCGCAGCCAAGCAAGTAGGTAGGAAGGAAGCCTGATGACCCAAACTGACACCACCAAGCAACTGTTCATTACCACCGCCATCGATTACGCCAACGGCGTGCCGCACATCGGCCACGTCTTCGAGAAAATCCTGGCCGACGCCATCGCCCGTTACCAGCGCCTGTCGGGCCGTCCCACGCACCTGCTGCTCGGCACCGACGAGCACGGCGAAAAGATTCTCAAGGCCGCCGCCGCCCAGGGCATCACCGCGCAGGAACTGGTAGACGACCTCTCGCAGCGGGCGTTTCGGGGCCTGTGGGAGCGTCTGGGAATCAGCCTGGACCAGTTCGTACGCACCACAGACGCGCAGCACCAGCAGTTCGTGCAGGACATCCTGCAGCGGGTGTACGACGCCGGCGACATCTACTTCGCCGAATATGAGGGCCTGTACTCGGTGGGCAGTGAACGCTACGTGACCGAGAAAGAACTGGTAGAAGGCCCCGACGGCATAAAGCGCGTGCCCGGCGACAAAGAGCCGCCCGAGCTGCGCCGCGAAGCCAACTACTTTTTCAAGATGGAAAAGTACCAGCCCTGGCTGCGCGAGTACCTGGAAGCGCACCCGGACCTGATTCAGCCGGCCGGCTTCCGCAACGAAGTGCTGGAAATGCTGAAAGAACCGCTGGGCGACCTGAGCATTTCGCGGCCCAAAGAGCGGATTCCCTGGGGCGTGCCGATTCCCTGGGACCCGGAGCATGTCACCTACGTGTGGTTCGACGCCCTGCTGGCTTATCTCTCGGGGCCGGTGGGCAAGGGACAGCCGGAAAACGTGACCGGGCAGACCTGGCATGTCATCGGCAAGGACATTCTCAAGCCGCACGCCATTTTCTGGCCCACCATGCTCAAGTCGGCCGGGCTGCCGGTGTATGACCGCTTGGTGGTCCACAGTCACATCCTGGCCGAGGACGGCCGCAAGATGGGCAAGTCCCTGGGCAACGCCATCGACCCCGAACAGCTGGTGCAGGACTTCCCCCTGGACGCCATCCGTTACGCCCTGCTGCGCGAGGCCAGCATGGGCAGCGACACTCCTTTTGGAGAGACCATCCTGGTAGGCCGCCTGAACGGCGAACTGGCCAACGACCTGGGCAACCTGCTGGCCCGCAGCCTCAGCATGATTGAGAAGTACCGGGGCGGCTTGATTCCGGCAGCCGGCGAACTGGGCGTGCGCGAGCAGAAGATTGTGGCCGATGCCCAGAGCCTGCCAGGGCGGGTCATGGCGCTGGTGAACGATTTCAAGCTGAACATGGCGCTGGACGCCGCAATGGGCTTCGTGCGCGACCTGAACCGCTATATCGCGGAGAGCGAGCCCTGGAAGCTGGCGAAGGACGAGGCGCAGGCTGGGCAGCTGGATACCGTGCTGTACACCGTGGCCGAGGGCCTGCGGGTGGCGAGCGTGGCGCTGGAAGGGGCCATTCCCGGCAAAGCGCAGGAGCTGCGCCGTCAGCTGGGCCTGGGTGACCAGAGCTACACCCTGGAAGCCGCCTGGGGCCTGACCCCCGCTGGCACCCGCATTCAGTCGGGCGAGGTGCTGTTTCCCAAGCTGGAAGTGCCTGAGAAGAACACTGAGAAAAACACCGAGAAGAACGCCGAAAAGAGCAGCGAGCAGGGCGCGGCCCAGCCCCAGCAGAGCGCCGGCCAGAAACCCACCAAGTCACAGGGAGACAAGACCATGAGCGAAGCGGCCCAGGCCCAGAACACCCCCAGCACTCCCACCGAAGAGGCCCAGGAATTCATCACCATCGACGATTTCCTGAAGGTGGACCTGCGCCTGGCCGAAGTGCTGGCCTGCGAACCGCTGGAAAATGCCGACAAGCTGCTGAAGTTCACCCTCAAGGTAGGGGACGAGGAGCGCACCATCCTGAGCGGCATCCGCAAGTGGTTCCCTGAACCCGAGCAACTGGTGGGCAAGCGCGTGGTGATCGTGGCGAACCTGGCCCCCCGCAAGATGCGCGGCATCATGAGCCAGGGCATGATTCTCAGCGCCGAAGACGAGCACGGCGACCTGGACATGCTGACGGTAGAAAAGCCGTTGGCCGGTGGGTCGCAGGTGCGCTAAATCTACTGAAGACCTCTTGAGCCGCTGCCTGAAGGGTATCAAGCAGCGGCTTTTCTTACTTCTCTATCCGGAAACTGTTCACACGCTCCTGAACTTCGCGGTAGAACTCGGCCACATGCCAGCCGTCGCAGGCCGCGTGGTTGGCCCTGACCGACAGCGGCAGCCACAGCCGCCCGTCCCCCTCGCGGTACTGGCCTGCAGTGAAGACCGGCAGCAGGTAGTCTTCCTCGCCAGTAAAGGTCAGTTCAAAGGCCGTAAACCCCAGCCACGGCGCGATGGAGATGTTCACGGCGTGGGCAGGCGGCCTGCCCTTCGGGTAGAAGTCCGGCGAATCCGCATGGGCCTGCGCGTCGGCCCGGAAGCGGGTCTGGAAGTCTGCGTAAGAGTCGCCCAGCTCGGTCCACAGCACCGCAAACGTCTGGCTCTCAGGCCGGAACACCGTATAGGTCGGCAGAATCTGTTCCCAGTAGCCGGGCTGCCCCTCTTGAAGGGTCATTCTCAGCGCAGGCAGGGCGTTCACCGCCTGACAGATCACATAAATCAGGGCAGAGGCAAAAGGGACCGGGGCTGCCTTGAGCGCGGTCACGTCCACCTCCGCCGTCACATTGAAAGTGCAGGGATGGGCGCGGTAGTGCTGAAAGGTAGCGGCGCGGGGCCAGGTGGCCAGGTCAAGCGGCTGAACAACAGCCATGGGGGCAAGGTAGCTTGGGCCAAGAGCTGGTCGATACGCCACTTCGCCTAGGCGGCACGGCACGGGGGCGGCCTACCCGCGGGCTGCCCGAAATCAGCGCATGTAGCGCCGCCCCGAGTAGTTGCCGTACACCCCAATCCCGAACGCCACGCTGCGCACGCTGTCCATCACCGCCCGGTTGCCCCAGGCCAGCCCCGCCGAACTGCCGCCGTCGAGCAGCAGGGCATTTTGTGCGCCCAGCTGCCGCATCACTTTGGCCATCTCGCTGGGGGTCAACCGGGCCTGCGTGCTGACCAGAAACAGGTCGCGGTTGCCGCTCAGGCCCACGGCGGAGCGCGCCGCCCGCCCAAAGACCGCCGGGTCACGGAAGGCGGTGCCGTAGGTGCGGCGAATCTGCCCGCCAACTAGAATGCGCGGACCCGTCGCGATCACCGTTTCCATTCCGCGCCAGGCCTTGGGGCCAGGGCTGCCCGTGCCGCCGGTAATCACGGCCCGGTTGTCGGGCGTAATGGCCAGGGCGGCGGGAATCCGCCCCCAGCTGAGCAGCTGCCCGCTGCGGACCAGGTCCCCTGCCGGCGCGTAGGTCTGCGGATGAAAGTACGACCCGTTGATGACGGCATCGGCGCCGCTCTGGCGGGCCAGGGTGCTCACGCGGGCGCCCCGCCCGGACTGCGGCATCACCGGAGACACCAGCACACCGGGCCAGCGCAGGTCCACCCGGACCATCCGCACCGGAATCCCCAGCGGAGCGCGGGCGTGCAGCGACACGGGCGGCGCCACCGGGCGGGGAGGCTGCGGCACCGGAATCCGCTTGGGCACACGCAGGCGCTGACCCGCATACACCTGGCCCGAACGCAGATAGTTGGCCGCCAGCAGGTCGCCCGGCGTGGTGCGGTACTGCGCAGCCAGGGAACGCAGGTTCTGGCCCGGCTGCACCGTCACGTAGCCGTAGACCACCTTCACTGTCTGCCCTGCCGGGAGCGCTTGAGGCAGCGGCCGGACCGGCACCCGCAGGCGCTGCCCAGCGGCCAGGAAATCGCCGCCGAGCCCATTGGCCCGGCGCAGGTCGGCCACGCTGATACCGGTCCGGCGCGAAATGCCTGCCAGGGTGTCACCCCGGCGGACGGTGTAGGGGTGGGTAGGCACACCCTGGGCAGAGCCGGCACGGTCAGGCGCCCGCAGGCGCAGCTGCTGGCCTGCCCGGATGGTGTCGCCGCTCAGACCGTTGGCCGCACGCAACCCGGCCACGCTGACCCCGGTCCGCTGCGCGATGCTCCACAGGGTGTCCCCGGGCTGCACCGTCACGGTCTGGGCCTGGGCAGCCCCCAGCAGGGTCAGGGCCGCCAGCACGCGGGCAAAGACGCGGCGGTGCGGAGGGACAGGCCGCCGGTCAATCCGGTGCTGGTCAATCTGGAAGCGGTCAACTCGGTCCAGGACAGCTTGGTACAGGACAGCTCGGTACAGGGAAATTTGAAGTGCAGAAAGGAGCTTGGGCCGCATCGCTTCCCAGCATGGCCGGCCCTCATGAGAACTGGGGGCCTGGGCCCCGGCCGCCTCAGGCTCCGGCCGAATTGCCCGGCCACACCGCCACACGCCCAATCATGTACACGCAGCCGGCCAGAAACAGGGTGATGACCGGAAGCAGCTTCAGGCCAATATTGACCCCCAGGAATTCGCCGTTCCAGCGGTCCCGCGCCAAGGCTTCTACCGCCAGCAGGCTGAGGACCGTAAAGCCGGTGTACATCCAGTGTTCCAGGTCACGGGGTGGATCGACCGGCTGACAGTAGCGGGTCACTTGCTCCAGACCGGCCTGAGCTGCCGCGTCCTGGCACCACTGCGGCAAGGTTGCCAAATCCACCGGCACGGCGCTGGCGACCTTGCCGCCGCTCACGGCCAAGATGATGCCGGTCACCGCCGGCAGCAGCGTCAGCGCCCAGGTGAGCCGCAGCCAGCCCAGGAAGCCGGCCCCCACCTGTCCCTTGAACGCCGGCGCCAGGCTCCACACGAACAGCACCGCTGTCGCCAGTGCCAGTGGGGTGGGCGTCAGGGCCAGCAGCGGAAACACCGCCACCCAGGTGTCGGGCCATACGAAGTTGTGCAGCGCCTTCAGGAACTCAATCACTGAATGTCCTCATATCCCTTGAACTGTACTTCGGTGCCCACGGGTAGGAAAGTGCCGGGGCGCAGCGGCGGGTTGGGGGACACGTCGCCGCGTGGGCGGGGGCGCAGCAGCCGCAGCCGGGCAGGAATATCGGCAATCAGCACCTGGCCGTTCAGCAGCGTGACCCGCAGGCCCCGCAGCGAGGGCGCCTTGCAGGCGTCGCCCAGGTCGGTGATGCCGCCCGGCAGGCCCAGGTGATGCTCGGCGTAGCGGCCCACCACCTTAAGGGTCTGCCCGTCGGAGGTGAGCGTCAGCGGCAGGCCCAGGCCGCTCAGTTCGCCCAGCGGCGGCGACTTGGCGCGGCTGGATTCGGCCATCTGCAACCCCAGCAGCGTGCCGGGGCGCACCACGTCGCCGGGGCCCAGCAGGCGGGTGCCCTGCGAAACTTCCAGGTCCGCCGGCACCCGCAGCAGCCGCAAGCCGGCGCGGTGGCGCTCCATTCGTAGGCCGCTGAGGTGCGGCACGCCGGCCACCTGCCCCACATCGAACGCCCCGCTGCTAGGAGCGTTGACCGCGCCCATGCGCCCGTCGGTGCCGAACAGGCACAGGAAGCGGTCGTCCGAGTACTCCAGGCCCTCGATGCTGGGCACGTCCTGCTCAAAGGCCGGGGTGTAGGCCGCCGAAGGCCGGACCGGCTGGGCCTGCGACACGGTCACGTGGCGCACCCGCTCTTCCCCGCTGCTTGCCCGCGCCCGCTCGGCAATCAATGGCGCGGCGCTGGCCCGCTCACGCACCTGCCGGCGCTGCATGGCGCGCCATGCAGCCAGGGCGGCCCCCAGCAGGACCAGCGCCAGCAGCAGCGGCCAGGGGCTGAAGGTGCGGCGCTCCTGGGCGGTTTGCGGACCTGTTTCCACCTGCGGCGCCGAGCTGCCGGAAGGAGCAGGGGCAGGCGTGCCGGAGTCCGGAGCCGGCTGCACCACGCCGGGGCGGGTGTCGGCCACCGGCGGCACCTGTCCGGCCAGCGACCCGGCGGCGCCCGTCACGGTGGTCAGCGGCAGCGCCGCGCCGTCGGGGAACAGCCATTCCAACGGCACCGACTGGCCTTCTGCCAGGCCAGTGTTGGTCACGCGGACACCCACGTGGCGGCTGCCGCGCTCATGCAGCAGCTCGGCGCTGAGGCCCTCGGCCGGCGAGGTGTTGAAGCCTGAGCCAGCAATGTCCTTTTGCAGCACATCCCGGCTCAGGGCGTAGCGCAGCGTGACCGACTCGCCGGGGCGCAGGGTACGGTCAGCGCCAGGGTTCAGCCAGCGCAGGCCCTCAGTGCCGGCCAGGGCAAAGCGCAGCAGCGTGAGCTGCGGGCGGGTGACACCGCCGGGCTGGGCCTGGAACTCCCCGGCAGTCTGGGGGCCGGACGCCTGGGCGACGGCAGTCTGGGCGCCGGAAGCGCCCTCCGCCGCCTCCCCTGCCTGGAGCGGCTCGGCGCACAGCAGGCCGGCGGTGCCCTCAGGAATCTGGCCGAGCACCTGCAGCGGTACGCTGCCGCCGCGCACTTCCTTCCGTGCCAGCGACACCTGGCTCAGGCCCGGCAGCAGCGGCATGGACAGCTGCACCGGGGTGCCGTCGGGCAGGTTCAGGGCCAGCGCATCGGGCGAGCGCACCGTCTGGATGCGGCTGCCCAGCCCGGTCAGGTCCGGCAGCTGCCCCACTGGGTAGGTACGTGCTTCGGCGTAGCTGCTGCTCTGCACCGCCTGCAGGGCGTCGGCCGGAATCTGAGTGCCCAGCGCCAGGTAGTGGAAGCTGTCCAGCGGCCCGCGTGCTGTAAAGGCCGAAAGGCCCTGCGCCGCGCTGACTGCGCCGCTGGGGTCGTTGTCCACGCCGTCGGTCAGCACGAACACGTTGGTCAGCTGGTCCGAATCCGGCACCAGCGTGGGCAGCGCCTCTTTCAGCGAGCGGTAGAGGTACGTGTTGTTGCCGTCCGCCTGCAACGCTGCCATGTCCTTGTCGAAAGCGGCGCGGTCTGCCGGCAGGGCGTAACTGCGGCGTGAACGCAGGCCCCGGTCAAAGGTGAACAGCTCCAGCTGCTGCGGCTGGCGCTCGTCCACATAGCGCACGATGGCAGCCTTGACCCCGGCGAAGATATCGGCGCGGCCGTCGCCCAGGCCCACCATGCTGCCGCTGGTATCCAGCACGAACACGGCGCGGGTGCGGGTGGGCAGGGTGGCCGTATCGGCAGGCAGGGTGCAGGTCTGGGCCTGCGCGGCGGGGGCGGACGCAGCCACCTGCCCGGCGTCCCCGGCGGTTTGCCGGGCAGGCGCCGCACAACCTGCCAGCAGCAGCAGGCCCAGGCAAAACAGCGAAGAGGGTCGTGGCATGTCGCTCTCCATTGTGCCCCGAACCCGGCAACTATGAAAAGGGTCACGCTTGGACAGAAGCGCCGGCCAGCTCTGTTATGTTAATAACATATTCCAGCGGCATCATTTCGAAAATGGCAGGCCGCGTGCTAGAATAAACCCTGTTAGCAAGGGGCTCCTGGCAGCCCCAGTTTCCCACTTTTGTATTCGCCGAGCCTGTCCGCTGGGCCCGTCCCTGAGCGGCGGGCCGCAGCGAACCAGCCACCGGAGTCGGCCCCACGCAGGGCCGCTCCACAGGAGGAGTATGACCAACCCCAACAGCAACTACACCGCCGATTCCATCAGCATTCTCAAAGGTCTGGAAGCGGTGCGTAAGCGCCCCGGCATGTACGTGCAGGGCGGCACCGGCATTGACGGTTACCACCAGCTGCTGACCGAAATCATCGACAACGCCATCGACGAGGGCCTGGCCGGCTTCGCCAACGAAATCACCGTGACCATGCACGAGGACGGCAGCGCCACCGTGACCGACAACGGGCGCGGCATTCCCGTAGACATCATGAAGTCCGAAGGCCGCTCGGCCATCGAGGTCATCTTTACCGAGCTGCACGCGGGCGGTAAGTTCGGCCAGGGCGCTTACAAGGTCTCAGGCGGTCTGCACGGTGTGGGTTCCAGCGTGGTGAACGCGCTGAGCACCTACCTGGATGTGACCGTGAACAAGGGCGGGCAGCTGCACCACATCCGCTTCGAGAAGGGCGTGGTGACCACCCCGCTGGAAGTGCTGGGCAAGACGCCCAAGGACGTGACCTGGAGCACCAAGGTCAGCTTCCACCCCGACCCGGCTGTGTTCAGCGAGTTCGAGAACCTGTTCGACTACGACCGCATCCGCCGCCGCCTGCGCGAACTGGCCTACCTGACGGGCCTGAAAATCGTGCTGCGCGACGAGCGTGCCGTGCTGCACGCCGGCGAAGTGCGCGAGGAAACCTTCCATGAGCAGGGCGGCATCGCCAACTTCGCCGCCTCACTGGTGAGCGACAGTACCAAGCTGCTGTACGACCAGCCCATCGTGATGCGCGGCACCAGCAACGACGTGGAAGTGGAAGTGGCCTTTATCCATGCCAACACCTATTCCAGCGACAACATCCTTACCTACGCCAACATGATCCGCACCCGCGACGGCGGCACCCCGCTGACCGGCTTCAAGACGGCCTATACCCGCATCCTGAACAAGTACGCCAAGGACAAGAACCTGGTCAAGAGCGGCAACCCGGCTCCCAGCGGCGACGACCTGCTCGAAGGCATCTACTGCGTCATCAGCGTGAAGCTGGGCGACCCGCAGTTCGAGTCGCAGGCCAAGGTGAAGCTGCTGAACTCCGAAGCCCAGACCGCCGTGAACGCCATCGTGGGCGAGAAGTTCGCGGAGTTTCTGGAAGAAAATCCCAAAGTCGGCAAGACCATCGTGGAAAAAGCTGCCGAGGCCGCCCGCGCCCGCGAGGCCGCCCGCAAGGCCCGCGACATCGTGCGCCGCTCCAATCCCCTTGAAAACGACGATCTGCCCGGCAAGCTGGCCGACTGCTCCAGCCAGGACCCCAGCGAATCGGAGCTGTTTATCGTGGAAGGGAACTCGGCCGGTGGCAGTGCCAAGAGTGGCCGTGAGCGCCGCTTCCAGGCGATTCTGCCCCTGCGCGGCAAGATTCTGAACGTGGAGAAAGCCGAGCTGAACAAGAGCCTCAAGAATGCCGAGATTCGCAGCATGATTGCGGCCATCGGGGCCGGGGTGGACGGCAGCGGCGACCAGCTGCGCTTCGACGTGGAGCAGCTGCGCTACCACAAAATCATCATCATGACCGACGCCGACATGGACGGCGGCCACATCACCACGCTGCTGCTGACGTTCTTCTTCCGCTACATGAAGCCGGTGGTGGAGCAGGGCCACCTGTACATCGCCCAGCCGCCGCTGTACCGCATCACGGTAGGCCGCCAGAAGACCGGCGAATACCTGTACAACGACGACGAACTGCGCCAGCATGTGGCCCGCGCCAACAAGGAAGGCAAGAAGTTCGAAATTCAGCGCTTTAAGGGCCTGGGCGAGATGAACGCCGACCAGCTGTGGGAAACCACCATGAATCCCGAAACGCGGGTGCTCAAGCAAGTCGCGATTGAGGACCTGCTGGTCGCCAACGAGATTTTCGAGGACCTGATGGGCAGCGACGTTGCCCCGCGCAAGGTCTTCATTCAGGAGAACGCCCGCTTCGCGGAAATCACGGTTTGAGCGGGGTCTAAGGGTCTGAACGTCTAAAGGTCTAAGAGCCAAAGAGAAGGGAGCTTCCGCCTATGCAGCGCGGAAGCTCCCTTCTCTTGGTTAGTCTCGTTTACTTGCGGACAAAGGCCCAGGCAGCGGGCAACAGGACGGCGGCCAAGCCAATCTTGAGGGCGTCGCCCAGCAGGAAGGGGGTCAGGCCAGCATTCAGCAGGGTCTGGCCCTGCATGCCGCTCACAGCGCCCAGCCAGGTCAGGCCCAGCGCGTAGATGATGACGCTGGCGACCAGCATGGCGGCCGCCGCGCCCAGGGGCCTGCGGTCCAGAGCGAAACGCTCGACCAGGTAGCCCACGGCCGCAGCAGCGAAGGGGTAGCTCAGCAGGTAGCCGGCCGTAGGACCAGCGAACTTGGCGATGCCCGCCGAGCCACCCGCGAACACGGGCAGGCCAGCGGCGCCCATGGCCAGGTACAGCGCCAGCGCCGCAAACCCGCGCTTCCAGCCCAGCGCCGCGCCGATCAGGAGCACGCCCAGGGTCTGCAGGGTCACGGGAACGGGCTGCAGCGGAATCTCAGCCTGGGCAATCAGGCCCATCAGCAGGGCGCCGCCAGCAATCAGGAACAGGTCGCGCAGGGCAGAGGGAGCAGGGGCCAGGGTTCCGGCCAGGGTAGGGTGGGTCACTTGGGTCATGGGAAAACTCCTCCGGGAATTTTGGGCGGCGTACAGGACCAAGGCCCAAATATGCCGCTCACTTTTTGGAATGTCTCAGGATAGCCCAGCATGCCCGGTTAAGCCAATGCAGCAGCGAACTGAACCGAGTACCAAGGAAGGAGTGACCGTGAGCCAAGGAACCCGGAGCATCCAGGCCGAGAGCTTACCCAGCAGCCAGCCGGCCGACCAGTTCCACATCGCCGGCACCCACCGTGACCTCGCGGCCGTCCGGCAGGGCCACCAGCAGGCTGCCCTGCATGTCTATATCGCGGGCCACGCCTTCCATTTTCCCGTGCTCCGCCAGCTCGAAGCGCACCGGCCGACCCAGGGTCACGCTGGCAGCCCGCCAGGCTTGCAGCACCTCGGCGGTAGGCGCCCAGAGCCAGCGTTCCAATTCGGCCAACACGTCGGCCAGCAGGCCAGCGCGGGTGACGCCAGGCCGGTAGCGGTCCACCGTGCCGGCCCCTTCCGGCGCGTCGGTCACGTTGATACCGATGCCCAGCACAGCCTGCCGCGCTTCCTCACCGCGCAGTTCGGCTTCCAGCAGGATGCCGGCCAGCTTGCGGCCCTCGCCGTCCAGCAGATCGTTGGGCCACTTCAGGCCGCCGCCGCCCGCAGCGCGGTGCAGCGCCACCCCGGCGGCCAGCGGCAGCGTGGGGAGGCTGGCCAGCGGCAGCGGCCCGCGCAGCAGCACGCTGAACACCAGATTGCCCGTGCCGGTCTGCCAGACGCGGCCCCGCCTGCCCCGGCCAGCGGTCTGCCGCTCGGCCACCACCACGGCCCCGTGCGGCGCAGGCTCCTGCGGGTCGGCGGCCCAGTCGCGCAGGGCGTTCTGGGTGCTGTCTATCTCACCAAAGTAGCGCAGCGCCCGCCCAAGCTCACCGCTGACCGGCACCAGCCCCGGCGCGGGCGTGCCTGGCTCAAGCGCGTAGCCGGCGCGGCTGACGGCAAGCGGCACCCCCTGGTCACGCAGGCGGTGGGCCAGAGCGTTGACCGACACGCGGCTCAGGCCCAGGGCGGCTCCCAGGTCGTCACCAGACTGGGGCGTGGTGGTCAGCAGCTGCAGCAGGCGTTCGGGCATGCTGCCCACTATGCCCTATGCAGGGCGCCAGGCGAGCTTCAGCAGTCGCCTGGCCGGCAAAACGCAGCCGAGAGAGGCGGGCTTCCGACCGTGGCCCCCGTTTCAGGCGGCCGTCAGGGGGTTTGCTATGCTGGCCGTATGACGATGGTACGCCAAACCAAGCAGCGCCAGGCGGTCATCGAGGTGTTACGCGCAGCCCGCTGTCATCCCGACGCCGCTTGGATTCACTCCGAAGTTCGCAAACTCCAGCCCACGGTCAGTCTGGGAACGGTCTACCGCACCCTGGACGCCCTGGTGCGCGACGGCGTCGCCGTGACCATCGAGCGCACCGGCGGCGCCACCTGCTACGACTTCCGCCATGACGGCGGGCACCACCACCACGCGGTCTGCCGGCAATGCGGGGCTATTTTCGACATTGACGCCGCGCTGGTGCCGCAGCTGCCCGAGGGCGCCCTGCCCGCCGGCTTTACCGTGACCGACGTGCGGCTGGAATTCATGGGCGTGTGTCCCTGCTGCGAAGTCGCCTGTGACGCGGGGACGCAGGCGCCGCAGGCCCGACCCCAGGAACCCGTGGCCTCTTGACCGTTCCTGCGCAGGCTTCCGGCATCTCAGGTGAGCCGGACGGCACCGAGCCTTTCCGCTGGCCGCTGAAGCCCTTCTTGCTGGGCTGGGCGCTGGCCGCCGCTGCCGCACTGCTGGTGCGCTGGCTGGGGCAGCGCCTGCTGGGCGACCCCTGCCAGGGCCACACCGTGCTGGCTCTGCTGATGCCACTGCTGCTGGGGCCGGGAGGACTGGGGTTGGCGGCGTCGCAGTGGAACAACCGGCCCCGCGCCATGTTCGGCCTGGGACTGGTGCTGGCATCGTTCGTGCCCACACTGCTGCTGTCGGCCTACGATATCGGGCAACTCCGCAACCTGGGTTGCGCGGGCGGCTACCTCATCGTGTCGGAACCGGGCGGCAAGCAGCTGAGCGAAATCACCCTGGCGGCCGGCCAGAGCCGCGAACTGCAGGGGCGCATCGGTGGTTACCAGCGAGAAAGCCACCCCGGCATCTTCCAGCTGCAGGGACAGAGCATGAGCAGCGACCTGGTGGTGGACCTCCCCAAAACCGCCGTGCACGCCGGCGAAGTTTTCCCGGTGCGGATTCATGCCAAAGACACAGCGGTCAGCAACCGCTTCGACTGGGGGGTGCAGGCCAAGTACCAGCCGACCCCAGGCGAGGGGGGCAGCGCCGCCGAGATTGAAACCAGCGGCAAACTCTCGGTCACGATTATCCTGGACCGCAGCGGCAAGTAAGTTGTCCCCCCTGCCGGAAGCCGCCTCCCAAATCTGGCAAATGCCCTGCACGAGGCTGAAGGTTCCTGACATCCATTCGGTGCCCGCGCTCACATCTCCCTGACGGCGGCCCCCTAGAATGCCGCTATGAACCATGCAGGACAGGAGGGAGAACCACGGCCAGCCGGAAGACCGGCACCAGACCTGAACGCCGCACGGGTGCTGGTCCTGAACGCTTCGTACGAACCGCTTCAGGTCACCAGTATCAAGCGCGCCATCACGCTGACGCAGTACGGAGTTGCGGAGGTGCTGGAAGAAAGCCGCGACGTGGTGCGCTCGCCGTCCACCGTCTTGCAGGTGCCCAGCGTCATCCGGCTGCGGCGGTATGTGCGCCGGCCCAATACGTTCGCCGTGCCGTTCAACCGCCGCAACGTGCTGCGGCGCGACTCGTTCGAATGCCAGTACTGCGGCAGCAGCGAGAATCTGACGCTGGACCATGTGCTGCCCCGCTCCCGTGGAGGCCGCCACGAGTGGACCAATGTGACCACGGCCTGCCGTGAGTGCAACCAGAGCAAGGGCAGCCGCACCCCCGAAGAAGCCCAGATGCCGCTGCGTCAGGGGCCACGGGTGCCCTCCTTCCGGGTGTTCGCGCACGGCCAGTTCGCCCAGACCCAGCCGGAATGGGAAGCCTACCTGCGCTGAACCGTGTCCAGCTCGGCAGTGCAGCGGACGTTATACAGTGGGGCACCATGCGCTCCACTGTCTTGCCTATTTGCCTGCTGACCCTGACCCTGGGCCTCCCGGGCGCCCTGGCCGCCCCCCAGGAAACGGTGGTCATCACCTCCTCTGGCCCCACCTTTCCCTGGGGCATGCTGGGCGTGCTGGGCCTGATGGGCCTGGCCTACCGGCCTCCGGCGCGCCGCCCAGGAAGCCCGGTGCAGCTGCCTCCTGACACTCTGCCCCCAGCGCACAGTCCTGCAGAGCATAGCCTTGGTGCGGCGGCGGCTGGCAGCGAAATGCAGCAGGAGTGGCCTGCCGCCTCCTGGGAAGCAGATGAAAGCGAGATGGACCAGCCGGAAGAGGTCCAGGCCAACTGGCCGGAAGCTGAGGAAGAGACCTGGGACGAGCGCGGGGGTGAGGTGCAGCCGACCACAGCTTATACGTCGTCCAGGCCGCAGGTTGAGCGGCCCAGCGAGCGCCTGAACCGCCGTCCGCCGGGCGCTCCCGACCTGTCAAAGCCGCCTGGCCGGCACTGAGCTCTGCTCGCGGCTACTGCGCGGGAGAAGCGAGCAGATGCCGGTCAATAAAGTCCTGCATGAAGCCGTAGCCGATTTCCACCCCACGGTCCAGCTGGTCGAGATGCTGGAGCTGCAGGTCGCGTAGAGGGTCGAAATCCACCAGCCACTCGGGGGCGGCGTCCTGCAAGCGGCGCTCCGTGAGGTGGCCCTGGGTGATGGTAAAGGCCTGCAGCAAAATCTCCGGCAGGCTGGGCGACCCGGTTGATGCCAGCCCCAGCAGGCCGCCTTTTCGCTCGTCCGGGTCGGGGAAATTCAGTGCCAGCAGCGGGGCGGTGGCGTCCAGCGCAATCACCGGCAGGTCGCTGATGCGCCGCGCCAGGTCGGCCGGTACCTCGTTGACCAGGCCGCCGTCGGTCAGCCAGCGGCCCCCGCAGCACGGCGGAAACACGGCCCCGGTAAAGGCGCTGCTCGCCATGATGGCCGGCACCAGCGGCCCCTCCGTGAAGGTCACCTCCTCGCCGGTCTGGATGTCGGTGGTGGGCACAATCAGTGGGTAAGGCAGCTGCTCGAAGGTCTGCGGCAGCACCGATTCCAGCCACTCCTGCTGACCGGTCGGCTGAATCAGCCCCTGGCCCAGGGTCAGGTCGAACCAGCCGGGCGGATGGCCTTCGCGCAGCAGCCGCTGCACCTCGCGGCCCGAGTGCCCGGCCGCCAGCAGCGCCGCCAGAATTGCCCCCGAAGAGGTGCCGGCCAGTGCCTGGAAGGTGAACCCGGCGTCTTCCAGTGCCTGCAGCGCCCCCACCTGATAAAAGGAGCGCGCCCCACCGCCGCTGATGGCAAGAGCGACAGGCTGAGGGGCGAGCGGGCGCGGTGTCTTCATAGGGTCTTATGCTAGCAGTCAGCGGAAATGAGGAGGAAGCGGCAAAAAGCAGGGCGGGAAATTTCGTGCCGGGAGCCAAATCAAACCCCCACCACAGCGGGCGGGGGCTTGTTCTACCTGAGCACTCGACTCAGAGGCTAATCAGGAAGGGGTCTTCCAGCGACTCGCAGATGAAGCGCAGGAAGCGGGCCGCGTCGGCCCCGTCAATCAGGCGGTGGTCGTAGGTCAGGCTGAGCGGCAGCATGTTGCGCGGCTCGAACTCGCCCGTTTCCTTGTTCCAGACGGGCTCCATGCCACCGCGTGACACGCCGAGAATCGCCACTTCGGGGCTGTTCACGATGGGGGTAAAGGCGTGCCCGCCGATGCCGCCGAGGTTGGAAATGGTGAAAGTCGCGCCCTGCATCTCGTCGGGCTTGAGCTTGCGGTCACGGGCACGCTCGGCCAGGTCGGTCAGGTCCAGCACCAGCTCGGTGATGCTCTTCTTGTCGGCGTCCTTGACCACGGGCACCAGCAGGCCGACGGGGGTATCTACCGCCACGCCGATGTTCACGAAGTCCTTGAACACGACTTGCTCGTTTCGGAGGTCGAGGCTGGCCCCGAATTTGGGGAACTTGTGCAGGGCGTTCGCCACCACCTTCATCAGGATGTGGGTCATGGTGAGCTTGCCGCCCGCCTTCTGCACCCGCTCGCCGAAGCGCCTGCGGGTTTCTTCCATCACGGTCACGTCGGCCTTGTCGAAGTGGGTGACCATCGGGATGGTGCTCCAGGCGGTGGACATGGAGCGCACGGTGGCCTTGCGGATTCCGTTCATGTCCTCGCGGGTGACCTGGCCCCACTTGCTGAAGTCGGGCAGCGGCTGTGCAGCCGGAGCAGACACGGCGGCCGGCGCCGCAGCAGGGGCTGCGGCCGGCTGCACGCTGGGGCGGCCGGCGCTGCGGCGCACGTCTTCCTCGCTGATACGGCCTGCAATACCCGTGCCCTGCACAGCGTGAATGTCCACCTGCATTTCGCGGGCCAGGCGGCGCACACTAGGAGCGGCGGGCACGATAGGACGGCCTTCGTAGGTCTTGGGGTTCTGGGTGCCCGACTGCTGGGGTGCGGCAGCCTGGGCGGCAGGCTTGCCGGCGTCAGCACTTGCCTCGGCTTGCTGGGCCTGCTGCTGCTCGGCAGCCACGGCGTTGCTCTGGGCCTGAGCGGGCGCGGGAGCGGCGGGAGCACTGCCTGCGCTGCTGCCTCCGCTGAGGGTGAGCAGCGTGCCGCCCACCTGCACCTTGTCGCCCACCTTCACGGCAATCTCCTGCACGGTGCCAGCGGCGTTGCTGGGCACTTCCACCACGGCCTTGTCGGTTTCGATTTCGACGATGGAGTCACCCTCGGCCACGGTGTCGCCGGGGTTCACCAGAATGGTGACTACGGTGCCCTGTTCGATGTTGTCGCCCACGTCGGGCAGGGTGGCCTGCTGGCTGCCCGCCTGCGGAGCGCTGCCAGGCTGGCTGGAGGCAGTACCAGCGCCCTGAGCCTGGGCCGCTTCACCACTGGCCTCCGCCTGCTGGGCACGCTGCTGCTCGGCAGCCACCTGATTGGCCTGAGCACTGTCCGCACTCACGGCACTGCTGTCTTCCTGCAGCGCGGCCTGGTCACCGCCGCCCTGGGCCGGAGTCACGGTGTCGCTCGCCTGGGCTGCACCGGTTGCCTGAGCTGCGCCGGCGTCCCCACCACTCAGGGTCAGGATGGTGCCGCCCACGGCCACCTTGTCGCCTACCTTGACGGCCACGCTCTCTACGGTACCGCCGGCCGTAGCGGGCACTTCCACCACAGCCTTATCGGTCTCGATTTCGATGATGGGGTCGCCCTCGGCCACGGTGTCGCCCGGGTTCACCAGGATGGTCACGACGGTGCCTTGTTCGATGTTGTCGCCCACGTCGGGCAGTTTCAGTTCAGTTGCCATGTTGGAACTCCTTGGGGAGAAAATGGATGGTCGGTCGTGGGGGGGTTGGCAGAAATTTGCTCCACCAACCATCAGCCCTTATCGGAAGACAGGTGCTTCCCGCTCCGGGTCAATGCCGAAGTCCTTGATGGCCTGCGCCACCACTTCGCCCTGCAGCTTGCCTTCGGCCTTGAGCGCGTAAAGGGTCGCCAGCACCACATGCTTGGCGTCCACCTCGAAGAAGTCGCGCAGTTCGACGCGGGCTTCGGAGCGGCCAAAGCCGTCGGTGCCCAGCGTCCACAACTTGCGGCTGAGGTGACCGTTCAGGCCGTCGGCGCCCAGCTTGACATAGTCGCTGACCGACACCAGCACGCCGGGGGCGGCTTCTTCGTCCAGCAGGCTCTGCACGTAGGAGGTCTTGGGTTCTTCGGTGGGGTGCAGCATGTTCCAGCGCTGGGTCAGCAGGGCTTCTTGGTGCAGTTCCTTGTAGGAGGTCACGCTCCACAGGTCAGCGGCCACACCGTATTTCTTCAGCATTTCCACCGCTTCCTGTGCGGCGCCCATCGCGGGGCCACTTGCCAGCAGTTGGGCGCGGTACTCGGCTTTCTCGCTGCTCGGCTGGAACAGGTACATGCCCTTCATCACGCCCTCGCGCACACGGTCATGGTCCTCAGGCATGGCGGGCTGGCGCTCGTTCTCGTTGTCCACGGTCACGTAGTAGAACTCGTCTATGCCGTCCACGTACATGCGCTGAATGCCCTGCTCGAAAATGATGGCCAGCTCGTAGGCGAACGCGGGGTCGTAGGTCTTGAGGTTGGGCACCACATAAGCCTGCAGGTGGCTGTTGCCGTCCTGGTGCTGTAGGCCCTCGCCCGCCAGGGTGGTGCGCCCGGCGGTGGCGCCCAGGATGAAGCCGCGTGCCCGCTGGTCGGCGGCGGCCCAGACCAGGTCACCCACGCGCTGCATGCCGAACATGGAGTACAGCATGAAGAAGGGAATGGTGGGAATACCGAAGTGCGCGTACGCGGTGCCGGCGGCAATCCACGACGCCATCGCGCCGTCTTCGGTGATGCCTTCTTCCAGCATCTGGCCGTCTACCGCTTCCTTGTAGTACATCAGGCTGCCGCTGTCCACGGGCGTGTAGGTCTGACCACGCGGCGAGTAGATTCCCACGCGGGGCACCAGCGCGTCCATACCGAAGGTGCGGGCCTCGTCGGGCACGATGGGCACGATGTACTTGCCAATCTGCTTATCGCGCAGCAGCTTGGACATGATGGTCACGGCGGCCATGGTGGTGCTGACCTGCCGGTCGCCACTGCCGGCCGAGAACTCCTCGTAGAACTTGCCGTCGGGCACGGTGGGGTGCGGATACTCCACACGGCGGGCCGGCACGAAGCCGCCCAGCTTCTCTCGCTGCTGCTGCACGTACTTCACTTCGGGGCTGTCCTCGCCGGGGTGGTAGAACTCCAGGTGCTCCACCTGCTCGTCGGTCAGCGGAATTTCCAGCAGGGTACGCAGCGCCTTCATGGCGTCGAAGTCCAGCTTCTTGACCTGGTGGGCCACGTTGCGCGCCTCGGCGCTTTCGCCCAGGCCGTAGCCCTTCACAGTGCGGGTGATGATGACGGTAGGGCTGCCCTGGTGCTCGGTGGCGGCCTTGTAGGCGGCGTACACCTTCTGCACGTCGTGGCCGCCGCGGTTCAGCTGGGCCAGGTCGTCGTCCTGCCACTCGGCAATCAGCTGCTGCAGCTCGGGGGTGTTGAAAAACTGCTCGCGCAGCTCCTTGGCGCCGAACGCGGCGTAGCGCTGCGACTCGCCGTCCACCATTCTCTCGAAGCGCTGGATAATCAGCGGGGCGCCTTCCTGGGTCAGCAGTTCGTCCCACTTGCTGCCCCACACCACCTTAATCACGTTCCAGCCGGCACCCCGGAACAAGGCTTCAAACTCCTGAATGACTTTGGAGTTGGCGCGCACTGGCCCGTCCAGCCGCTGCAGGTTGGCGTTCAGCACGAAAATCAGGTTGTCGAGGTTCTCGTAGGCGGCAAAGCGGATACCGCCCACCGACTGCGGCTCGTCCATTTCGCCGTCGCCCATGAACGCCCAGACCTTGCCGTTCCCCTTTTCCTTGAGGCCACGGTTTTCCAGGTACTTCATGAAGCGGGCCTGGTAGATGGCCTGCAAGGGGCCGAGGCCCATGCTGACGGTAGGGAACTCCCAGTAGTCGGGCATCAGCCAGGGGTGGGGGTAGGAGCTGAGGCCCTCGCCCTCGCTGCTCAGCTCGCGGCGGAAGCGGTTGAGACGGCCCTCGTCGAAGCGGCCTTCCAGGAAGGAGCGCGAGTAGATGCCGGGGCTGATGTGGCCCTGAAAGAAAATCAGGTCACGGTCCTTGCCGGCGTCCAGGCCACGGAAAAAGTGGTTGAAGCCCACTTCCAGCAGCTCGGCGGAGCTGGCGTAGGAGGCCAGGTGCCCGCCGATGCCGTCGGACGCCTTATTGGCGCGGATCACCATCACCACGGCGTTCCAGCGGATGATGTTGCGAATCTTGCGCTCCAGCTCCATGTCGCCGGGGTATTCGGGCTGCCGGCCCGAGGAGATGGTGTTGATGTACGGGGTGCTCTGCTTGTACTCGATAGGCACACCCCGGTCATAGGCCCAGGCGTCCAGCGCTTCGAGCAGCTCCGCGCTGCGCTTGCGGCCACCGTCGGCCAGGACATAGGCCAGCGAGTCAATCCACTCGCGGGTCTCAATCTTATTTAGCTCCTCGCGCTGTGCACCAGGCAGCTGCACACGGGGAGGAATAGCGGGAAGATGGGTCATGAGAGTATTTTAGGCCGGCTCTGTCAGGTGAAGCCAACAAAGGGCGAGCGTCCAATTCACCATTTTTTTTGGTCAGCTTGGGCGCAGCGTCCCCTTCCCTTCCGGCAGCAAGAAGCGAATACTTGCTGGGCTATGCCACGCCCTCAGCGTCTGCCCCACCCTCTCAAGGCTCGCCTTTCGCGCTGGCTGTTGCAGGAAGACTCACAGGAGCAGCCCGAAGGAGGCTACTACGAGAGCGAGCAGCAGGCGCAGGAGCAGCACCTCAAGGAACCGTGGTGGAAGGTGATGTGCCTGACTGGACTATTTCTCTACCCTGGGCTATCAGCCGGGAATCGCGGCGCTGGCGGCGGGAGCGGTGGCCCCGCTGGCGACCCTGGTGCTGGTGCTGGTCACGCTGTTCGGAGCGCTGCCGATGTACCGCCGCGTGGCCGAAGAAAGCCCGCACGGCGACGGGTCCATCAGCATGCTAGAGCGGTTGCTGGCGTACTGGCCGAGCAAGCTGCTGGTGCTGGTCTTGATTGGCTTCGTGGCGACGGGGTTCATCATCACCATCACCCTGTCGGCGGCGGACGCGGCGGCGCACCTGGTGGAAAACCCCTTCGTGAGCGGCATGCTGGGCGGGCAACAGGTGGGCGTGACGGTGGTGCTGTTGCTGCTGCTGGCGGCGGTGTTTCTGAAAGGGTTCAAGGAAGCGATTGGGATTGCGGTGGTGCTGGTCACGGCGTACCTGGGCCTGAGCCTGGTGGTGGTGCTCAAGGGCCTGAGTCTGATTGCCGCGCAGCCGGAACTGTTGGCAAACTGGACGGCGGCGCTCAGCCAGGGCTTCGGCTCGCCGCTGGCGCTGATTGGCGCGGCGCTGCTGGTGTTTCCCAAGCTGGCGCTGGGGCTGTCGGGCTTCGAGACGGGCGTGGTGGTGATGCCGCTGGTCAAGGGCGAAGCGGGCGACACCGAAGCGCAGCCACGGGGCCGCATTCGCAACGGCAAAAAGCTGCTGACCACGGCGGCCCTCATCATGAGCGTGATGCTGGTCAGTTCGTCGCTGGTCACCACGCTGCTGATTGAGCGCCACGAGTTCTGGGCCGAGACCAGCTATTCCACCGAAGTCAGCACCGAGGACATGCAGCGCGGCGCGGCGGTGGTCAACATCCCGCTGGACTCGCAAACCGCCCCGCGTGACATCTACGCCTTTCAGGTGCCCGCTGACCGCACGGGCGAGTATCCCTTTCTGGCCGAGACGGTGGGCGGCCCCGTGCAGCTGGAGGTCAAGGTGACGCCGTCTGGCCCCACCACCCTGGTGGAGGTAGACGCCCCCGCAGGCAAGGCGAACGGACGCGCCCTGGCCTTCGTGGCACACGAGCATCTGGGCGAGGCCTTCGGCACCGCTTACGACATCGCCACCATCCTGATTCTGTGGTTTGCGGGCGCTTCCGCGATGGCGGGCCTGCTGAACATCGTGCCGCGCTTCTTGCCGCGCTACGGCATGGCCCCCGAGTGGAGCCGCGCCCACCGCCCGCTGGTGCTGATTTATACGGTGATTGCACTGGCGGTGACCCTGGGATTCCGCGCCAATGTGGACAACCAGGCGGCGGCCTACGCCACGGGTGTGCTCGCCATGATGACCAGCGCCGCCATCGCGGTGGCCCTGCTTGCCATTCGCCGCCAGCAGCGTGCTGAAGCCCTGTTGTTCGGAGCCATCAGCCTGATTTTCGTGTATACCAGCGCCGTCACGGTGCTGAGTGACCCCAAAGGGCTGTATATCGCGCTGGTCTTTATCGCGCTGGTGCTGACCATCGGTATCGGGTCGCGGGTGTCGCGCTCGTTCGAGTTGCGGGTGAGCAGCGTGCAGCTCAACGACTCGGCGCAGGCGGTGCTGGCCCACTTTCCGCTGCGGCCCCTGCGTTTCGTGTCGCGCCACCCGGGGCGCAGCAGCCTGGAGGAATACAGCCGGCAGGAAATGCGCGTGCGGCAGATGGTTCACCTGCCCGCCGAGGAGCCGTTCTTATTTCTGGAAATCGAGGTGGACGACGCCAGCGAATTTACCGATGCGGTGGAGGTGTCGGGGCGCATGGTGGGGCCATACGGCATCCTGAAAGCACGCGGGTCCAGCATTCCCAACACCATCGCCGCGCTGATGCTGCACCTGCGCGGCCAGGGCGCACCGCCGCAGGTCTACATGCGCTGGACCGAAGAAGACCCCGCCCACCTGATGCTGGACTTCATCATCGGCGGACGCGGCGACGTGCCGCCCATCACCCGCGAGATTCTGCGCCGCGCCGAGCCGGACCGTGACCGCAGGCCGATTGTGCATGTGGGGGGCTAAATGAAGGGCAAGATGACTCCTCCACTGCCCGAGATTCTGCGCCGCCTGGATAACTGGTACGCTCAGCACACCCCTTACCTGTTCCAGACCCTACGCCCTGGCATCTCGGAGGAGTGGTTGGCCGGGTATGAGGCCAGTCTGGGCGTGCCCCTGCCAGAGGACGTGCGCGAACTATACTGCTGGCATGGCGGCGGACAATATGCCTTCGTGGTGGATTTTCCTCACTTGCTGAGTGAGTTCGGGCCACACGGCCTGGAGGACGAGGAGGCCGGGTGGGCCATGTCACAGCCACCCGGCGCAGTACGGCAGGTGGCCTGGTCGGACCGCTGGCACGACCTGTTTGGGGGTGATGGCAGTTATATCGTCGTGGACCTGGACCCTGGCCCCAGCGGCACTTATGGGCAGTTGGTGGTTGTGGACCGTGATCATGAGACACGCTACGTCTTGGCGGAAAGTCTGACGGCTTTCCTAACAGAGTTTCTAGAGCGGCTGGAGGGTGGGCGCTGCGTGGCAGAGAAAAACCCACCAAACACCTTGGAGAGCATCTATCTGCTGGACCGCAGAGGTGTGCGTGCCGACATCCGGCAGGGCATCGCGGACCTTTTCCCCGGTTTCGGTGCAGTGCCGGACAGTCCATAGCGGCGCAAGTGAACTACTTCTGGTGTGTCCACACCGTCAGCGACACTTGCCCGCTGCCGCCCCAGCGGGTGTCTGGCTTCTGCACATAGAAAGTCAGCACGCTACGCCCCTGCGACAGCGGACGCTTGGCGGTCACGGTGAGGGGGATGGAACCGACGGTTGGAAATTCGCCTAAGTCATGGAGTGTGGTGACCGTAATTTCGTGGTCCTCGTAAAGCAGGCCGCCATAAAACGGACGGTAAGCCAGCGGGCCAAATCCCAAATTGTACCAGTGCCGCTCTACACGCAAGATTTTTAGCGGTAGGTCAGCAGGCAGGGCTAGTGGCTCCGCGCCTGTATTGAAGCTCAACTGTACCTCTCGCGATTCCAGCGGACGCAGATTGAGGGCAAAATCTTTCGAAGCGTAGGGCTGCCGCTCACCGTTGCTCAGGTAGACCAGCGGGTCCAAGCAAAGCGGCGTATTTTCACACAGCGTCTGAATGAATCCACTCTTAGGCGACATTACCCATAGCCCGAGCCAGAATGCCAGAGCAGCAGCCAGCAGCGCGGTCCAGAGTGGCACCTGGCGGCGCCTGGGCCGCGGGGGTTGGGGCGCAGACATGGCCTCAGCATAGGGTTCCCCTGTGACGACCGCCTGACCTCACTCCCTGCCGAACCTCTAAAATCTCCACCAATGGAACTCCGCCACCTGCGCCATTTCATCGCCCTGGCCGAAGAGGGTCACTTTGGCCGCGCCGCCGAGCGGGTCTTCGTGGTGCAGCAGGCCCTGAGCAGTTCGATTCGGCGCCTGGAAGAGGAAGTGGGCGCCGAGCTGGTGGACCGCAGCACCCGCCGGGTGGAGCTGACCCCGGCTGGCCACGAGTTTCTCAGCGGGGCACGCGAGACGCTGGCGCTGGCCGAGCAGACGCTGGAGCGCACCCGCCGCGCGGCGCGGGGCGAGGTAGGGCACCTGACGGTGGGCTTCGTGGGCGGGCTGGTGTTCGGCGGCCTGCCCGACATCGTGCGGGTGTTCAAGGAACGCTTTCCCGAAGTGGGCGTAGAACTGCGCGAACTGAGCGCCCACGAACAGGAAGCGGCGCTGCGCAGCGGGCAAATTTCGCTGGGGCTGCTGCTGCTGCCGGTGCGTGACCCCGGCCTGGAAGCCCGGCCGCTGTGGCGTGAACCGCTGGTGGCGGCGCTGCCAGCCTCGCACCCACTGGCGGCACATGCCGAGCTGGACATCCGCGACCTCAGGGACGAGGATTTTGTGTTTTTCCCGCGTCACCAGCGGGCCACCTACTTTGACCAGGTCATGCGCTGGTGTGCCGAGGCCGGCTTCACGCCCCACGTGGTGCAAGAAGCGCTGGAGGTGCCCACCCTGCTCTCGCTGGTGTCGGCGGGCGTAGGCATTTTCCTGCCCATCAGCTTTTTCCAGGGCCTGGGCATGAGCGGCGTGGTGTACCGCCCGCTGGCCGGCGCGCCGCTGGTGGATATCGTGGCCGTGTGGCCGCGTGGCCCGCAGGACGCGCTGCTCAGCGCCTTTTTGGATGTGGCTTCTGAAGTGCTGGGGCCGGTTGGTCAGGTGCCCGGCCCACCCCAGCAGAGCCGGCTGCCAGGCAAGCGGCCAGACACCACGGAGCAGCCCCAATGAAACAGCCCCAATGAAACAGCACTGACAATCGGTTCCTAAAGTGCGGCAACGATGAAAAAATTTCTTCTTCTGGCCCTGTGCCTGGCCGGCTCCGCCGTGGCCGCCCCGTTCAAGTTCGTCGCGCTGGGTGACATGCCCTACAAGCTGCCCGAGGACTACACCCGCTTCGAGAGCCTGATTGGTACGGTCAACGGCCTGAATCCTGCCTTTACCCTGCATGTGGGCGACATCAAAAGCGGCTCAACCTCATGCAGCGACGAGAACTTCGAGAAGGTCCGCACGGAGTTCGGTCTGTTCAAAGGGCCGCTGATCTACACCCCCGGCGACAACGAGTGGACCGACTGCCACCGCGAAAAAGCGGGCAAATACGACCCGCTGGAGCGCCTGGGCAAGGTCCGCGAGCTGTTCTTCACCTCGCAGGGCGACAAGAGCTTCGGACAGCGTCCGCTCACGCTGACCCGTCAGGCCGACCTGCCCGAAAACAGCCGCTGGACCCATCAGGGCGTGGTGTTCTCCACCATCCATGTGGTGGGCAGCAACAACGGCCTAGAGCGCACCCCGCAGAGCGCCGCCGAGTACTTTGCCCGCAACAGCGCCAACCTGCAGTGGATTCGGGACACTTTCGCGCAGGCCAAAGCCAGCAACGCGCCTGCCGTGGTGATCGCCTATCAGGCGGACCTGTTCTACGGCGCCCCCATCCTGATGACCGACACTGGCCTGCGCGACACGGTCAACACGCTGGCCGCCGAGGCCAAAGCGTTCGGCAAGCCCGTGCTGCTGATTCAGGGCGACTCGCACACCCTGGTCATCGACCGCCCGCTGACCGAAGCCGGCTCCAACACCTTCCCCGGCCAGACGGCCGCCAGCCCGCAGCTGAAAAATGTGACCCGCTTGCAGGTGATGGGCGAAAGTGAAGTGGGGGCAGTAGAAGTCACGGTGGACCCGGCCAGCCCCGGCGTGTTCGGCTTCCGGCCGGTGTACAGCGGCCCCGTCTTCACGGCGCCTCAGACCGAATCCCAGCCCAAGTCCGCTCAGCCCAACTCTGCTCAGCCCAAGACGCCCTGAGGCGCAGGCAACAGCCTGTCAGCGCTGCCCTTTCCCACCCCGCCCCTGGCCGCTGGGAGTCGGGGCAGCAGCCGGGGCGCTAAACTACGCCCCGACATGCACCTGTACCGCGACGTTCTCAAGCCGCAGCTGTTTCGCTTTGACCCCGAAGATATCCACCACCTCACCATCCGGGGGCTGGAGCTGGCCGGGCGGGTGCCGCTGCTGCCAGCAGCCGTGCGCACGGCCGCGCTGCCCACGCAGCCGGAGCTGCGGCAGACGCTGTGGGGCCGCGAGTTCGCCTCGCCGCTGGGCCTCGCCGCCGGCCTGGACAAGAACGCCGAGGCGGTCATGGCCTTCGGGGCAATGGGCTTCGGCTTTATCGAGGTGGGCACCGTGACCCCGCTGGCGCAGAGCGGCAACGAGCGGCCCCGGCTCTTCCGCCTGCCCGAAGACACGGCGCTGATCAACCGCATGGGCTTCAACAACGCGGGCACGGAGGCCATGCGCCGGCATCTGGCAGGCCCGCGCCTGTGCCCGGTATGGGTCAACATCGGCAAGAACAAGGTCACGCCCAACGAGGACGCCGCCAGCGATTACCGCCGCTGCGTGGCCGAGCTGTACCCGGTGGCCGACGCCTTCGTGGTGAACGTGAGCAGCCCTAACACCCCTGGACTGCGTGCCCTGCAAGCCGCCAGCGACCTGGAAGCGCTGGTGCGTGAGGTGATGGACGAAGCCGAGCGGCAGCGCGTCCGCACGGCGCTGCGACTGCCGCCGGTGCTGGTCAAGCTGGCTCCCGACCTGCACCCCGCCGATTTCGAGGCGAGCGTGGACGCTGTGCTGGCAGCAGGAGCGAATGGCCTGATTATCTCCAACACCACCCTCAGCCGCGAGGGCCTGCGCAGCGAGCACCGCGCCGAAGCGGGCGGCCTGAGCGGGCTGCCGCTGCGGGAGCGCTCCACCGAACTGGTGCGCCTGGGCTACCAGCAGGCGCGGGGCCGGGTGCCGATCGTGGGCGTGGGCGGAATATTTACTGCCCAGGACGCCTTCGAGAAGATTCTGGCCGGCGCCAGCCTGGTGGAAGTGTACTCGGGGCTGATTTACGGAGGTCCTACACTGCCTGCCGAAATCAGCCGGGGCCTGGCCGAGCTGCTGCGCCGTGAAGGGTTCCGCTCGGTGACCGAGGCGGTCGGCGCGCACTCCATATAGGCGCGCTAAACCCTGCTTCACCCGGCAAGCCGTTCCAGACGCGAAACTGGAAGCATGACTGATCCTGGAGACCGTTCCACCACCGCCGACAACATGGACCAGACCACTGGCCGCCCCGACAGCGAGGCTCAGCCCGCTGCTCCCAAGGTGGGCGAAGCCGGCTCCGCCGAGCTGCTCAAGGGCAACGAGCAAGACCAGGCCGAAAAAGCCCAGGACTTCCCCGACCCCACCGCTCTCTGAGCGTACCCACCCCAAAGCCGAGGCCGATTGTGTGCCCCGGCTTTTTTGTTTTGCCTGCCGGGCGTCCAGCACCACAGTACCGGCTCTCCCCTTCCGCATAGACTGTGCGGCCCGTAGACTGGGCGGCGGGCGGGCCTGTTTTGCCCGTACTGCGCCGCCGTGTAGATGAACGTGAGCAAGGCGCTCAGGAGGAAACCCCATGACTGGACAGATGCAAAAAGACTGCAATGGCTTTGACCGCCGCTACGACGTGCAGGGCCTGGACGCGATCGACGTGGCCGTGCTGGACACCTTTCCCGCCGTGCGCGAGGACGACCCCGTGGACTACCCCGGCGAACCCAGCGAAATCGTGATTACCACCGACGAATTCAGCCCCGTGTGCCCCTGGAGCGGCCTGCCCGACTTCGGACGGCTGGAAATCCGCTATGTGCCGCGCGAAAAGTGCGTGGAACTCAAGAGCCTCAAGTATTACCTGACCTCTTACCGCTTCGTGGGCATCTACCACGAGCACGCCACCCGCCGCGTGCTGGCCGACCTGGTGAAGCTGCTGGACCCCCTGCGGCTGAGCATTGACTGCGACTACGGCCTGCGCGGCGGCATCCGCACGGTGGTCAAGGCGAACTACGTGGCCGAAGACCAGAAAACCGCCGAGCAGAAGGCCCAGTAATGCCCTGGAAGCTGTCTACCGAATTCACCTTCGACTCGGCCCACATCATCGAGGGCTACGACGGCCCTTGCGGACGGCTGCACGGGCACACCTACCGCGTGCGAATGGAGCTGCAAAGTGACCGCCTGCGCCCCAGCGCCCATGTGAAGCGCGACATCATGGTGGCGGATTTCAAGAGCCTGAAATGGGCCAAAAAGGACGTGGAGCAGGGCGGCCTGGACCACATGTTCCTGAACGAGCACCCCGACCTCGGCAGCGACACCACCGCCGAAGTCATCGCTGCGTTCCTGCACCGCGAAACCATGCGCCGCATCCGCGAAAACCTAGCTGAAGGCGACGACGGTGCCGACCTGCACCTGCGGGTCTTCCTGTGGGAAACGCCGGAGTCGTGCTGTGAGTACTGGGAGTGAATCGCCCTTGCCAGCGAAGCGAGGGGTGAATGAGGTGGCGGGGCACCCCGCCGCCGAGGGCGAGTCTAAAGGTCTAAGCGTCGAAGGGTCTAAGGGGGATGCGGTCTTAGACTCTTCGACCCTTAGACCCTTGGACGCTGCGAAGCAGCCTAAATATCCCGTCTACGAGCGCTTTTACACCTGGCAGGGCGAAGGCGTTCACCTGGGGCGGGCGGCGTACTTTATTCGGCTGTACGGTTGCCCACAACACTGTCCCTGGTGCGACAGCGCGGGCACCTGGCACCCGGAGTACCGCCCCGAATCGGTAGGACTGATGGACGCACAAGCGCTGGCTGACGCTGTTGCCGCCGAGAGTCCAGCTGGTGCGGTGGTCATTATCACGGGGGGGGAGCCGATTCTGTTCGACCTGGCCCCGCTGACGGACGCGCTGCACGCCATAGGCCGCCGCGTGCATATCGAAACCAGCGGGATAGCGCCGCTACGGGGTGAGCTGGACTGGGTCACGCTGTCGCCCAAGCCCACGCAGAAATGGCCGCTCCCCGAAGTGGTGGCCCACGCCGACGAGGTCAAAATCATCGTGCATGAGCCGCAGGACATTGCGGCAGGCCTGGCGACGCTGGACGGCCTGCGGGATGACGCGGTGATTTGGCTGCACCCCGAATGGAGCCGTGCCCGTGAGCGGGAGATGCGGGTGCTGAACGCGATTACGGAGGCGGTCAAGGCCGACCCAAGGCTGCGGGCGGGCTACCAGATGCACAAGCTCTACCGCGCCGACGACCTTGACGAGCACAGCGACAAGCGCCTCATTCCACTGGGCGGCAACGAAAGGTTAGGGTACTAGAGATGACGGAAACGACGAACCCCCGCGCCGTGGTGCTGCTGTCGGGCGGGCTGGATTCCAGCACCGTGCTGGGCCTGGCGGTGCGGAGCGGGCTGGAGGCCACCGCACTCAGCTTTCGCTACGGCCAGCGCCACACGGTGGAACTGGAGCGGGCCGCGCAGATTGCCGCGCACTTCGGAGCCGCTCACCGCGTGGTAGATATCAACATTGGCAGTTTCGGCGGCAGCGCCCTGACCGACGAAGGCCTGGCTGTGCCGCAGGAAGCCACGCCTGACGGGGTCATTCCCCCCACGTATGTGCCTGGGCGCAACACGGTATTTATCGCGGTGGGCCTGTCCCTGGCCGAAGCGATAGACGCGGGCAGCCTGCACCTGGGCATCACCGCCGTGGACTACAGCGGCTATCCCGACTGCCGCCCCGACTACCTGGCGGCCTACCAGACGTTGGCGGACCTGGCGACTGTGGCAGGCCGCGAAGGACGCGGCGCACGGCTGGTGGCCCCACTGCTGGAAATGAGCAAAGTGGACATCGTCCGCACGGCGCTGGAAGTAGGCGTGCCTGTGCACCTGACCTGGAGCTGCTACAGCGGCGGCAGCGAACCCTGCGGCCTGTGCGATAGCTGCCGCATCCGCGACGAAGCCCTGTTGAGCGCGGGGCACCCCGAACTGATGACCAGGGTAGGGCGGGGGCGGCTGGGGGTTTAAGGAATAATGGGGCCGCTATGCCCCACGAAGACCTGCTCTACAGCGCTCAGCAGCTTTCTCCCTCCCACAAGAGTCAGCTTAAGGAACTGGTCAAGGCCGTAGCCCGTGGCACTTATCAGCCCACTCTGCTGCCTGCGTCTGCTGACCCAACGCTGCTGAATACGCTCAAGCGGTTCACGGCCCTGAAAAAGGAGTCCAGGCAAAACTATTACCTCAAACTGGCTTTTATTCTTGTAGGCAGGCAGGTCGAAATCAGGCCGTTCCTGGCCCTGACGAGAGACAGTCAGGTTCAGGCGGTGGACTTCAGGAGCTTGGATACAGCTCTGCTCAAACCCTTACCTGCCTACCAGAAGCCTAAAGGCACCGTACTGGAACTCAATCTGGCCTACATCGTCGCTAGCGATGAGGTCCGCGACAGCCTTGCCAGAACTTTAGAGAGAATCGCCAGCAAGTTGGCAGGAGACGTCCCTGAACTCCGCCAGCCGCAGATCAGCAGTCCTGCTCCCGTGCAGTTCAGGCCCGCCCCGCCCCCATCTCTGACGGTGAGCAGCTCCCCGCCGACCACGGTTCTCAAGCAACTGCCAGCCGCCAGCCTAGAGCCGGAGATTTCGCGGCCCGCTCAGCAGTTGGTCAGCGTGCAAAAAACGTTGAGAAAGCCGCTGGAAGCTGCTGATTTCGCGCTTGCCTTGGCTGCAGCCTTCTCGCTGCTTTTGCTGTTCCGTTCTGTGGTAGCCGGCCTTTTCGGGGCAGCGATTGCCCTAAGCATTTCATGGATGAGAAACCAGCAAACGGTTATGGTTAAAGAAGAACAGCCGCTAGGTCGAGACGACATCATCCTGAATTCTCTAGCCGACTACGAGCAGGAACTTATTGCCATTATTCGGCAGCATTCAGCCAGCAGTGAAGTGGGCCGCGCAGCGGCTACCCAGCTTGGTCAGGTGCGGCAGGCGGCCCGCGAGTTAGGCAATCAGCACAACTCGGAGCAGGCACAGCGCACCGTGGGTGAGATAGGCCATTACCTGAGACAAATCAGGAAAAACGGTTAATCACCTTCGTTTGACGGTTCGGTCTTTTGCCGCCTCTTCCCCCGCTTGGGCGCAGGAGGTTCGGGGGCGTTCCAGCCCTGCAACTGCTCCGCTGTCGCGCCCAGCCTGAGCAGTTCGGCGCTGTCGAGCGGGGTCAGGCCAGCGGTGGGCAGCAGGTCGGGGCGGCGCTGGTAGGTTTTGCCCAGTGCCTGCGCCCGCCGCCAGGCGGCAATAGCGGCGTGGTTGCCGCTTTGCAGCACGGCGGGTACGCCCTCCCCTGCCCACTCGGGCGGGCGGGTGTACTCGGGGTAATCCAGCAGGCCCGAGCTGAAGGAATCGTCCTGATGCGAGGCCTCCGCGCCCAGCACCCCAGGGACCAGCCGCGACACCGCTTCCATGATGCAGGCCGCCGCCGCTTCACCGCCCATCATCACAAAGTCACCGATGCTGACCTCGCGGGTCACCAGCCGCTCCACACGGGCATCGAAGCCCTCGTAGCGCCCGCAGAGGATGACCCAGTGCCCCCCCTGCGCGGCCCAGGCTTCAGCGGTGGCCTGACGGAAGGTTTCACCGGCGGGGGTCAGCATCACCACCTCATCAATAGGTCGCTCGGCACGTAGAGCGTCCAGGGCGCGGGCCACCACATCCACCCGAATCACCATGCCCGCGCCGCCGCCGTAGGGGGTGTCGTCTACCTTGTGGTGCTTGTTGGCGGCCCAGTCGCGCAGGTCATGCAGCCGCACATCCACCAGCCCCCGCGCCTGCGCCTTGCCCAGCAGGGCTTCGCTGGCAAAGGGGCGCAGCAGCTCGGGGAACAGGGTAAGGACGGAAAAAGTCAGGGCGGGCGTAGTCACTCGCCTGCGTCCTCCGCGCCATCGTCAGCGTCGTCGTAGTCGTCGTGCTCGTCGTAATCATCGTCGTCGCCCAGCAGGCCAGCGGGGGTGTCTTCGGTCAGGCGCACGCGGGCAGGTTCGCCGTCCTCGCCCGCTTCAATCAGCACGTAAGGCGCTTGCAGCGGCACCTGCGACTCGCCGTAGTCATGCGATACCACCAGCAGGTCCTGATGGCCCATGTCCATCACGTCTACCACTTCGCCTAGGTGCTCGCCAGCGCTATCCAGCACGGGCAGGCCGCGCAGTTGGTGGTAGTAGTAGCTGCCCTCTTCCAGTGCGGGCAACTCGTCGTCGTGGGCGTAGACATTGGCTCCGCGCAGGTCGGCGGCGGCCTCGCGGGTCTCGATACCGCTGAGGTGCAGCGCGATGCCGGGGTACAGCAGCTCGGCGCGGCGCAGCTTCAGCCAGCCCCAGCCTTCCACCCACACGCGGGGCAGGTCCACCAACTGCTCAGCCTCGCCCAGCACGAACAGTTTCACGCCACCTTTTAGCCCCTGCGGCCCCAGAAAATAGCCGACGCGGGTGGTGTTCTCAGGGGCCTTTTTGGTAGCGGTCAAGAGCGGCGCTCCCGGCGGCCCTGGAAGCCGCCCTTACCCTGTGCACTGCTGCCCTGTGCACTACGCGGACCGTCCAGGTCCACGTTCAGGCGGGCGCGGGGCGGTGTGGCGCTGCGGGCCAGCGTGCGAATGGCCTGAATGACACGGCCCTGACGGCCGATCAGGCGGCCTTCTTCGCCTTCGCCCACCCGAATCAGCAGGGTCTGGCCCTGGCGGCTGACCTGCACGCCGGCGGGGTCGTCCACCACCTGCCCGGCCAGAAACTCCACCAGCTCGGCCACGTCAATGTCCGGCTCGCCCGCTTGGGGGCCGAAAGAATAGTCTGTGTCGCGGTTCATCCGGCCAGTTTAGCAAGGGGGGTAGGGACGGTGGATGGTCGGGTCAAAAGGGCTAAGGGGCTGAACGCCTGGCGGGAGACTCTGGGACAGCGTCCAGCGTCTGTCATCCATCAGCCCTCCTTCTCCCCTGCCCAGGCCCGCACAACTTTCCACTGTGCGCCGTCACCGTCCACCACCGCCACCAGCTCGCCCGCGTGGGTCACGGTCAGACGGCCGGTTTCGGGGCGGCGGGGGCGCTTGCCCTGCCTCAGCTCGGTGGCGGTCTGCGCGGGCACCTCTACCACCTCAAACGGCAGGGCGCTCAGGTCGCTGTGGCCTGCGGCTTCTGCAACTGCGTCCAGCTCCAGGCAGTCCGCCAGGTCGTAGCGGCCTGCACGGGTCCGCAGCAGTCCCGCGAGGTGGGCAGGCACGCCCAGCGCCGCACCGAGGTCACGTGCCAGCGAGCGCAGATAGGTGCCGCTGCCCACCGACGCCCGCACCAGCAGCGTCGGAAAGTCGCCCAGCGCGGGCGGCAGGGGCACCGGGCGGCCAGCGGGGTCAGGCTGCCAGCCGTCCGCGCCCCGGCTGACGTGAGCTGGAGCCTCGGCCAGGGTGGGGTAACTACCCAGCAGGTCCAGGCGGTGAATGGTCACGGGCCGCGCGGGCAGGTCCAGCGTGCCCCCCCGCCGCGCCACGTCGTACGCCCGCACGCCGCCCACCTGAATGGCCGAATATTGCGGAGGCACTTGCTCGATATTGCCCACGAACTGCGCCAGCGCGGCCTCTACCGCTTCAGCCGTCAGCGGCGGGACGGGGGCCTGCACCTCAACCGGGCCTTCGGCGTCAAGGGTGGGCGTGCCTGCGCCGAGGCTTATCCAGGCCAGGTAATCCTTGGAGTCGCGCTCCATGAACTGCACCACCTTGGTGCTGTCCTCCACCGCCACCACCAGCACCCCCGTCGCCAGCGGGTCCAGCGTGCCGGTGTGGCCCACCCGCCGCGTGCCACGCAGCCGCCGTACCCGGCCCACCACATCGTGAGAAGTGAGGTTCAGCGGTTTGTCCACGGCAAATACAGGCATGAGGGACAGTGTACGGGGACGGAGAAGCAGGTGGGGGCTGGAAGCTACGGAAATTTCTTTCCGCCTTCCGTCTGGAGGCCAGAAGTCCTGCCCAGACCCTTGTCCCTGGCCCTCCTTCGGCTCCCCAGACCATCCCATGCTCTAGGATGCAGGGCGTGCGCTTCCGTTGTTTTCCGTCTGTTTTGACGCTGTCTGCACTGGCTGCTTTCCCCGCTCACGTGCAGGCGGCCCCCACACAGACAACCCCGATACAGGTACGCACAGGGCAGACAGGCACAGCACAGACAGGCCAGGGCGGCTGGGCACAGGTCGCTCCCGGTCAGTGGGCCGACCCGGCAGGACAGTGCACCTACCGGGCCGAGCGGCGCGGGCAGGCCTTTCCGGTGCTGCGCGACCACGCTGCGGCAGTGCGGCTCTCAGGTGCACTCAGGGAGGGACTGAGCCGTCAGGGCGTGCGTGACATTCAGGTGCGCCCGGTGGCACGTGGGGCCGTGTGGGGGCTGTTCGCCTCCTATGTGTATCCCAGCGCCCAGGGTGAAGCGCAGGTGGCACAGCTGTATCTGTCCCAGGGCGGCGTACTGCGAACCGTGACTGCCAGCACCCGCGCCCAGACCGTCTCGGCAAGGCCACTGAATCAGCAGGCTGCGGGCGCAGCTCCGGCCCCGGCGGCCTGCTGGCCGGACCTGGCCCGCTGGGTCGAGTTCAGCGCCGGATGAGGGCAGCGGTATGGCCCGCCGGGTAGACCCCGTTCAGGACCGGCAGCGCCGCACCGCACTGGTGGGAGCGGCGTATCAGGCCATCTTCGAACGCGGCTACCACGCGGTGACCCTGGCCGATATCGCCGCCGAGGCCGGAGTGAGCCGGGGCACGCTGATGTACCACTTCGGCTCCAAGGCGGGCCTGCTGACGGCGGCCATGCAGCGCTTTACCCGCACCATGACCGCCGCCACCCGCCGGGCGCTGCGGCAGGCCGGCACCCCCGAAGCCAAACTGCGGGCCTACGTGGAAAACCAGTTCTACGGCGTCGAGAACACCCGCCGCTTCTATACCGTGTGGCTGGACTTTCAGAGCGCCGCCACCCACGACCCCGCGCTGATGACCGTGCAGCGCGAGTTTCTGGCCCAGACCCACGCGCTGGACCTGGAACTGGCTCGGCTGGGCGCCAGCGACGGTGCCGACGCCCGCGCCCGGCAGCTGCGGGCTTTGGTGGAGGGCCTCAGCCTGCGCTTCGTGGCGGATGCAGCCCCGGACCTGGAAGCGTACCGGCGGGAATGTGAGAGCGGGGTGCGGGCGTTGCTGGGCTTAGCGGCCACGGGCGACTCCGCTCCCTGACCAGTCGGCAACCGCTCAAGTATCCAGGCGGCGCACGCCGTAGCCGGAGGGATAGCTTTCGCTTAGGCCAAGGACACGGAGGCTCCCCACCGACTGCGGGCAGACTCCCACAGCGGCTGGACGGCCAGTAGCGATATCCAACCCATATATGACCCCTTTGGCCTGATTCGGCGGGGAGCAGACGGCCCGGCCCGGAAACGCCAGAACATTCGGCACGCCCAGCCTGCGGGGACGCACGGTGGTCCGCCCACGGTACTGCACCATGACTGCTCCTTCGGCAGAAGTGGACGTGTGGCGGGTCAGGATAAAGAGGTCACCATCCAGCCTGCCTTTCCAGCAGCTCCCGCCTGCAAGGGCTGACCCGTTTGCAACTGTGCGCCGTAGTGGTAAAGCTGCGCCGACTGGCCGTCACTGGCCTGCCGGACCGAGACAGCGTGCCACAGGTTGGGACAGCGGGTAGACGGCACGATAGGCCACGCTGCCGCGCCTGCAAACACCGGCGGCCCCTCTACGGCGTGAGCAGGCACGGCCAGAGCCATACCGCTACACAGCAGCAGAGTGGCGAGGGCATCAGCCGCTTTGATGGGCTGACCCTAGCATGTGGTAGACCCGAATTCCCCCCCTCAGCGCCCGAAATACTCCGGCAAATCGGCCTCGGTAATCAGCACGTCACGCGGCTTGCTGCCCTGGTGCTTGCTCACGATGCCCATCGCTTCGAGCATGTCCATCAGCTTGCCGGCGCGGGCGTGGCCCACACTCAGGCGGCGCTGGAGGCGCGACACGCTGCCCTGACCTTCTTCCACCACGATTTGCGCGGCCTGCCGCAGATAGGGGTCTGAAAAGTCCATGTTGGAGGGGTCGGCTCCGGGGCCTTCGGCTCTCACAGCCCCGTCAAAGTCCGCGCCGTAGGCTTCCACAAAGGCGTCCTCAAAGATCATCCGCTTGAGCAGCCCCGTCACGCGCACCGATTCTTCCTCGCTGATGAATGGCCCTTGCAGGCGGACTGGCTTAATCAGGCCCGGCTGGTAGAACAGCATGTCGCCCATGCCGGTCAGCCGCTCGGCCCCCAGCGAGTCGAGAATGGTGCGCGAGTCGTGGCCGCTGCTAACCGCAAAGGCCACGCGGGCAGGCACGTTCACCTTAATCAGCGAGGTCAGGATGTCCACGCTGGGCCGCTGCGTCGCCAGCACCAGGTGCATGCCGGTGGCCCGCGCCATCTGCGCCAGCCGCATAATCGCCGCTTCCACTTCCTTGGGGCTGGTAATCATCAGGTCGGCCAGCTCGTCAATGATGATGATGAGGTGCGGCAATTCCGGCTCGCCGGTCTGGCGCATCTTGGCGTTGAACTGCCCCAGGTTCTTGGCCCCCACCTGACTCATCATCTTGTAGCGGCGCTCCATGTGGGCCACTGCGCCGAGCAGCACGCCTGCCGCGTCCATCGGATTGGTGACCACCCCGCGCACCAGATGCGGAATGCCGTCGTAGGGCGTCAGTTCCACCATCTTGGGGTCAATCATCAGGAATCTCAGCTCCTGCGGATAGAAGCGGTACAGCAGCGAGTTGATGAGGGTGTTCACACACACCGACTTGCCCGAACCCGTGCTGCCTGCAATCAGCAGGTGCGGCATCTTGGCGAGGTCGCCCACCAGCAGCTCGCCGTCAATGCTCTTGCCAAGGATGATGGGCAGCGCCGCTTTCGAGCGCTGAAACGAGGGCGAGGCCACCGCCTGATGAAAGGTCACGGGTTCGCGGTCGGCGTTGGGCACTTCCAGACCAATGACACTTTTGCCCGGTACAGGCGCTTCAATGCGGACCCCGGCCACCGCCAGAGCGCGGGCCAGGTCGTTGGAAAGAGACGCGATACGGCTGATTTTCTCGCCGGGTGCGGGTTCGATTTCGTAGCGGGTGACGGTGGGACCACGGGCGAAGTCCACCACCCGTCCTTGCAAGCCGAACTGCGAGAGGGTCTCGTCAATCAGCGCCGCCCGCTGCCGCGCCGACACGTCCAGCGCGGCGGTGTTGAGTGCCGCGGCGGGGATGGGGTCCAGCAGGTCGGTCGACGGCAGCGCCAGTTCCAGCGCTCCTTGCTTGGGCTGCGGCCTTTCATACGGCGCAGGGCTTTCAGGCGCGGAATGCACGCTCAGAGTGGAGCGGGCCGCTCCCACGCGGGAGCCTTCCCAGGGGGGCGTGTCGGCGGTGCGCTGAACCGCTTGGGCAGGCGGGGCGGGAGGTTGCCAGTCGTCCGCAAAGCTGTCGTCCCCGAAACTGTCGTTCGCGGAGCTGTCGTTCATGGAGCCGTCATTCACAGGGGCACCGGAGGCCGGCTCATGGCTGGGCAGGGAGACTTGCCGGGCACGGGGCGCGGGGCGCTCCAGCTCTTCCAGCTCGGCCGCAGCAAAGTCGAAGGCAGGGGGGGCCGGTTGTGCGGGCACAGGCCGGGACCGGGCAGGAGCCGATGCAGGAGCCGGCCCAGAACCAGGCGGCACAGAATGGGCGGGCGACGCAGAGGCAGGCGCAGCAGGGCGAGCAGCGGTCACGCGGTCAGGCCCACTCTCCGGGACAGGCTGGGAGGCTGCACTCCCGGGCAGGCTGCCCACCGGCGCCGGAAACGTCCCGTCCTGCAGTGCCTCTGCCCAGGCAGCCCGTTCACGGAGGGTGTCCAGCGGTTGGGCGGCCAGGGCCTTGGCGAGGGCCTCGGCGGCCTCCTCGCTGGGCGAACGGTCATAAGCGGCCGCCAGGTCAGGCCAGCCGGCAAACAGCGGCTCCAGGGTCTGCCAGTCGGCCCAGCTCTCGGACAGGCTCTGCCAGCTTTCCCGGCGCCCGTCATGGGCGCGGCTTTCGCGGCTCAGCAGCTTGAGGCGGGCCGCCAGCGTGGGGGCTTTTTTGCCACTTTTGGCTGCCCTGGCCAGCTGCGCGTCGGCTGCGCTGCGGGCCCGCTCCAGCCGGCCAGCCCGCTGTGAGAGGCGGGTCAGCTCACCCACCAGACTGCGGCGCACGGTGTCCAGCGCAGCACTGGCCTGGGTGGCGTGCAGCTCGGTGCCCAGTTCGCAGCGTCCGGCCCGGACAGCGGCGGCCTGGGCCTCTATCTGTGCAGGTACGTCTGCGGCGGCCTCTGCTTCGGTATTCAGGCGGGCCCGCAGGGCGTCCAGCTCCTGCACGGTGGCGTCTTCCAGCGCCCGGTCCCAGCCCTTCAGGCTGGCCGCATAGTGTGCCACGTCCGCCTCGGACAGGCCGCGCACCTCGGCTAGCACGCCGCGCACCTCGGTGTCTTGCAGCTTCATCTCGGCGTGCTCGGGCCGCACGTCCAGCAGGCTGCGCAGCTGCGACAGATGCCGGCGCAGTTCACCGCGCAGAGCGCTGCGGGCACGGGCGACCTCGCGCCCCTCACGGCGCTCCTGCACCAAGTCACCCATCCGGTCGGCTCCGGTCACAGCGGCGCGGCTAAAGCCCCGACCCACCTGCCGGAAGTGGCTTAGGGGGGCTTGCCCGCGCAGCAGGTCCAGCCCCAGCAATGCCAGGGCCAGCGGCAGCAGCAATGCCGCCAGCCCAATGACCGCCAGCACCGGGCGCAGCAGGCCAGTGGCCAGCGCCCCCGACACCGCCGGCCAGAAGGGAGCCAGCAGCAGCGAGACGGCCAGCGCCAGCAGCAGGCCGCCCAGCAGCCGCCGGCTGAAGCCCCGCAGCGAACGCCCGCTGAAAATCAGGGCGCCGTAGCCCAGCGGCACCAGTGGCAGCAGATAAGCGGCCCAGCCCAGCCACTGCACCAAGAAATCGCGTACCGTGCCGGTCAGGTTCAGCCCTTCGGCTGGCCGCTGGTCGGTCAGGCGGCCGGCGGCCAGCGAGTCGAGCAGCGGCAGCAGCAGGGTCAGGGCCAGGAATAGGCCCAGGGCAATCAGCAGCAGGCCGGCCGCTTCGCTGTCCAGAGGAAAGCGGGAAGCGGGCACCGCCGGCTGGCGGGCGGCAGATTTGGGCTTGCGCCCCGGAGCGCTACGGGCCTTCGACACGTCAGGCAGCATATCAGGGCCCCGCGCCGGGTGAGAAAGGGGCGTATCCTTCCTTTATGCCGGCTGTCCTTCCCTTTCTTGAGCTCCCGGCCACGCTGCGCCGGGAGATGTGGGCCCACGCCCAGGCCGAAGCGCCACGTGAGTGCGTGGGGGTGCTTGGCGGGCAGCTACAGGCGGGCGGCGGGCAGGCGCAGGTCTACCTCCCGCTGCCCAACGTTGCGGCCCGCCCGCAGGTGGAGTATCAGGCCGACCCTGCCGCGCTGCTCCGGGCACTCCGGGCTTTTCGCGCCGGTGCGCTGGAGCTGTGCGGAATCTTCCACAGCCACCCGCAGGGCCCGCAAACTCCCAGCGCTGCCGACCGCGCCGGCGCCGGGTACGACGTGCCCTACCTGATTGCCGACCTGCGGGCGGGCACGCTGCGGGCCTTTGTGCTGCCGGGCGGGGACGAGGTGGCCTTGCTTCCCGCCTCCGGGCTGCTACCCTGGCGGACGTGACTGCCGCCTCTCCCACCCACGCTGCTCCGGCCCGGCTGACCCGGCTGGCCTGGGCCAGTGTGGGCATCGCCGCGCTGGTGCTGGGCCTCAAGTGGGCGGCTTACCTGCTGACCGGCTCGCTGGCCCTGTATTCGGACGCGCTGGAAAGCATCATCAACGTGGCCGCCGCCGCCGCCGCCCTGATTGCGCTGCGGGTGGCCGCCCGCCCCGCCGACGACAACCACCCGTTTGGTCACTCCAAGGCCGAATATTTCAGCGCAGTGCTTGAAGGCGTGCTGATTGTCCTGGCGGCCCTGGCCATCCTGTGGGAAGCGGGGCCGCAGCTGCTCAGCCCGGCCCCGGTGGAGTTGCCCCCGCTGGGCCTGGCCCTGAGCGTGGTGGCTTCGGTCATCAACGGAGTGTGGGCTTCACGGCTGCTCGCAGCGGGTCGCCAGCACCGCTCCCCGGCCCTGCTCGCCGACGGCAAGCACCTGATGAGCGACGTGGTGTCGTCGGTGGGGGTCCTGGCCGGCGTGGGGCTGGCACGGCTGACCGGCTGGCACGTGCTGGACCCGCTGCTGGCCTGCCTTGTGGCATTGAACATCCTCTGGAGCGGCTGGCACCTGATGCGCGACTCGGTGGGCGGCCTGATGGACGCCGGCGCCGACGCGGGAACCCAGGCCCGTATCCGCGAGCTGGTGGCCGAACACGCCGCTGGAGCCCTAGAAGCCCATGATCTGCTCACCCGCACGGCTGGGCGGCTGACCTTTATTGAGTTCCACCTGGTCGTGCCGGGCAGCATGACGGTCGCAGAAGCCCACGCCATCTGTGACCGGCTGGAAGAGGTGCTGGAAGCCGAAGTGGAAGGCGCCCGCGTGACCATTCACGTGGAGCCGCAGGACCAGGCCAAGCACAGCGGCGTGCTGGTGCTTTAGGCGTACCCCGCTTAGTGACAACACCTCCTTACGGCTTAGTCCTAAGCTAAGGCCATGACCCTCCTGACCGGACTGGATCACGTGCTGATTGAGGCTCCCGCTGACTGCGAAGCCGCTGCACGCCACTTTTTCGGCGATATTCTGGGTTTGCCGGAGCTGAGCAAGCCTCCAGCCCTGGCGGCCCGGGGTGGCTGCTGGTTTGGCCTGCCCGACGGAAGGCAACTGCATATCGGCGTGACCCCAGACTTTCAGCCGCGTAAGAAAGGGCATCCAGGCCTACGCTGTCAGCAGTTAGACCAAATTTCGGCACACCTAAGCAGGCACGGCATCCCCCATCAAGCTGACGCTGAAGCTGGCGTAGCACGCATCTTTTTGGATGACCCCTGGGGCAACCGACTGGAAATCGTGGAAGGGCAACATCCATCCAAGCCGACTTGAACCGCCGCTGCCGGGGCGCTACAATTCTCAGTTGGCAAAGTGGGGTGCAAGACAGGCACCTAACGACTTCAAAACCCAGCTTTTCCAAAAGCCTGAAGTGGCCTGCCCCCCGGACGGCAACCGTGCGCTGCGCGTGTTGAGCCGCCTACCAAGGAGAACTATGCCCAAGATGAAGACCAAAAAGAGCGCGGTGCGCCGGATCAAGATCACGGCCACCGGCAAAGTGATGGCGTTCAAGAGTGGTAAGCGCCACCAGAACACCGGCAAGAGCGGCAACGAGATTCGCGGCAAGGGCAAGGGCTTCGTGCTGGCCAAGAGCGAATGGGCCCGTATGAAGGCGATGAAGCCTTACGCAGGAGGTAAATAATGGCTCGCTCTAAGACCGGTATCATCCGCCGCCGCCGCCACAAGAAGGTCCTGAAGCGCGCCAAGGGCTTCTGGGGTACCCGCTCCAAGCTGTACCGCAATGCTTTCCAGACCCTGCTGAACGCCGCGACCTACGAGTACCGCGACCGCCGCAACAAGAAGCGCGACTTCCGCCGCCTGTGGATTCAGCGTATCAACGCCGGCGCCCGCCTGCACGGTATGAACTACTCCACCTTCATGAACGGCCTCAAGGTGGCTGGCGTGGACCTGAACCGCAAGGTGCTGGCCGACATCGCTGCCCGTGAACCCGAAACCTTCAAGGCCCTGGTGGACACCGCCAAGCAGGCCCGTGAAGGCCAAAAAGCCGCCTGAGCCCCTGCTCAGCGTCAGGCAGCCGCCCTCCGGGGCGGTTTTTTTGAATGGGGGTTTGGTGGGCGCTGGCCGGGAAAGAGGGAGGCGCTTCGCTCCTTAGACGCTCCCTCTCCCAGCCAGCGCAGCGGACCCGTCCGCTATCCTCCCTCCCCCCTTACCCGCCTGCGGCCTGCAGCCCCTACACTGTCTTCCATGAGCGTAGTTCTTGGCGTAGATATTGGCGGCAGCGGCATCAAGGCCGCGCCGGTTGACCTGAATACCGGCGAACTGCTGGCCGAACGGATGCGGCTGCCCACCCCTGAGGGTGCCGAGCCGGACGCGGTGCTGGATGTTCTGGGGCGACTGGTGCGGCACTTCGACCACCGGGGCACAGTGGGCATCACCTTTCCGGGCATCGTGCAGCAGGGGCGGACCCTGAGTGCCGCCAACGTGAGCAAGAAATGGGTGGGCATGGACGCCGACACCTTTATGACGCAGGGCCTGGGCAGTGACTACGATGTCCACCTGCTCAACGACGCCGACGCTGCTGGCCTGGCCGAGGCCCGCTTCGGGGCAGCGCAGGGCGTGCGGGGCGTGGTGCTGGTGGTCACGCTGGGCACCGGCATCGGCTCGGCGCTGCTGAATGACGGCGTGCTGGTGCCCAACACCGAACTGGGCCACCTGTTTCTGGACAGCCGCAGCGGCAAAGCGCGGCATGCCGAGAGCTGGGCTTCGGCCAAAGTGCGTGAGGACAAAGAACTGAGCTACGAGGAGTGGGGCGGGCGGGTCAGCCGCTACCTGAGCCACCTGGAACTGCTGTTCAGCCCCACCCTGTTCGTGCTGGGCGGCGGGGTCAGCAAGAAGGCCAACAAGTGGTTGCCCTACATCCAGCTGGAGCGCAGCCGCGCCGTGCCGGCCGCACTGAAAAACGAAGCCGGCATCGTGGGCGCAGCCATGTACGCTGCGGGACAGGCCCCCAGCCTGGGCGAAGGCTGAGGCTCACTTGCCCGACTCTCTCCCCGTGCTGGAGGTCTGCGTGGACAGCCTGGGCAGTGCCCGCAGCGCCGTGGCGGGCGGGGCCGACCGGCTGGAACTTTGCAGTGCGCTGAGCAGTGGCGGGCTGACCCCTTCGCCGGCCCTGACCCGCAGCGTATGTGCGCTGGGTGTGCCGGTGCATGTGCTGATTCGCACCCGTGAGGGACCGTTTTCCTACATCCCAGACGAAGTGGAAGTCATGGTGGAAGAAATCCGGGATGCTGCGCAGGCTGGAGCTGCCGGGGTGGTGGTCGGCGCACTGGACGCTGGCGGCAGGTTAGACGCCGCGGCCATGCGCCGCTGGGCCGAGATCGCCGCCGGCGCAGGCATCAGGGCCGTGTGTCACCGCGCTTTTGACCTCAGTACTGACCTGACAGGCAGCCTGGAGCAGCTGCAGGCCTGGGGCTACAGCGGCGTCCTGACCTCCGGAGGTGCGCCGGGGGCGCTGGCCGGCGCCGACAGGCTGCGGCGCCTGCGCGAGCAGGCCCGGCCCGGCTTCGAGGTGCTGGCCGGCGGCGTGCGGCCAGAAGGGCTGGCCGAACTGCTGCGCCGCAGCGGGGTGACGGCCGTACACGGGTCGTTCTCGGCGCTATGGCCAGCCGAATCTCCCGCCACCAGCCTGGGCTTTGACCTGCGCGAACGCCGCACCGACGCGGAGCAGGTGGCACAGGCCCGGCGCATCTTGCGGGTTGCGGCGGCATCTCAAGTTCCAGCGACGCAACCTGACCAGCGCGAGGAGTAGGAAACTTTGGGCTAAAGCGGTACGCAGTCACCTGGAAGGCTTGCGGCGGAATGTCGCGGAATGGACCGCAGTGCATATCTGGCACAGTACATATCCGGCGCGGTGCATATCTGGCACAGTGCCCTCCGAAGCAAGTGCACCCAGCGCCGTCCCGCCTTTCAGGAACATACTGGGGCCATGACCGACCCCCAGCCCGCTCCCCTTGCTGACGACTTCTCCCCCGTTCTCTACACTGCCCAGACCCTCTTTACCGGCCTGGGCGGGGCGCAGTCGCCGGGCGCAGTGGTCGTCTCACGTGGCACCGTGGCGGCCACCGGGCACCCGGACCTGCTGCGCCGCAACTTCCCGCACGCCCGCGAGGTGGACGCCGGGGCCGTCATCTCGCCACTGCCGGCCAACGCGCACACCCACCTGGACATGAGCGCCTACCGCTTTCAGGCACTGCCCTATTTCCGCTGGATTCCCGAAGTGGTGGTGGCCCAGCAATCACAGCGCGGGCTGGCAGGGGCGCTGACCGGCGCCGGGGTTCTGTCCGGGCTGGGGCAGCCGCTGGGCGACATCGTGTGGGACCCGGCGGTCATGGAAGCGCTGCTGCCCCGCGAGCACCTGCGCGGCGTGCTGTATTTCGAGGTGCTGGGGCCCCGGCCCGAGCAGGCCCAGGAGCGCTTCGCCCGCTTCCGTGAGCAGGTGGAGGGCTTCCGCCGCCTGGAGCGCCCCGGCGGCCTACGCGTAGGCGTGTCGCCGCACGCCAGCTATACGGTCAGCGCCCCGCTGCTGCGGCTGGTCACCGAGTACGCGGCGGGTGAGGGCCTGCCTATCCAGATTCACGTGGGCGAACATCCCAGCGAAACCGAACTGTTCGCCACTGGCGCGGGGCCGCTGTGGGAGCACCGCATTCCGGGCCTTTATCCAGACACCTTTGCCGAGGTGATGGGCCGCGCACCGCAGGCGGGCCTGACCCCGGTACGCTACCTGGACGAACTGGGGGTGCTGCGGCACCAGCCCACGCTGGTCCACATGGTGAACGTGAACGCGGACGACATCCGCCGGGTGGCCGAGGCCGGCTGCGCGGTGGTCAGCTGCCCGCGCTCCAACACCAACTTGGAATGCGGGCGCTTTCCGCTGGCCGAGTATCTGGCGGCGGGCGTCGAGGCAGCGCTGGGCACCGACTCGGTGGCAAGCGGCGAGACGCTGGATATCCGCGACGAGCTGAACTTTGCCCGGCAGCTTTACCCCGAGATGGACCCCCGACTGCTGCTGCGGGCCGCCGTCAAGGGCGGAGCGCGGGTGCTGGGCCTGAAGGTGCCGCCCATCCGCCGGGGCGAGCGCTGGCAGGCAGAGTGGGTATGGGACGGCCCCAGATAGCCCACCCCGATAGCTCAGCACACGTGGCACGGAATACGGAGTAGGGAGAGAGCGGCAGAAGGGCCTTCAAGCCTTCCGCCGCCTTCTTTCAGCTTAAGAGAAGCCAAATCCGACTTGTCCGCTGGGCTTTCTGCGTTGCAGACGGCATCGGAAGGGCGTACAATTCCCTTAGTAGGAATGATTCTCAATAAGAATCTTCCCTCCGAAGGAGCCTAGCCATGACCGCACCGCACACTGTCCGCCCTGACGGCACCCCCGCCACGCCCCCGCCGCAGCGTGAGGCTCCGGCCACCGCCACCTTTCACCTGTCGCCGGAACTGCGCCGCGCCGTGCTGCTGACGGCACTGACCCTGCTGGGCCTGCTGCTGGGCCTGGCCGGTGAACATCTGCTTGATCTGCCTGCGCTGATGTGGGGCGGCTACGGGTTGGCCTTCCTGACTGGCGGCATTCCGGCAGCGCGTGAGGCCATCCACACCCTGACCACCGAGCGCCGGCTGGATGTGGACCTGCTGATGGTGCTGGCCGCGCTGGGAGCCGCCAGCATCGGGCAAGCGGCGGACGGTGCCATTTTGCTGCTGCTGTTCAGCCTGTCCAACACCCTGCAGGACTGGGCGATGGGCCGCACCAAGAACGCCATCGCCGCGCTGATGGACCTGAATCCGGCCGGCGCAACCGTCCGGCGTGACGGCACCGAGCGCTGGTGTGAACTGGGCGAAATTCGCGTGGGCGACCTGCTGCTGGTCCGCCCCGGCGAACGCATCGCGGCCGACGCCCGCGTGGTGCGCGGCAACACCGCCGTAGACGAGTCGCCTATCACTGGCGAGAGCCGCCCGGTGGACAAGGCCGTGGGCGCCGAGCTGGCTTCAGGCACCGTGAACCTGAACGGCAGCGTGGAGGCCGAGGTGCTGCGCCCCGCCGGCGAAAGCACCCTGGCCCGGCTGGTGGGGCTGATGGAACAGGCCCAGACCGAAAAAAGCCGCACCGAATCGCTGACCGAGCGCTGGGAAAGCCCCTACGCAACAGCCGTGCTGCTGGGCGTGCCGCTGGTGTTTGCCGGGCTGCACTACCTGGGCGGGCTGGACACGGCGGCGGCCTGGTACCGCGCCATGACCTTTATGGTGGTTGCCAGTCCCTGCGCGGTGGTCATCTCCACCCCCGCCGTGATGCTCAGTGCGATGGCGGCGGCGGCCAGGGGCGGCGTGCTGTTCAAAAGCAGCGCCGCGCTGGACACCCTGGCCGGCGTGAATACCGTGGCCTTCGACAAGACCGGCACGCTGACCCAGGCCAAGATGACCCTGACCCGCGTGGTGGCCGACGACGAAGCTGCGGCCCTGGCACTGGTCGCCGGCCTGGAAGCCCACTCCGAGCACCCCATCGCCCACGCCATCGTGACGGCGGCGCAGGAGCGCGGCGTGGCGCCGCAGCCGGTGGAAGGCGCACAGGCGATTCCCGGCCACGGCATTGAGGCGCGGCTGAGCAGCGGTGAAAAGGTTTGGGCCGGCAACCTGCGGCTGATGCAGCGTGAGGGCGCGGCCCTGACCCCCGCCCAGGCGGCGGCCCTGGCCGAGCTGAACGCACAGGGCAGCTCCAGCGTGGTGGTGGGCGCCGGCGCCCGCGTGCTGGGTGTGATGGGTGTGGCCGACGCGCTGCGGCCGGGCATCGCCGGGGCCATTGCGGACCTGAAGTCCGCCGGCATCGCCCATCCGGTGATGCTGACCGGCGACAAGGCGGAAGTGGCCGCCAGCGTGGCGCGTGATGTGGGCCTGAGCGAGTACCGCGCCGAACTGCTGCCCGAGGACAAACTGCGCCTCATCGGGGAGCTGCCCGGCCCGGTGGCGATGGTAGGCGACGGCGTAAACGACGCCCCCGCCCTGGCCCGCGCCGACCTGGGCGTGGCCGTGGGCTCCGGCACCGACGTGGCCATCGAATCGGCCGACGTGGTCCTGATGCAAAACGACCTGGGCCGCCTGGCCGGAGCTGTGCGGCTGGCCCGCGACGCACGGCGCACCGTGCGCTTCAACCTGCTGTTCGCCTTCGGCATCATTCTGCTGGTGTCCCCGCTGGCGATTGCCGGGCAAGTACCGCTGCCCCTGGGCGTGGTGGCGCACGAGGGCGGCACGGTGTTCGTGGTGTTCATGGGCCTGCGCCTGCTGCGCCGCCAGCTGTAGGTGGGCCGGCTCCGCTATTTGCTGAAGTCACTCAAGCCGGACGTATCCAGGCCAGCCGTACCCCAGTGCAGCCGTAAACCAGACAAGGAGAACCGAGATGGCCCGTGATGATAGGCACTGCCAGAACAATGACACGGCCAGCGCACGCCCCTACAAGTGGCTGGCCGCCGCCTGCACCCTGCTGCTCCTGCAACTGATTCCTTACGGCCGCGCTCACAGCAACCCGCCTGCAGAGGCCCAGCCCGCCTGGGACAGCCCACGCACCGAGCAGCTTTTTACCCGCGCCTGCGCCGCATGCCATAGCAACCAGACCGAGTGGCCCTGGTATTCCCAGGTCGCCCCCGCTTCGTGGCTGATTCAGCGGCATGTGGACGAGGGCCGCTCCAAATTCAACGTCAGCGTGCCCGGCTTTGGCCCCGAAGCGGATGAGGCTGCGGCAGCGGTGCGTGAAGGCGAGATGCCCGAAAAAACCTACCTGCCGCTGCATCCGGAGGCCCGCTTGACCCCGGCAGAGACGCAGGCGCTGGTCAGCGGCCTGCACAAGACCTTCGGCGGCGAGGCCAGCCAGGAGAAGGGCGCCGACTGAGGCCGAGGGCGCCATACGCTTGCGCCCGGAGCACGTCAATATTCGCTCAAGGCCGCAGCCACCTGTCAGCCGGACCCGGCACGGTAGGCTCAGGACAGCTCACACAGAGGAAATGCAGAGGAGGTGCAGCAGATGACCGACCAGAATCATCCCGCGCAGGGTCAGACCAGCCCAGAAGGCGGCGACAAGGATACCAACAGCCTGCACGACATCAAGGACGTTCAGAAGCAGGACATGCTGGAAAAGGGCCGGCAGATGGATCAGACCCCCGAAAGTGTCAAGGACACCGACCAGGGCCAGCATCCCCAGCAGTTGCCCCGCCGCTGACCTACCCGCCATAAAAACGCCCCAGCACCGCCTAGGGCGTTTTCCATGTTTTGTAGGCAGGATTCGGGCCGCGCAGGCAGGCTCTATAGTGGAGGAACTGTGAGCACCTTAACTTCCAAGTGGACGTGGCTGGCCGCCGGACTCCTCGCGTCGGCGCTGCCGGCTGCCCAGGCTCAGGCCGGAACACAGGCCTCCAGTCTCCAGACTGTGCGCAGCCAGGCCGCCCCCATTTCAGCCAGCAGCTACGTGACGGTGGGGCAGTTCTACTACGGCCAGGGCAACTTTCAGCGGGCGGCGGTGGCCTACGGAGCGGCGGTGCAGGCCAACCCCACCAACCCCGACGCCCTGCTGGGCCTGGCCCGTAGTCAGACCCGGCTGGGCCAGAGTGCCGAGGCGATTGCCACCCTGGGGCGGCTGACCGAGCTGGACCCCAGCAATATCAGCGCCCGCATCGCGCTCTCGCAGGCACACTCGCTCGCCTTCCGGCAGGCCCGGCTGCCCAGCGCAGGTGGCGTCCAAGCGGGCACGACCAGCCCCAACCTGAAAGCTGCCCTGGCCGCCCTGGACGCAGCCGAGCGGGTGCTGCCCAGCATTCCCGCCAGCCGCCGGGGCGCTGAAGCCAGCAAAATCTGGAACGAGCGCGGGTACGTGCTGCGCTTCCAGGGCGACCTGCCGGGCGCCGTTCACGCCTTTCAGGAGGCCAGCCGCCTGAACCCGCAGGAAAGCGTGATTCTGTTCAACCTGGCCGAAACCCAGTACGCCGGCGGCGACCTGCGGGCGGCCACCGCCACCCTGCAGCGCGCCGTGCTGGCCCAGCCACGCGACGGCATCAACCGTGCCTATTTCGCCCGGCTGCTGGCCGAAGGCGGCAACTTCGCCGTGGCCCGCCCGCAGGCGCAGCTGGCCGTACAGCTGGCCCCGAACAGTGCTTACGCTGCTGGGCAGCGCGGGGTGGTCAGTTACCTGGCCCGCGAACCGCAAACTGCCCGCGCGGAGCTAGAGCGGGCGCTGCGGCTGGCCGGCGGCAACTACCCCGACTTCTCGTACTACCTGGGACGGCTCAACCTGGACGCCGGCGATCTGACCCGCGCCCGCGCCAACTTCACGGACGCCGCCGCGACCGGCGAGAACCCCGAAGCGTTTTATTTCCTGGGTCTGAGCCTGGAGCGCAGCGGCGCGGGCGTCAGCGCCGAGCCGGCCCGCGCCGCCGAAGCCTACCGCCGCGCCCTGGCCCTGCGCCCTGGCTACACCGAGGCCAGCGAGGGGTTGGAGCGGTTGAACCAGCGGCCCTGAGAGAATCATAACTGCGGCAGCCGCCCCGGCATGGGAGCGGCTGTTTTTTTGTGCAGCAGGGCCGCTGTCGCCAGAAGCCGCGAAGGGACTAACGTTTCTAGTGCCATAAGATCAAACACAATACATCTGTCAAGCAAAGACCATATCCGATGAAAAATTGTCAGCCAACTTGTATTCCGGCTTCCGTTCGGAACGTTTGACGCGGGCTAATCTTGGACTCGATTCAATCAATCAAAGGATTCAGGCGTGGGGGCGCTCCTGCAAAGGAGCTTTCCAGCGCCCTGAAGTCGGTTGGGCCGGCACGCAGCGGCTCCGCCGTGGAGGATGATATGCACAAGACCCTGATGGCTTCCCTTACCCTGGGCGCGGCCCTGACCCTCGGCACTGCCGGTGCACAGAGCCTCAGCGCCGCGCAGAGCAAACTGAATGCAGGCGACTGGCAGGGCGCCGCCAAAGCAGCGGCTGCGCTAAACACCAGCGACGGCTACGCCCTGGCCGCCGAGGCCACCACCCTGGGCGCCGGCCTGACTGGCGGCGGCAAGGCGATGTACACGCAGGCACAGGCCTACGCCCAGAAGGCAATCGGCCTGAACAAGAACAACGCCGAAGCCTACTTCGAACTGGCCCGCGCTCAGGGCCGCCTGGCTCAGACTGCCGGCATCATGCAGAGCCTGAGCCTGGCCGGCAGCATGAAGTCCAACCTGCAAAAAGCCATCAGTCTCAAGCCCAACATGGCGAGCGCCTACGTGGCGCTGGGTCTGTGGCACGCCGAGCTGTACGCCAAAGGGACCGCTGCCCGCGCTGCCACCGGAGCCAAAGCCGACCAGGTCGTACCCAATTTCAACAAGGCCGTGAGCCTGGAGCCGAACCGCATCATCCACCGCCTGGAATACGCCCGCGCACTGATGCTGCTGGGGGGAGGCAACAAGGCCCAGGCCGCCGCCCAATTGAACAAGGCTGTGTCGCTGCCCGCCACCACCTTCTGGGACAAGCGCGACAAGCAGGCCGCGCAGCAGCTGCTGGCCAAGCTGAAGTAAGAGGCCAGTGCCAATAAGGGGCGGGCGGTGCAGTGCATACCGCCCGCCCCCGCTCCTGCGGCCTAGTTCCAGTCGTCGGTATCCAGAATCAGCGTGACCGGGCCATCGTTCAGCAGCTCGATGTTCATGTCGGCCCCGAAGATGCCTTCCTCTACCTGCAGGCCCTCGGCCCGCAGCGCAGCGTTGAAGGTGCCGTACAGCTCCTGCGCCAGCGCTGGCGCCGCCGCGCCCGAAAAGCCGGGCCGGTTGCCACGCCGGGTATCGGCGTACAGGGTGAACTGGCTGATGCTCAGCACCGCGCCGCCGGCGTCCTGCACGCTCAGGTTCATCTTGCCTGCCGCGTCACTGAAGATACGCATGCGGGCTATCTTCTGCGCCAGCCGCTCGGCCTCGGCGGGGGTGTCCTGTGGCCCCACACCCAGCAGGATGACCAGCCCGCCCTCAATCTGCCCAGTCACGCGGCCGTCCACTGTGCAGCGACCATACGCCGCCCGCTGCAAGACGGCACGCATCAGTTCGGCTCCTGGGTCTGCGCCGCCTCCAGCTGCGCCGCACGGGCCTCCTGCAATTCACGCACCGAGGCCACCGCGTCGCTGAGAATCTCGGCTTCCTCGAAGTCGAGGTTGCCACGGGTCTTTTCGGCCAGCATCAGCAGCAGCTTGAGGGAGCGCTCCGCCACCTGCGCCGAGCGCGATTCGTCCAGTAGGCCGTCACGGGCCGCGCTGCTGGTGGCCGCGTTCAGCTGCCCCAGGGCCGCTTCCGCCGTGGCCTGCACCGAGGTGACCAGCCCTACAAAATCAGGATTCGCCATAGGGGCCAGGGTAGCAGAGCCCAGGAGCCCGCTGCCGCCGCTGCTTACAGTGCCTCTATCAGTACCTGCTCGGCGCTGAACCCCGGACCCATGGCGCTCAGCAGGCCGCGCCCACGCACCCCGGAAGCCAACAGCCGCTCCAGCACGAACAGCACGGTGACGCTGCTCATGTTGCCATGCCTGCGCAGCACTTCCCAACTGGCCCACAGATCATCTGGGGTGAGGTCCAGCACCTCGGCGTAGGCGTCCAGCACTTTGGCCCCACCCGGATGCACCGCCCAGAAGCGCAGGTCGTCCCGCGTCCAGCCGGCGGCGGCCAGGGTATCGGCCACGTTGCCGGCCATCAGTTGCTGCACCAGCGCCGGAATGCTGCGGCTGAAGCGCACCTTCAGGCCCCCGTCCACCACATCCCAGCCCATGATGTCCCCGCTGTCCGGAATCAGGGTGGAGCGGGCCCCGTGCAGCGCGAGCCGGGGCGGAGCAGCCACCAGGTCAGGCGCAGTGATGACGGCAGCGGCCGCCCCATCGGCAAACAGGGCCAGGCCCACCCAGTTGGACGGGGTTTCGTCCTGCGGGACGAACGTCAGGCTGCACAGTTCCACGGCCACATACAGCACGGCGCGGTGCCCAGCGCGCACCAGGTCGGCAGCGCGGGCCAGCCCTGCTGCGCCCCCCGCGCAGCCCAGGCCCCACAGCGGCAGCCGGGCCGCCTGCGGGCTGAGCCCCAGTTCGCCTATCAGCCAGGCGTCCAGGCTGGGCGTGCTGATGCCCGTGGTGTTGACCAGGACCACGGCGTCAATATCGGCCGGAGTCAGGCCCGCTTCCCGGATGGCCTGGGCCGCCAGCCGGCCGGTCAGGGCGCGGGCTTCTTCCACGAAGGCAGCGTTTTTCTCGGCAAATGAGTGCGGCTGTCTGAACCAGTCCAGCGGCCGGGACAAGGCCCGCTCCTCAATCCGGGCATTGCCGAATACGCCCTGCAAGCTGGAACGGGACGCCAGCCGGGGGAAAAACTGCCCGGCGGCCGCCTGAATCTGGGCCTGTGTCATGCGGTGCGGAGGAGTGCCGGTAACCAGCGAACGCAGCTGCGGAAGTGGAGTCATGGCATTCATTGTGCGCCCAGACCTTCCTGACAGGCCGTAACCTGCGCCGGGGAATCCCCAGGCCGCATCCCCCGGAAAACCGGAAGCCGCAAAAGAGAAGAGGCCGCCCCTTCGAAGAGGAGCGGCCCGGCAAGTCTGCTGCTTTACTTCCCTGCTTCAGTTCCTTACTTCACTTCTCTGCAAAAAAGCCCAGGCGATACTGGCAGCCATCCTCCTCGTTCATGCAGTCGTACATGCTGATAACGGCATAGACAGTCTGGCCGGCCTTGAGCTCATCGCCGTAGACCACGGGATAATCGTCGTCGTAGTCGTCGCGGTACAGCAGGCTGCCGTCGGCCCCGAATAGCGACAGGTCGATGTCGTAGCAGTCGTCGTCGCAGGCAGCCAGCACCAGATAGTTGCCCCCCGCCGGAACTTTGAGCGGAATCAGCCGCTGCTCCTCGGTCAGGAGGCGGCCCATCACGGGAGTGCCGACAGCGCGGTAATCGTCGGCCACCACTTCTTCCACCACGTCGGCGTACATGGGCACCGGGTCGGGGGCGGCCAGGGCCTGCGACGCGGAGAACAGGGCGCCGAGGGCCAGAGCGGCGTAGGTCAGGGTCTGTTTCATGCTTCCTCCTGGGGTTCCGTACCTGGCTCGCCGCGCAGAGCACGCAGCGGGAGCAATGCTGTGTCCAGAGGTCTGGTTGGGGGGAACCTGCACCCACTGTATTCCCTGGGCCAGGCCGTGACCAGAGGCCCGGCTGCAGCCAGCTACAGCAGGTCCTCTTCCTCGCTCAGTTCCCGCTGCCACTCGCTGCGCCCGGCCCGGTCCAGCCGGGCAAACTGCTCGTCGCTGAGGAGCAGCGAGGCGGCGGCCACGTTCTCGCGCAGGTGGGCGGGGCGGGCCGTGCCCGGAATCGGCAGCATCACCGGGCTGCGGCGCAGCAGCCAGGCCAGCGCCGTCTGAGCCGGAGTGGCTCCCAGCTCAGCAGCCACCTCGGCCAGAGCGCCGCCGCCTGCGGCCAGCCGGCCTGCCCCCAGCGGATTCCAGGGCATAAACCCGATACCGTGCTCGGCGCAGTAGTTCAGGACATTCTCGCTGCGGCGGTGAACCAGGTTGTACTGGTTCTGCACCGTCGCCACCGGAACATAACGCTGCGCCACCTCGATGTCTTCCACCTGGCACTCGCTCAGGCCCACATGGCGAATCACGCCCTCGTCACGCAGCTCACGGAGAGCACAGAACTGCTCGTCACGCGGCACCCGGCGGTCGATACGGTGCAGCTGCCACAGGTCGATGCTTTCTACGCCCAGGCGGCGGCGCGAGAGCTGCGCCGCCTGCTTGAGATACTCGGGGCGGCCCAGCGGGCGCCATTCACCGGGGCCGGGGCGCACCTGCCCGCCCTTGGTCGCCACGATAACCGTGTCGTAGGGGTGCAGCACCTGGCGAATCAGTTCCTCGCTCAGGTGAGGGCCGTAGGCGTCGGCCGTGTCTATCAGGTTGATACCCAGCTGCGGTACCAATGCCAGCAATTCGCGGACCGCCTGAATGTCGGCCGGCTCGCCCCAGCCGCTGCGCCCCACCGTATGCAGGGCACCGAAGCCCAGGCGGGCCACCGGCATTTCGCCGCCCAGCGCGAAAGTTCCAGCCGCAGCCGCCAGCGGAGAGGCAGCACTGTCGCCCCCCGAATTCAGGGGGGGCTGTTCTTGTGGTTGGTTCATAGGGCTCCCTTAGGGCGCGGCCTGCACGCCAGAAGGCCGGCCGCGCCCAGTCGGCCCTATTGTGAAAGGTGAATCCTTTATCAATAGTGGCAGCCCCCCCTTGTTCCCGGTGCGGCTCCCGGTTCCTCCGCTTGCCCAGGCCCTTAGCTGTCCTGCTCGGGCTGGCCCACCTTTTCGCGGTACACGTACTGTGACAGCCGCTTGCGGTGGCGGCTGCTCCAGTCGATGCTGGGCCGGGCCTGGTCCGCCGGCAGGTAGCCCAGGCGGTACACCGCCATCAGTTCCAGCTCGGGCGGCACGTTCAGCAGCTCGCGGATGCTCTGCCAGTGCCGGGGGATTTCCATCGGCGTGGACACGAACTGAATCCCCATGCCCAGCTCGCCCACTGCGTTCCAGATGTTCTCTACCGCCGCGCCCATGCCGAACACCGAGTAAAAGCCGCTCAGCTCGCCGGGGCGGTATTCCTCCTTGTCCAGCAGCACAGCCATCAGCAGCGGGCTGCCGGCCACCAGGCGGCGGTTGTCCTCGCCCAGTTTTTTCGGCACGCCCAGTCGCCGCATCAGGCTGAGGCCCGAATCGCTGAAAATCTGCCGGGTAAACGGCCGCAGCGGGGCAGGCAGATGGTCGATATGGATGCCGTCGCGCCGCTCTTCCATCTCGGCCTGCGAGAAGCGGAAGTAGCGGCGGTAACGCTCGAAAAATACCCCAGCGTCAATCAGCTCGGTCATGCTCTGCCCGGCGATGTCGGCAATGCGCCCAATGGTGACCGGGTCCTCGATCAGCACGAAACGCCAGGGCTGCGAGTTGAAATGGCTGGGCGCGGCCTGCGCCACCCGCATCAGGATGCGCTGGTGTTCACGGCTGACCGGGTCCGGCCGGAAAGGGCCGTTGGTGGTGCGGCGGGCCATCAGCCCATCGAGAAGTTCCATCCCTGCAGCGTAGACCATCACATCAGGTCAGAACATCCCGTCAAATTAGTCCAGTCCAGCCTAGTCCAGTCCAGCGCAGTCTCCGGCCACACCAGTCAGGCCGCCTGGCAAAAAGGGCACCCGGACAGGGGGCAGCGGGGCAGGTGAGCGCTATAGTCAGGGCCACCTCCCACAATTCACCCACCCCAAGGAGCTGAGATGACCCAGTCTGCCCATGCTGCCACCCTTTCCGACCCCACCTCGCGCCGGGTCCTGCTTGCCAGCCTGGTGGGCAGCACCATCGAGTGGTTCGACTACTTTCTGTACGGCACGGTGGCCGGGCTGGTGTTCAACAAGCTCTTTTTCCCCACCGAGGACCCGGCGGTGGGCCTGCTGCTCTCGTACGCCTCGTTCGCGCTGGCCTTTTTTATTCGCCCGTTCGGCGGGGTGCTATTCAGCCATATCGGGGACCGCATCGGGCGCAAGCAGACGCTGGTGCTCACCCTGACGCTGATGGGCCTGGCGACCGTGGGCATGGGGCTGCTGCCCACCTATGAAAGCATCGGTATCTGGGCACCGGTACTGCTGATTACGCTGCGGCTGATTCAGGGCCTGGGCATCGGCGGCGAATGGGGCGGGGCGCTGCTGCTGGCGGTGGAACACGCGCCCAGGGAGCGGCGCGGCCTGTTCGGGAGCGTGCCCCAGATGGGCGTAGCGCTGGGCATGCTGCTGGGCACGGTGGCCCTGTCGCTGATGACCCTGCTGCCCGACGAACAGTTCCTGAGCTGGGGCTGGCGGGTGCCGTTTCTCTTCAGCGCCGTGCTGATCGCCTTCGGGCTGTGGATTCGCCGTGGAATAGACGAAACGCCGTCATTCAGGGCCGCGCAGCAAAGCGGCGAACTGGCCGCAGTGCCCCTGGTAGAAACCCTGCGGACCCACTGGCGCGAGGTGCTGATTGCGGTTGGGGCCAAGGTGGTCGAGACGGCACCCTTTTACATCTTCAGTACTTTTGTGGTGTCCTACGCCACCACCCAACTGGGCTTTGACCGCACGGGGACGCTGCTGGCCGTCACAGTGGGCACCGTAGTCACCACCCTGCTGATTCCGGTGATGGGCGCCCTGTCGGACCGCGTGGGCCGCAAGCCGCTGTACATCGGCGGGGCCGCCGCCATGGCGCTGTTCGCCTTCCCCTACTTCTGGCTGCTGCAACAAGGTTCCCTGCCGCTGCTGATTCTGGCGACCGTCATTGGGTTGGGGGTCATCTGGGCACCGATTACGGCGGTGCTGGGCACCATGTTCTCGGAAATCTTCCGTTCCAACGTGCGCTACACCGGCATCACGCTGGGCTACCAGATCGGGGCAGCACTGGCCGGGGGCACTGCCCCGCTGGTCGCCACCGCGCTGCTGAACGCCTACGACAATTCCTATGTGCCGGTGGCCCTGTACATCATTCTGGCCGCGCTGATTTCGCTGGCGGCCGTGGTCCCGGTACGCGAGCGGCAGGGCGAGCACCTCGACCCGCTGCCGGGCGGGCGGGTAGGCTGAGAGCCATGCTGATTCTGGGCGAAGACCAAATCCGCTCCTTTTACGGGATGCGGGAAGCCATCCGTGACCTGACACCGGCGCTGCGGGCCGAACACGCCGGGCAGGTGCAGAACCCGCCCCGGCTGGTGCTGGACGTGCCGGAGCGGGAAGCCTCGGCGCTGTACATGCCCAGTGCCATCGGCGGGCTGGGGGCAGTGGGCTGCAAGGTGGTGACTGTCTTTCCGCAGAATCCGGCGCGCAGCCTGCCCACCATTCAGGGCGTGACCCTGCTGACCGAGGCCGACACCGGACAGCATGTGGCGCTGCTCAGCGCTTCTTATCTGACCCGCCTGCGGACCGGCGCCCTGACCGGCATCGCCGCCCACCATCTGGCCCGCGCTCAGGCGTCGCGCCTGGGGGTCATCGGCACCGGAGGCATGGCACTGGAACAGATTCGCGCGGTGCAGGAGGTGCGCCCGCTGACCGAACTGCGGCTGTTCAACCGCACCGCCGCCAAGGCCGCAGCGCTGGCCGAGGAACTGCGCCCCGAGCTGCCCGGTGTGGACATTCAGGTCTCCCCCAGTGCCGAAGCCCTGGTCGAAGCCTCCGACATGGTGGTGGCGGCCACCCAGTCGAGCACCCCGGTCTTCAGCGGCGAGGCGCTGCAACCCGGCACCTTTCTCAGCGGCATCGGCTCTTACCTGCCTTCCATGCGCGAGGTGGATGAAACCACCATTCGCCGCGCCGACAAGGTCGTGCTGGACACGCTGGAAGGCACCCGCCACGAGGCCGGCGAGCTGATTCACGCCGAGCAGCAGGGGTTCTGGAGCTTCACGCAGGCCCACTCGGACCTGGCCGGCGTGGTGGCCGGCGCCAGAGCAGGCCGCGAGACAGAAGCCGAAATCATCTTCTTCAAGTGCGTGGGCGCCGCCTACTTCGACCTGGCCGTGACGCTGGGCGCCTACCACGAGGCGCAGCGGCAGGGCCTGGGCACCGAAGTGCAGCTGTAAGGTTCACCACGCACCCCACATGCCCGCCCCAAAAGCCAGGGCACAGGCCAGGGCCAGCCGCCAGTGCCCAGCGCGGCCCGGCCGGGTCAGGGGCATCAGCAGCAGCAGTGCCAGCGCGGGCAGCAGCCACAGGTAAGCTGCGCCGGCCCGCCAAGCCAGCGCAGCGCTGAGGGCCACACCTGCCACCACCGCGAAATACAGCCGGTGATGCCAGGCCCGCGCCACTGCAAAGCGCCGCAGCTGCAAGCCCAGGCCCAGGGTCAGCAGGGCCAGCAGCAGGGCAGCGGTCAGCAGCAGGGCAAAACGGTAAGGCAGCACGTCTGCCAGCATAGAGCGGCCACAGCGGGACAAAAAAAACGGCCCCCGCCGCGCAGGAGCCGTCAGGCGGGTCTGAGCTTACTTCAGCAGTTCGCCCTCAGCGAAGAACAGGGCCAGTTCGCGCTGGGCACTTTCAGGGCTGTCGCTGCCGTGGGTCACGTTCTCGCCCACGCTGGTGGCAAAGTCGCCACGAATGGTGCCGGGGGCCGCATTGGCGGGGTTGGTCGCGCCCATCATGCTGCGCCAGCCAGCAATGGCGTTCTCGCCTTCCAGAGCGATGGCGACCACCGGGCCGGAGGTGATGAAGTCCACCAGCTCACCGAAAAAGGGCTTCGCGCTGTGCTCACCGTAGTGGCTTTCGGCAGTTTCGCGGGGAATCTGGTACAGCTTGAGGCCCACGGTGCGGTAGCCCTTGAGTTCAATGCGGCGCAGGATTTCGGCGGTCAGGCCACGGCGCACGCCGTCGGGTTTGATCATGGCAAAAGTTCTTTCAGTCGGCATGGCTCCGAGTGTAGAGTATTTGCCCGCCAGCATGACAGGCCTTGCTCCAGGGCTTAGTAGGCTTTCAGGCTCAGGCTGCACCTTCCTATGCCCAGCTTTCCAAGTGTCAATTTCTGCGCGGCTAAGCTTCATCAAAGGTGGGCGTGGTTGCCGCGCCGGGCACCGACCTATACTGCGTGGCGTGATCTCTGCCCCCAAACCTCCCAACGCCTTTCAGTACGCCTGGCGTAGTCCCTGGGTCCGGTTGGTCGTCTTCGGCCTGCTGGCTTTCGCTGCCTACCGCTTCACTGGCCTGATCAGTTCCATTCTGGTCAACTTCGCCATTGCTTACCTGATCGCCTATATCGCCAACCCCATGCTCAACTGGCTGGAGCGCGGCCGGGTGCCGCGTGGGCTGGGTGTCCTGTTTGTGCTGCTGCTGTTCGGCGGTCTGCTGACCGTGGCCGGCTTGCTGCTGGGCACCATTGCCAGTCAGCTGATTGACCTGCTGCGGCAGCTGCCCCAGCTGGTCCAGAACCTCGAAGGCTGGGCTGACAGCTGGATTCAGTGGCTCAGCGCACGCGGTGTCACCGGCCTGGAAGACGCCCGGGCCGGCATGACCGAAACCGTCCAGACCTACATCCGCAACCTGGGCGACAACCTGGTGCCTATGCTGCAGCGCTGGCTGGACCCGCAGGGGGCGCTGCTCACTTCTATCGCCACCATCGGCAGCGTGCTGGGCCGCCTGCTGATCGTCATGCTGATGAGCGTGTACCTGATGCTGGACTACAGCCGGGTGAACCGGGCCATACTGAAGATGTTCCCCCGCCCCTGGCAACCCCGCGTGCTGGAATTCGCCGACCTGGCCGGCACCGCCATCGGCGGTTACGTGCGCGGGCAGCTGCTGATTGCGCTGTTCGTGGGCACAGTGGTGGCCCTGGGCCTCAGCCTGCTGGGCATTCCCAGTGCGCTGGCCATCGGCTTTTTGGCGGGCGCGTTCAATATCATCCCTTACCTGGGGCCGATTATCGGGGCCATTCCGGCCATCTTGCTGGCCGCACCGATGGGAATCACCAAAGTGCTGCTGGCCGTGGGCGTGTTCCTGGTGGCCAACCAGGTGGAAGGCAGCTTCCTCAGCCCCATCGTGCTGTCCAAGACCACCGACCTGCACCCCATTACCGTGCTGCTCAGCATCCTGATTGGGGCCAGCGTACTGGGCTTCGCCGGCGCCCTGATTGCCGTGCCGCTCGTGGCGCTGGGCAAACTGGCCGTAGAGAAGTATTACTACTCGTCGAGAATCTATACCGAAGGCCCGTAGGGCGGGCCATGCCGAAGCCGCCGCGCTGTCAGATATATCAGCGCGGCGGCTTTTACTATGCCGTTCTCAGTTCGGCCGTTCTCAGTCAGGCCGTGCTCGGTCAGAGCGCTCTCCATCCTGCTGGAGCAGTTCCACTGAGCGGCCGTCCGGGTCCTGCACAAAGGCCATCGGGCGTCCGCCGGGGCTGAGCTGAACCTCGCGGGTCAGGTGGTGGCCAGCGTTCCCTAGCTGCGCCACCACGGCCAGCAGGTCGGGCACCTCCAGCGCCAGGTGTTCGGCCCAGTGCGCATGAGGAGCCGGTGTCTCTCCTGCAATCTGGAAGAACTGCACCCGTCCGCCGCCCAGGTCCAGTACGGCACGGCTGTACCCCTCGGCTGTCCGCAGGCGCTTGAGCGGCTGAGCGCCCAGCAGAGCGTAGAACGCCAGGGTCCGGTCGAGGTCGCGGGTTAGAAACGAGACGTGCTTAAGAGCCATACCCCAGAGTAAGTCAGCGACCCGGCCGCCCAGCTCTGACCGACCTTTCAGTCAGCGCCAACACAGTCCAGAACGGGAAAATCGTCCCCTGGAGGTACGGGCGCGGCGTGCCACAATGGGAGCATGACCAACCCTGAAGACCAGGCCAGCGCCCAGCCATCCGAACCCCACATCCAGGCCTCCGACACCCAGGCTCCCCCTGCCCCGCAGGGTGAGGCCGGTGGTCAGCCGATGCAGCCCAGCGGCCCCGCCGTCGCCGCCCGCAAAGCTGGACGGGGCCGCATGGTGGACCTGGACCCCAGTGGCCAAGTGGGCCAGAAAGTCCCCGACCAGCAGCAGCGCCAATTCCTGAGTTACGCTTTTTACAAGCTGGACCCTGCTTTCCGCCGCCTGCCCCAGGCCGAGCGTGAGGAAATCAAGGCCGAGTTTCTGGCAGCGGTAGAAGGCTGGACCAAAGACGCCCCCGCACCCAAGGGCCTGATTCAGCGCACCTACTCACTGGTCGGCGTGCGCGGCGACGTGGACTTTATGCTGTGGCGCATCGCCTTTGACCCGGCCGACTTTCAGGATGCTCAGGCCCGGCTCAACCGCACCCGCCTGATGGGTTACCTGACCCAGCCCTACACCTACCTCAGCATGCAAAAGCGCAGTCAGTACGTGGTCCGTATCGAGGGCAGCGGGCATGGCCTGGAAATGCTGCCGGGCAAGGGCAAGTACCTGTTTATCTATCCCTTCGTGAAAAAACGGGAATGGTACGACCTGACCCCCTACGCCCGCCAGGGCATGATGGATGAGCACATCTACGCTTCCGAGCCGTTCAAGGGAGTGCGCATCAACACCAGCTACAGCTACGGCATCGACGACCAGGAGTTCGTGGTGGCCTTCGATTCCGACTACCCGCAGGAGTTCGTGGACCTGGTTCACCGCCTGCGCTACACCGAGGCCAGCAATTACACCCTGCAGGACACGCCCATGTTTACCTGCATTCGCAAGGACATGCCCGAGATTATGGGCGACCTGGGCTGAGCTGAAGGCAGAGCACCATCAAGCATGAAGGAGGGAGCGGCCCCGAGGCCAGCTCCCTTTTTTCACTTCCCGCAACCCAAAAAAGCCGCCCACCTGGGGCGACTTTCTCAGTACCAAAGGCCTGAAGCTTACTGGGTCTTGCTCAGGTCCTTCCAGCGCCAGCCACCGGCCAGCATAGGATTCTCCTTGTCCTTGGTCTTGCCCTGCAGGTTGTCACGGTAGACGTTCTGACTTACTGCCACTGGCAGGATGATGAAGTAAGACTCGTCCATGGCTTTCTGAGCCACCTGCTTGTACAGGGCCTTACGCTTCTCCACGTCGGTGGTGCTGCGGGCTTCATCAATCCACTTGTCAATCTCGGCGTCCTTGATACCGCTGCGGGGAGCGTAGTAGCCCTCGGAGTGGTACATGGTGTGCACGAAGTTGTCCGGGTCGGCGTAATCCGGTGCCCAGCCGCCGTACACGATGACTTCCTTGTTCTTCTGGTCGATAATCTCGCTCCACTGCTTGCCCACCACGTTGATCTTGAACTTGGGGTTCAGCTGCTCAATGTTCTGCTTGAGGATTTCCAGGGCGGTCTGCATGGACTTGCTACCTTCACGGTAAGCCGCATTCACAGTAAAGCCGTTCTCCCAGGCGGCGCCACCGTGGGCAGCTTTACAAGCTTCTTCGGCCGCGGCCATATCGTAGTTGGCCGGCGCAATGCTCTCGTCATAGCCCATGAACTCGGGGGGCAGCATGAAGTTGCGCTTCTGACCTTTACCCAGCTGCACCTGCTCGATGTACTGGTCGTAGTTGAAGGCATTCACGAAGCACTTACGCATGTTGGCGTCCTGGAAGAAGTTGGTGGGCACACCGTCGCCCCACTTGCCGCTGCCGATATTGGTGCTGCCTTCCAGGTTCATGTTCATCAGGAAGGCGTAGGCACCCAGAGCAGGGACGTCGTCTTCCACAATCACACCCGGCTGGCCCTTCACCTGGGTATCAATCACTTCGCGGCTGGGGAATTCCACCCGGTCAGCGTCGCCGTTCAGGAAAGCCTGTACGCGGCTGGCTTCTTCGGGCACCAGCTGGCGCACCACGTTCTTGATGGGAGCCGCACCGCCCCAGTACCCGTCGAAGGCCTTAAAGGTCATGGTGTTGGCATCGGCACTCACCAGCTGGTAAGGACCAGTGCCGCTGGGGTCTTTGGCCAGCGCGCTCTGTGCCAGGTCGGCGCCCACGGCATCCTTCCAGGTCGCTTCGGTGCCGTCCCACTCACCGATTTCCTTGGCGTGCTTGGAGTCCACGATGGCCTGGCCCGTGTAGGCCAGCTTGGAGATGAAGGCCGGGTCCACCTTGGGCAGGTTGAAGACCAGGGTTTCGCCGTCACACTGCACCGCATCATCAATCTGCTTCCAGGTGATGTTCTTGTCGTCATTGGCGTTGGCACCCGTGCCCAGCAGCGACTCGGCCAGGAACCAGTTGCCCGACTCGGCACCGTTGGTCACCAGGTTGCGCTGGAAGGTGTACTCGGCGTCGGCGCAGGTAAAGGGGTTGCCGCTGTGGAACTTCACGTCGGGGCGCAGGGTGAAGCGGTAGCGCTTGCCACCTTCTTCTTCCTTCCAGTCGGTGGCCAGCAGGCCCTCGAACTCGTCAATGGAGGTGCCCTTGTAGGTGACCAGGGTTTCATACATGTTCTCCAGCAGTGCACCGCTGGAAGTGTCGTAGGAGGTGCCGGGGTCCATGGTAGGTACGTCCGACGACTCCTGAATCACCAGGGTGTCCTTGCTGGACTTGCCAGCGCCGCCCGCCAAGCTGGTGGTGCCCGAAGCATCGGTTGAGGTGGCGGAAGCGTCGGTGCTGCTCGTGCTGGCTCCCGACGTTTCGGTGCTGGTGCCCGAGGTAGTCTCGGTGGTCGTGGTGGTCTTGGTGTCGCAGGCGGCCAGCATCAGGGCCAGGGTGGTCAGCAGGATGGCAGGTTTTTTCATATACAGATGTACTCCTCTACGGGGGAATCGGAAAGCGGAAGAAGCAGTGACGGCTCCAGCCTTTCCAGGATTGGCCAGCTTCTCATCGGCAGTCGGTGACCAGGAAGTCCACAGAAGCATCTGGACGGAACGAACTCCCATAGTCCAAAGTCGGCCGCCGAATTGAGATTAAACAGCTGATGAGTAACGATACACAATCATGACAAGGTTTGCCAGTGTCTTGTAACCCGTTTTCGCTCCCGTTCCTCTAGGGCTCACCACTTACGGCCGCTCCGCCTTGCATCCGGCAGATTGCCCCCCATCGCTGCCGCCAAAACAGTATATTTGTGCATTGCCTCCGAGCTTATTCAGCACCCGGAGTATGCTCTGCCAGCAGCGAGATGGGGCACCCGCTCCACAAAAAACCCCCGGCACAGGGCCAGGGGCTTGGGGACTGATTGGAGCGGCAGTTGCTCCGCAGTGTCTTACAGGTTTTTGCAGCGCTTGCCGGGTCTTGCTGGCGCTTACTGCGCCTTGCTAGCGCTTACTGGGTCTTGCTCAGGTTCTTCCAGAGCCAAGTGCCACTGTTCATGGCGTTGTAGCCTTCGAGCGTGGCGCCCTGCAGGTTGTCGTGTACAGCAACCACGTCGGTCGGCGTAGGCAGCTGCAGGTACAGGTTCTTCTGAGCGGCCAGCTGCGCAATCTGGCTGTACAGCGCCTTGCGCTGGGCTTCGTCGGTGGTGTTGCGGGCCTGGTCAATCAGCTTGTCCAGCTCGGGCTCGGTGAAGCCGGCGCGGCCGTGGTAGTAGCCCTGTGAGTGGTAGAAGGTGCGGATGAAGTTGTCGGGGTCCCCGTAGTCAGGCGACCAACCCACGTAAATCATCGGCTGCTCGTCGGCCTTGCTGATCACTTCGCTCCACTGCAGCGGCTGGATGTTCACCTTGAACTTGGGGTTCATGCCTTCAAGGTTCATCTTGAGGATTTCCAGGGCCGTCTGCATGGTCTTGCTGCCCTCGCGGTAAGCGGCGTTCAGGGTGAAGCCGTTTTCCCAGGCCTGACCGCCGTGAGCGGCCTTACAGGCTTCCTCGGCAGCGGCCATGTCGTACTGGGGCACAGGCAGGCTCTCGTCGTAACCCAGGAAGGACTTGGGCAGCATGGTGTTCAGCTGCTCGCCCTTGCCCATCTGCACCTGCTCGATGTATGCCTGGTAATCGAAGGCGGAGGCGAAGCACTTGCGCATGTTCTCATCCTGGAAGAAGTTGGCGGGGAGGCCGTCACCCCAGGTGCCACTGCCCAGGTTGGGGCTGCCTTCCAGGTCCTGGTTCATGGTGAAGCCGAAGGTGCCCAGGCTTTCCAGGCCGTCCACAGTTTTCACGCCCGGCTGACCGGCCAGCTGGGTTTCGACCACTTCACGGCCGCCGGATTCAATCAGGTCGGCGTCGCCGTTCAGGAAAGCCTGGATACGGCTGGACTGCTCGGGAACGATGCTCAGCACCACGTTCTTGATGGCAGGAGCGCCGCCCCAGTACCCGTCAAAGGCTTTGAGGGTGATGCCGGTCGAGTCGTTGCTGACAATCTGGTACGGGCCGGTGCCGCTGGGGTCCTTGGCCAGGGGGCTGCCGGTCAGGTCCACGCCCACGTGCTCCATCATGGTGTCGCCGGTGCCGTCCCACTCGCCCACTTCCTTGGCGTGCTTGGAGTCCACGATGCTCTGACCGGTGTAGGCCAGCTTCGACAGGAACGCCGGGTCGGACTTGGGCAGGTTGAAGACCAGGGTTTCGCCGTCACACTGCACGGCGGCGTCGATCTTGTCCCAGGTGACGTTCTTGTCGTCCTTGGCATTGGCGCCGGTGCCCAGCAGCGACTCGCTCAGGAACCAGTTGCCGGAATCGGCGGTGTTGGTGATCAGGTTGCGCTGGAAGGTGTACTCGGCGTCGGCGCAGGTGAAGGGGTTGCCGCTGTGGAACTTCACGTCGGGACGCAGGGTGAAGGTGTAGCGCTTGCCGCCGTCCTCTTCCTTCCACTCGGTGGCCAGCACGCCCTCCAGTTCGGTGGTGGAGCTGCCCTTGTAGGTGACCAGGGTTTCGTAGACATTTTCCAGCACTTCGCCGCTAGCCGTGTCGTAGGAGGTGCCGGGGTCGGTGGTAGGAATATCGCTGGAGCGCTGGATAACCAGGGTATCGGCCTTGCCGGCGGCCGAAACCGTCGCTGCGCCGGAAGCGGGAGCGGCCGTGCCGGACGCCGTTGCCTCGGAGGTAGTCGCCGCACCCGAGGTGGTCTCGGTGGTCGTGGTGGTTTTGGTGTCACAGGCGGCCAGGGCCAGCGCCAGGGTGGTCAGGGCGAAAATTCTCTTCATGGGTATCTCCTTGGGCACCCTGCCAGAACGACTCCGGCAGGACGCAGCGCACCCGCCGGTACAGGCAGGCGCGGGGCTATTTAAGCTAACCAGAACTAAATTTTACATGATTTGCTCACGCTGTACAGAGAGGAACGTAGGCTTTTGCATAAAATGGGGAGTTATTGAATATTTCTTAGGCTCTTGTCTTCTTCGCTTATGACAGGATTTCTGCTCTTAGACTCATCATTCAGAATCTCTTTTCTAGCTTGTATGACCCTATGGGCCTAGATTTGCCAGGAAAGTTTGAGCAATGCGGATGGCAGGGCTGAATAAATTTCTGGTTGTAGGCGATTTTTTATGCCCCCTTGCCAGCTGGCGGCCCGGCCGGACAGGCTCCGGCTGCGGCTCGCTGCTGGAGCGCCAGCCCATGGAACTGCCTCTGGCCGCACCATGTCGGTGTGCGGGGTGGTCTAGGCTAGGACGATGACCGATTCTGCCTATACCCAGTCCTACTTGCTGCGCGGAATTGCAGCGCAGGGAACCTTACGGGTGGTCGCCATGGACGGCACCCAAATCGTGGAAGAAGCGCGGCTGCGCCATAACCTCAGCAAGACCGCCACGGCCGCACTGGGCCGCAGCCTGATCGGCGCCGGGCTGCTGGCCGTCGTGCTGGGCAAGAACGCCGGCAGCCGGGTGGCCCTGCGGATTCAGGGCGGCGGCCCTATCGGCTGGGTGGTGGCCGAAGGCACTGCCGGCGGCGAAGTTGGCGGCACCTACCAGCCTGGCAGCGTGCGGGGCTACGTGCACGAGCCCGGCGCCGACCTGCCCCCCCGCGAGAGCGACGGCAAGCTGGACGTAAGCGGCGTGGTAGGCAAAGAGGGCGAACTGGCCGTGACCCGCCTGCTGGACAATGCCGAACCCTGGACCGGCAGCGTGGAGCTGGTCAGCGGCGAGATTGCCGAGGACATCAGCACCTATCTGGGCCGCAGCGAACAGATTCCCAACGCCCTGCTGCTGGGCGTGTACGAAGAAGGCGGCCGGGTGGCAGTCAGCGGCGGCCTGCTGATTCAGGCCATGCCCGGCGTGAGCGACGAGACCCTGTCCCGCCTGGAACAGAACATTGCCGGCATCGGCCTGCTGACCACTTCCATGCGCGAAGTGGGCCTGCTGGGCACCGTGCAGCGTGCGCTGGAAGGCCTGGAACCCCAGATCAGCGAGGACGCCGAGCCATGGGCCTTCAAATGCCGCTGCTCGCGCGAGCGGGCCGCCAGCAGCCTGATGTTCTTCGACGAGGCCGAGCGTCAGGACATGCAGAACGAGGGCGGCCAGGAAGTGGTTTGCCACTGGTGCAACGAAAAATACTTCTTCCAGCCCGAGGAAATCGCGGGGCTGGAACTGGAAGCCGGCGAGAACCCGGCTCAGGCCTGAGCACCCCTGCCCGGCCAGCAGGACAAGAGGCCCAGTATTCCCTGTATGGGAGCTGGGCCTCTTTTGCGCCGGGCCTCTTTTGTACCGGTTTTGTACCGGGGCTCTTGTTCCCGCTGACCGGTTCAGCCCGGTCAGAGCACCAGGGCCGCTACCCAGCCGGCCAGCAGCAGCGGCAGGTTGTAGTGCAAGAAGGTGGGAATCACCGTGTCGCGGATATGGTCGTGTTGGCCGTCCACATTCAGGCCGGCGGTGGGGCCCAGGGTGCTGTCGGAAGCCGGTGACCCGGCGTCGCCCAGCGCTCCGGCAGTGCCGATAATCGCCACGGTCGCCAGCGGCGAAAAGCCCAGGCCCATGCACAGCGGCACATAAATGGCCGTGATGATGGGCAGGGTAGAGAACGAGCTGCCGATCCCCATGGTGACCAGCAGCCCCACCAGCAACATGGCCAAGGCCGCCAGGGGCCGGCTGCCCGCGAACAGGTCGGAAGTGGCCTGCACCAGCGGCTCGATCTGGCCGGTGGCCTGCATCACGGCGGCGAACCCCTGGGCCGTGATCATGATGAAGCCGATCATCGCCATCAGGCCGATGCCACGGTTGAATACGCCGTCAGCGTCGCGCAGGCGCAGGATGCCGGTGGCCAGAAAGACGGCGAAGCCAGCCAGCGCGCCGATCATCAGCGAGTCGGTCAGCAGCTGCACAGCGAAAGCGGCGACGACAGCGCTCAGCGTGACCGCCGTGCGGAAGGGAGACGGGGCAGGGACGGCGTCCGGCTCGGCCGCGCCTACGGCGCTCAGGTCCTGGTAGCGGCGGGGCCGGCGGTAGCTGAACAGGGCCAGCAGCAGCCCGGCCACCATGCCCAGCGCCGGAATGGCCATGGCCTGCATCACGTTCACACCGCTCACGTCCATGCCGGCTTTCTGGATGTTGCCCAGCAGAATCTGCCCCAGGAAAATCTCTCCGAAGCCGTAGGGCAACAACATGTAGGTGGTCACCAGGCCAAAAGTCATCACGCAGGCCAGCAGGCGACGGTCCAGCTCCAGCCGGTTGAAGACCGCCAGCAGCGGCGGAATCAGCATGGGAATAAACGCGATGTGGATAGGAATCAGGTTCTGGCTCATGACGCTCATGGACAGCAGGCCCAGCAGCAGCCCCCACTTCAGCCGGGCCGCGCCGGTACCGCCCTGGGTGGCCGCCAGACGTCCGGTCAGCCACGCCGAGAGCTGCCGGGGCACACCCGACTCGATAATCGCCACGGCGAACGCACCCAGCAGGGCGTAGGACAGCGCAATTTCGGCGCCGCCAGCCAGCCCTTCTTGAAACACTTCCAGTGTTCGGGGCAGGCCCAGCCCGCTCAGCAGCCCACCCAGCAGGGCACTGACCAGCAGGCTGAGCACCACATGGACCCGCAGCAGCGACAGTCCCAACATCACCAGAACGGCGACCAGTACGGCATTTAGCATCTTTGCCCCTTTTCTGCTCTGGGCGCCAACGGCGCCGAGGCTGCGGGGCATTGTAGAGCAGTACGCAGCCGGGCCTTTACTGCAGCGCTGCGTTCAGTTCATCCCGAAAGTCGCGGGCGGCCGTACGGGCAGCGGCCACGTCCAGCCCGGCCGCGTACTGCACGCCACGGCTGGCGCTGACCAGGGCACCCGTGCCGCCCGCGTGGAACGCCCCGGCCAGGTCACTCGCTTTGGCTCCCTGTGCGCCCAGCCCAGGCAGCAGCAGCAGCGCACGCGGCATCAGGGCGCGGAAGTGCGGCAGGTCAGCGGGGTGGGTCGCGCCTACCACTGCGCCCACGCTGGCGTATTCGCCGTCTTCCTCGGCACCGAGGCGGGCTACTTCAGCCGCCACCCGCTCGCTGATGCTCGTGCCGCCGCGTCCCTCACCCTGCAAGTCGGCCTGGTCAGGGTTGGAGGTCTTGACGAGTACGAATACGCCGCCGCCATTTTCCCGCGCTGCCTGCACGAAGGGTTGCAGCGTCTGGAAGCCCAAAAACGGATTGACCGTCAGCGCTGCGCCCGCGTGCCGCCCGGTCAGCCAGCCCTGGGCATAGGCTTCGGCGGTAGAGCCGATGTCACCACGCTTGGCATCCAAAATCACGGGCAAGCCCAGCAAACGGGCCGCCGCGCAGACCTCTTCCAGAATCTGCATCCCTTCCAAGCCCAGCGCCTCGTAAAAGGCCAGTTGCGGCTTGACAGCGGCAGCGTAGGGCGCAGTGGCTTCCAGCACGTCCAGCGTGTGCTGGCGCAGGTGCGCCGCGTCCTGATACTCGCTCAGGCGAGGGTCAAGGCCCACACACAGGCGGGTATTCAGCGTGCGGGTGCGTTCGGTGACGGCGGCGGCGAATGGGGTTTGCATCGGGAACCAGTGTAAAGCCCTGGCCCGTCAGACTGTTTTAACCTGCCCTCGCTAGCCTGCCCGCATGACCCCACGCACTCTAGCGCTGTCTCTGGCTGCCGCCCTGTTGCTGACGGGCTGCACCGCGCCCAGGGCTGATACCCAGCCCGCGCAGCAATCCACCGCCACGCCCACGCCAACGCCCCAAGCCGAAGCAAACGTTCAGGCAGAGGCTCTTGCCACCACGTTGGGCGGCTCATGGACATTGTGGGCGGGCAACTTGCGAATTGACGTGGATGCACCTGCTCAGGTAGAGGCGGGAGATTTGGCCTCTATCCCTGTGACTTATACGAACGCAGGCACGGAGCCGCTTGAACTGACAGACCCTTTTCAATGCAGCATTGTGCATGGCGTTGTAGACGCAGCAACAGGCCAAGTGCCAGAGCCTTCGCAGACCTACGCTTGTACCTCTGAGGGGCCCAAAATCATCCGCCTCAACCCGAACGAGAAGCATGCGGGCAATGTCAAACCCGTCATTGCTGGGTTTCCAGCAGGCGAATATCTCTTGCCTGTAGGCTGGTTTGGTGAAATGCGGCATTACGGAGCGGTAGGAGACGACTGGCAGGAATATGCCGCTTACCCGCTTACGCCTGTGCCGCCAGAAGTGCGTTTTGAAATCCACTAGCGCCGTAGCCCCAGCAGTTCAGTGGAGAGCGGAGTAAAAAAAGTCGGTACGCCCCCACACATCTCGCTTTTCCTCCCGCATGGCTCCCCTATCATGCGGGGATATGACACCAAACGACACGAGCCAAACGCTTCCCGCGTTGCCCCAGCCCGGTACACAGCTAGGCCGCTACCACGCCGAAGAAATTCACGACCTGCCCGAAATGCAGGGCACGCTGGTGCTGCTGCGCCATGCGAACGGCGCACGCCACGCCCACGTTCAACGCGAGGACGACAATCTTGCCTTCGGGGTGACCTTCCCCACCGTGCCCAAAGACAGCAGCGGCGTAGCCCACATCCTGGAACATAACGTGCTGATGGGATCGCAAAAATACCCCATCGCCGACCCCTTTTTCACCATGATTCCGCGCTCGCTCAGTACCTTCATGAATGCAATGACGGCTGCGGACTGGACCACCTATCCCTTTTCCACGCGCAACCGCAGCGACTTTTTCAATCTGCTGTCGGTATACCTAGACGCGACCTTTTTCCCGCTGCTGCGCCGCGAAAGCTTCTTGCAAGACGGCTGGCGGCTGGAGCATGAGCAGGCAGACGACCCCAGCAGCCCCCTCAAACTGGGCGGCGTGGTGTACAACGAGATGAAAGGCGCGATGGCGACCCCCGGCAGCGTGTTGTACCGCGCGTTCGGGAAGGCGCTGTATCCCGACCTCACCTACGCCAACAACTCGGGCGGCCACCCCGCCGACATTCCGAGCCTCAGCTACGAGGACATGAAAGCCTTTCACGCCGCGCATTATCACCCGTCCAACGCCTACTTTTACAGCTACGGCAACATGCCACTGGAAGACGTGCTGGACGTGATTGAGCGTGAGGTGATGAGCCGATTTCAGGCGCAGACGCTGGATGTCGCCATTCCCGACCAGCCCAATTTCGATGCGCCGCGCCGCACGGAAGTGTTCTACGCGGGCAGCGACCTGGAGCGCGGCTCGCAGGTGGCGGTGGGGTGGAAGCTGGGCTACACCGCCGACCCCCGCGAGAATCTGCGCTGGAGCGTGCTGAGCGATGTCTTGCTGGGCAACCCCGCCGCGCCGCTGCTGCAACTGCTGATTGACTCGGGCCTGGGCACCTCGCTGGCCGACGTGAGCGGCTACCGCGACAACTACCGCGAGGGAGCCTTCGGCGCGGGCCTCAGCGGGCTGCCACTGGGTCAGACCGAGGCGGTGGAACGGCTGGTGCTGGACACCATCGCGCAGATTGCCGAAACGGGCCTGGACCCCGAGCTGATTGAAAGCAGCCTGCACGGCTTTGAGCTGCACAGCCGTGAGGTGAGCAACGCGGGCTTTCCCTACGGCCTGGGCGTGATGTTCGGCCTGCTGGGAGGTTGGATGAACGGCGGCCACCCGCTGCACGGCCTGCAACTGGAACCCGAACTGAGGCGCCTGCGGGCCGATCTGCAGGCAGGCCCCGTCTTCGAGCCGATGTTGCGTGACCTGCTCGCCAACCCGCACCGCGTCACCCTGACGCTAACCCCCGACCCCGCAATGGCCGAACGCCTGGAGGCCGAGGAGCGCGAGCTGGTGGGCCGCCTGAGCGCCGCGCTGGATGACACGGCCCGCGCTCAGATTCTGGAAGACAGCCGCCTGCTGGAGGCGTGGCAAGCTCAGGCGGCCGACCCTACCGTGCTGCCCTCGCTGGGGCTGGATGACGTGACCCGCACCCTCCCCCGCCCCAACTACCACGAGGAGCGGGTAGGCGGCGCGACACTGGGCCGCATCCCACAGCCGACGGGCGGGCTGGACTATCTGGATGTGCAGGCGCGGTTGCCCGAGCTGAGCGCCGCACAGCTCGAAGCGCTGCCGCTCTACGCCTCGGCCCTCACCAAATCGGGCGCGGGCGAGCGGGACTATCTGGCGCTGGCCCGCCGCATTGAAGCGGTGACGGGCGGCATTGGGGCCAGCATCGGCGTAGGCCACGGCCCCGATACGCTGGACACGGTGCAGCTGTCCCTGACGCTGGGCGGCAAAGCTTTGGCCCGCAACGGTGAAGCGCTGAGCGACCTGCTGCATGACCTGCTGGCCGAGCCTCAATTCACCGAAGCGCGGCTACGTCAGATTCTGAATCAGCGTTACATCTCCCTCAAAAACAGTGTGGTGGGCGCTGGAAATGCCTACGCCGAGCGCCTCGCTGCGGCACAGGTGAGCCGCGCCGGAGCTTTGCAGGAAACCCTCAGCGGCCTGAGCAGTCTGGAACGGCTCAAGACACTGACAGGTGAGGGCAGCGACTTGAGCGGCTTGCTGGAAACCTTCGGGCAAATTACCGCACTGCTGCCGCGCAGTGAAGCGCTGCTGGCCCTGACTGCTACGCCTGACGATGTGGAGCTGAGGGTGGATGAGCTGGGTCAAATATTCGCCGCTGGTGGGCAACCCGCGCAGCCGGACGTGACCCTGCTGGCCCGCCAGCCGCAAGCCAGAATCACCGACTCGCCTGTATCGTTCAACGCGGTGGCTTGGGAAACCGTGCCATTTACCCACCCCGACAGCCCCGCGCTGCTGGTGCTGACGCGCTTGCTCCGCAGCGAATACTTGCTGGGCGAAATTCGTGAGAAAGGCGGTGCCTACGGCGCAGGAGCCAGCCTGGACACCCGCGCTGGGGTCTTCACCATGAGCAGCTACCGCGACCCCGAACTGGCCCGCACCTTCGAGGTCTTCGCCCGCGTGCCCGAGTTCCTGAACGGCGGCACACTGAAGGCCAGCCACCTCACTGAAGCCATCCTGGGAGCCAGCAAGGCGCTTGACCCGCTTACCAGCCCCGACACGGTGGGCCGCATGCGCTTCTTTGGCGACCACGCGGGCTTTACCACCGAAATCAAGGAAGCGTACCTGGCAAGGCTGCTGGAAGTCACCCTGGACGACGTGAACCGCGTGGCGGGGGCGTATCTCACGCCTGAAGCGGCAGCCTACGCCACCGTGACGGGCCGCGACCCCGAACGCGAAGGCGGCTTCGAGTGGGCGGTCAAGGAGATTTGAGGCGGACTCTCTGCTGAACACTTGACGAAGGAGAGCGGTTCAGTCGCCGCTCTCCTTTTCTTGCCTATGCTACGGGCATGAACTGGCAGGACACCCTCTTTCCCCTGCTTTTTTGATGTGAGAGAATTGGACGCAGCACATATGAGATAAACCCGCAGACGCATCTACCTACAGGCTGGGAATAAAACGAAAGGAAGCCAGACTCCGCAAAGTTGGCTTCCTGCTGTACTGGTCTGAACGGCGAATCAGCCGCGCAGCGCGTAGCCCACGCCGCGCACGGTGCGCAGCAGGCCGTAGCCGTCCAGGTCACGCAGCTTGGCGCGCAGGTTCGCCATGTGCACGTCCACCACGTTGCTGCCTTCGGGAAGGCGGCCCTGCCAGATTTCCTGGCCGATTTCCTGGCGCGAGTACACCCGTCCCGGCTGGCGAATCAGCAGGCTGAGAATGTCGAATTCCTTGGGACTCAGGCGCAGTTCCTCGCCCTTGTAGGTCGCCAGGCGCTTTTGGGGGTCCAGGGTCAGGTCGCCCATGCTGAGGCTCTCGGTCACGCGCTGGCGCAGCTGCACCTTGACGCGGGCCAGCAGCTCGTCGGGGTGGAACGGCTTGATGATGTAGTCGTCGGCGCCCAGGCCCAGCAGCCGGACCTTCTCGTCCACCGTGTCACGGGCCGTCAGCACGATGATGGGCACGGCGCTGTTCTTGCGCAGGCGCTGCACCACATCGCCGCCGTCGAAGTCGGGCAGGCCCAGGTCCAGAATGATCAGGTCCGGGTTGTCTTCGCGGGCCTTGATCAGGCCAGTCATCGCCACGTCAGCGTGATCCACCTCGTACCCGGCGTCGGTCAGGTCAAGTTTCAGGACGTTGGCGATGTCTAAGTCGTCCTCGATGATCAAGATGTGATGTTCGCTCATTGCCCCGCATCATAACGCTTCCCTAAAGAAGGGCGCACTTGACCTGCCCGCCGTCTGCAAGGTTGCTCAGTCAGCCGCGTGACCATGCGTGTGCTTCAGGACTTGAGCAGCGGCGCCGGTGACCAGCAGTGCAGCGCCCGTAAATACCGACTCGCACCAATTCTCAGACGCCTAGACGCTGCCCCGGGTCCGGCGCCTTCAGCCCTTACCCAGGCCAGATGCACCCGCCCGCAGCGGCGGGCTGTGGTAGCGTAAGAGCACTGCGGCAGCGCCTGATTTCCTGTGGGATTCCTCTTTACGTTTCCACGGACTTACGGGTCTCCGCCCACCAGTTTTATGCTCTTTACTCCCGCCCTCTTTCCTGTCTCCGGCCCGGACCGCCGGACCTGAATCGCATGCTGGACGGGCCCTGATAGGCACCGACCACTGCACCGGTCACAGAACAAATGTCGCGCCAGCTTCCCCGGCGCTCAAGGAGAACCATGAACAACAACGCTACAGGCGAGGCCCCAGCAGGGGCGCACCTCCAGGTCATTCCGCTGGGCGGGATGGGCGAAATCGGCAAGAACATCACCGCCTACCGCTACGAAGATGAAATCCTGCTGGTCGATGGTGGCCTGGCCTTTCCCGACGCCACGCAGCCGGGCATTGACCTGATTATTCCCCGCATGGACTACCTGCTCCAGAACGCCGGCCTGATCAGGGGCTGGTATCTGACGCACGGCCACGAGGACCACATCGGCGGGCTGCCTTACCTGGTCGCCCGCCTGCCCAAGATTCCCATTTACGGCGGGGCCCTGACCCTGGGGCTGGTGCGCGAGAAGTTCCGGGAGTTCGGCATCAAGGACAGCGATGTGGACTTCCGCGAGGTGGAGGCCGGCGACCGGCTGAACATCGGCCGTCACTTTCAGCTGGACGTGTTCCGCATGACCCACTCCATCCCCGACAACACCGGCTACGTGCTGAAAACTCCGGTGGGTCAGGTGGTACATACCGGCGACTTCAAGCTGGACGAAGAACCCGGCGACGGCAAGCTCAGCGACCTGGCCCGGCTCAAGCAGGCCGGCGACGAGGGCGTGCTGCTGCTGCTGAGCGACTCCACCAACGCCGAGCGCCCGGGCCGCACCCCCAGCGAGGCCGAAATTGCCCGCAACCTCGAAGAAGTGATTGCCGGCTGCCGGGGCCGGGTGTTCCTGACCACCTTCGCCTCGCAGGTGCTGCGGCTGCAAAACATCCTGAACATCGCCCACAAACTGGGCCGCCGCGTGGTGATCGAGGGCCGCTCGATGCTCAAGTACACCCAGGTGGCGCAGGAGCTGGGGTTCATGGAAGCGCCCGAGCCGTTCCTGACCTCTGACCAGGTGGCGGGCCTCCAGGACTCTCAGGTGCTGTTCCTCTGCACCGGGTCGCAGGGCCAGCCGATGAGCGTGCTGAGCCGCCTCGCCTTCGGCAACCACGCCAAGATTGCCCTGAAGCGCGGCGACAGTGTGATCCTGTCGAGCAACCCGATTCCCGGCAACGAGGAAGCGGTGAACCTGGTCATCAACCACCTGTACGAAATCGGCACCGACGTGTACTACCCGCCCACCTACAAAGTTCACGCCTCGGGCCACGGCAGCCGCGACGAGCTGGCCGAGGTGCTGAACCTGGTGCGGCCCAAGTACTTCCTGCCCTGGCACGGCGAACCGCGCCACCAGATCAACCACGCCCGCTTGGCACAGACCCTGCCGCAGCCCCCGCAGCGCACCCTGATTGCCCGCAACGGCGATATCGTCCACCTGGAAGAGAACGAGTTCAAGGTGACCGGCACCGTGCCCGCCGGGGCCGTCTACGTGGACGGCCTGGGCGTGGGCGACATCGGCGACGACATCCTGATGGACCGCAGCGCCATGAGCCAAGACGGCATCATCGTGCTGACGGCGGTGCTGCATCCTACGCCGCATGTGGAAATCGTCTCACGCGGTTTTGCACGCGCCAATGCCGAGCTGGACGGCGAAATCCGCCGTGTGGCCCTGGAAGCCGTAACCGAGGGCCTGCGGGGCAAGCGCCGGCTGGAAGATGTTCGTGACGACATGTACGGTCAGGTGCGGCGCTTCGTGCGCAAGGCGACCGGGCGCAACCCGGTGCTGATTCCCCTGATCGTGGACTAAGCGGACCGAACGTCCCTATTCCCTAGAGACCCCAGAGGCCTGACCGTGGAAGATTCCGGGTCAGGCCTCTGGGGTCTCTAGTAGAGGCGGGTGGTCAGTCCTGCGCTTGCCCTTCAGCCAGAGTTGCCTCGGCCGGGTCTGCTTTGGCTGAGTCTACGTTGGCTGGGTCCGCTTTGGCCGGGGTCAGGAAGTCGGGGTGCCGGTACGCCGGGTCCGGGTAGGTGTAAAAGCCTTCACCCGTTCCCATGCCCAACAGGCCCCGGTCAATGCGGTCTTTGAGGTAGGCGGCGGCGGCAGCGCCACGGGGATCCCCCGCTTTTCCTCGGGCCTGATTGATGTGGTAGGCGGTGGTCAGTCCGACGATGTCGTAGGTGGCGAACGGTCCCAGCGGCGCTTTGGTGGCGATCATCCAGGTGCGGTCTACCGTGTGGGGGTCGGCCACTTCCCGCACCACCAGGTCCAGGGCCGCGTTCAGCCAGGGCACCAGCAGGCTGTTGAGGATGTAGCCGGGCTGCTCCTTGTACAGCGGCAGGGCCACCATGCCGATCTGCCCGGCGAACTCCACGATCTGCCCGAAGATTTCCGGGGACGTTGCCGGCGACCCCATCACCTCGGCGGTGTTGTTGCGCCAGATGCGGTTGGCGAAGTGCAGCGCCAGGAAACGGTCCGGGCGGCCGGTGGCCTCGGCGATATCGCTGGGCAGCAGCGTAGAAGAATTGGTCACGAAAATGGTGTCTGGCGCGGCTACCTCGGCCAGCTGACGGTAGAATTCGCGCTTGATTTCCAGATTCTCGGGCACCGCTTCGATCACCAGGTCGGCGCCCTGTACGGCCTGGGCCAGGTCGGTGTGATAGCTCAGGCGCGTCAGTCCGGCAGCGGTCTGCTCGGGCGTAGCACCCAGGTCGCGCTGAAGCTCGGCCGGCAGGCTTTCAATCTGCACCCGGCCACGTGCGATGGCCTCTTCACTGATGTCATACACCCGCACGTCAAAGCCGTGAAAGGCGCACTGGTAGGCGATTTGCCCGCCCAGCACGCCACTGCCACAAACGGTTACTGTCTTGATCATAGGACTTCCTCCTGCCCCTTATCTTGCTCCTCCGGCGGGCCGGCCGCCACCCCAGTTGCGCGGCCGGGCTACAGCACAGGGCTGTTCATGAAACTGTCAGGTCCAGTGCCAAACCTCATTTCTGCCCACCTTTAGGCGCAGTGGGCGTGCGATACTGGAGGGTATGAGTGTCATCCCCTACGTAATTGAACAGACCGGGCGCGGCGAGCGAACGTACGATATCTACTCGCGCCTGCTCAAAGACCGCATCATCTTTGTCGGCACTCCGGTGGAATCGCAGATGGCCAACTCCATCGTGGCCCAGCTGCTGCTGCTCGACAGCCAGAACCCCGAGCAGGAAATCCAGATGTACATCAATTGCCCCGGCGGCGAAGTGTACGCCGGCCTGGCCATCTACGACACCATGCAGTACGTGCGTGCGCCCATCAGCACCATCTGCGTGGGCATGGCGATGAGCATGGGCAGCGTGCTGCTGATGGCCGGCGACAAGGGCAAGCGCATGGCCCTGCCCAACAGCCGCATCATGATTCACCAGGGGTCGGCCGGATTCCGGGGCAACACCCCCGACCTGGAAGTGCAGGCCAAGGAAGTGCTGAGCCTGCGCGACAAGCTGGTCGAGATTTACCACAAGCACACCGACCTTCCCCACGACAAGTTGCTGCGCGACATGGAGCGCGACTATTTCATGTCGCCCGAAGAAGCCCAGCAGTACGGCCTGATTGACCAGGTCATCGAACGCACCCGCGAGGAGAACGCATGACCAAACCTGTGACCGGGGACCGCTGCTCGTTTTGCGGACGGCAGCACCCCCAGATCGCCCAGCTGATTGAAGCACCGGGGCGTACCGCCTTTATCTGCAACGAGTGCGCCGAGCGCGCCTCCGAGCTGGTCCGCCAGAACCTGAAAAAGGGCGCCGAGGAGTTTGACCTTTCCGAGCTGCCCAGCCCCAAGGAAATCAAGGCGTTCCTCGACGAGTTCGTGATTGGGCAGGACGAAGCCAAAAAAGCCCTGGCGGTGGCCGTGGTCAGCCACTATCAGCGCCTAAGCCACCCCGACGCCGGCCTGCAAAAGAGCAACATTCTGCTGATTGGTCCGACCGGCACCGGCAAGACGCTGCTGGCCCAGAGCCTGGCCGAGATGCTGGAAGTGCCGTTCGCCATTGCCGACGCCACCACCCTGACCGAAGCCGGCTACGTGGGCGACGACGTGGAGAACGTGATCGTGCGCCTGCTGCAGTCGGCCGACTACGACCCGCAGGCAGCCGAGCGCGGCATCATCTACGTGGACGAAATCGACAAGATTGCCCGCAAGTCCGAAGGGACCTCCATTACCCGCGACGTGTCGGGCGAAGGCGTGCAGCAGGCCCTGCTGAAAATTATTGAAGGCACCACCGCTCAGGTGCCGCCTCAGGGCGGACGCAAGCACCCCCAGCAGGAACTGGTGCAGGTGGACACCCGCAACATCCTGTTTATCGTGGGCGGCGCGTTCGACGGCATGGAAGACATTGCCCGCAGCCGCACCAACGTGCGCAGCGTGGGCTTTGGCGCTGAAGCCAAAGGCGAGGAGCATGAAGAAGTGCGCTTCATGCCCGAAGACCTGGTCAAGTTCGGCCTGATTCCCGAGTTCGTGGGCCGACTGCCGCTGGTCGTTCAGCTGCAGGACTTGGACGAAGAAGCCCTGGTCCGCATCCTCACCGAGCCACAGGGGGCTATCATCCGGCAGTATCAGGCGCTGTTCGGCTTTCAGGGAGTGGACCTTACCTTTACCGAAGAAGCCCTCCAGGAAGTGGCCAAACGCGCGCGCGAGCGCAAGACCGGGGCCCGTGGCCTGCGCGCCGTGCTGGAAAAGGCCATGACCGACCTGCTGTTCGAGCTGCCGCTGGAAGGGCTGACGGACCTGAAGTTCGAGGCGGAACATATCGACCACCCGATGCGGCTCCTTGAGTCTAAGGGACTCAAGAAGTCTGCTTAATCTTCAGTAAAATCGCAACTCGCGTTACAGCTTCGCCGCACCCCAGCTCCTAGACTGTCGGTCTACTTTGGAGCGGGGTGCCGCGCTGTAGAGTGCCCCGGTTTTTACTTGTCTTTTCCGCTTTATCTCCGCTGAAGGAGCGCCGAATGATCTGGGAACTTCCCGTAGTTGCACTGAGAAACATCGTCCTGATGCCGGGCATGACCATGAATGTGGACGTGGGCCGGCCCAAATCCAAACGCGCTGTGGACGAAGCCCAGGCGGCCGACCGCCGCGTGCTGATGCTGACCCAGCGCGAAGCCCGCACCGACGACCCGACCACTGCCGAGCTGTATGACACCGGCGTGCTGGGAGTCATCAAGCAGGTGGTGCGGATGCCCGACAACACCTATCAGGTGCTGATTGAGGCGCAGGAACGCGCCCGCGTGCTGGACGAGGTGCCCAGCTCCTACATGCGCGTGCGTGCCGAGACTTTCCAAGCATCTACCCCCGACGCCGAAGAAGCCCGGGTGCTGGACGTGCTGGTTAGTGAAATCAAGTCCAGCTTCGAGGAATACCAGCGCCAGAACAAGGGCCTGCGCCTGGACAACTATCAGCTGGAAAACCTCAAGGCACTCAGTGACGCCGCGCTGCTGGCCGACACCGTGACCCACCACGCCACCTGGGATGTGGAGGACAAGCAGGCCGTGCTGGCCGAAGCGGACCTGCGCCCCCGCCTGGAGAAAGTGCTGGGCCTGCTGGCCCGTGACCTGGAGCGCTTCAACCTGGACAAGAAGATTGCCGGGCGCGTCAAGGAGCAGATGGACAGCAACCAGCGCGAATACTATCTGCGTGAACAGATGAAAGCCATCGGGCAGGAGCTGGGCGGCGGCGAAGACGGCCCCGCCGAGGCCGAGGCCCTCAAGGAGCGCGTGGAGGCAGCCGGCATGCCCGCCAGCGTGAAGGAAAAGGCGCTCAAGGAAATTCAGCGCCTGGAACGCACTCCTGGCGGCAGTCCCGAGAGTACCGTGGTGCGCAACTACGTGGAGTGGTTGCTGGACCTCCCCTGGAGCAGCCGCGACGAAGAGGTTCTGGATATCGCCCGCACCGAGGATATCCTGAACGCCGATCACTACGCCCTGGGCGACGTGAAAGACCGCATTCTGGAATTCCTGGCGGTGCGCCAACTGACGCAGGTCCAGCAGAAGGAAGCGAGCAGCGAAGAGGATACGGCCACGGAGGGCGGAGACAGCAGCGAAACACCTGAGCGCAGCGCTGAGGAGCGGGTGGACGACGCCGAGCTGCGTGCGCCCATCCTGTGCCTGGTCGGCCCTCCTGGGGTGGGTAAGACCAGTCTCGGCAAAAGCATCGCCCGCAGCCTGAACCGCAAGTTCGTGCGGATGGCGCTGGGCGGCATGCGCGACGAAGCCGAAGTGCGCGGACACCGCCGCACCTACATCGGCTCCATGCCTGGGCGCATCATCCAGGGCATGAAGCAGGCGGGTGTGGTCAACCCCATCATCCTGCTCGACGAAATCGACAAGATGAGCAGCGACTGGCGCGGCGACCCTTCCAGCGCCATGCTGGAAGTGCTGGACCCCGAGCAGAACCACACTTTCCAGGACCACTACCTGGAAGTGCCGTACGACCTGTCGCAGGTGATGTTCATCACCACCGCCAACAGCCTCCAGACCATTCCCCGCCCGCTGCTGGACCGCATGGAAGTGATTCAGATTCCCGGCTACACGCAAGCCGAGAAGGTGGAAATTGCCCGGCGCTACCGCGTGCCCCGTCAGGTGAGGGCGCACGGACTGGAAGGCCGGCTGGACATCACCGACGCTGCGCTGAACCGCGTGGTGGAGGAATACACCGCCGAAAGCGGCGTGCGGAACCTGGACCGTCAGATCAGCCGACTGGCGCGGAAAGCTGCCCGCGAACTGCTGGAGCAGCCCTGGGAAGGCGTGCGAGTGATTGACGCCCCCCAGATTCCCGACTACCTCGGCGTGCCGCTGCACCGCCCCGACCGCATGGAAAAAGAACCGCAAGTGGGCGTGGCGCAGGGCCTGGCCTGGACCAGTGTGGGCGGCACCATGCTGCTGGTCGAAGCGCTCGCCACCCCCGGCAGCGGCAAAATCAACATGACGGGTTCGCTGGGCGACGTGATGAAGGAAAGCGTGGGCGCGGCCATCGCCTACCTGCGGGCACACGCTGCCGAGTACGGCGCGGACCCCGACTTCCACAAGAACATCGACCTACACGTGCACTTTCCCGACGGAGCCACCCCCAAGGACGGCCCGAGTGCGGGTATCACCATCACCACGGCAGTCATCAGCGCGATTACGGGCCGCCCGGTCCGTGCCGACGTGGCGATGACCGGCGAGATCAGCCTGCGGGGCCGTGTGCTGCCCATCGGCGGCGTCAAGGAAAAACTGCTGGCCGCGCACCAGGGTGGTATCCGCGAGGTGATCATTCCCAAGGACAACGAACCTCACCTGCAGGAAGTGCCCGAAAGCATTCTGAGCGACCTGACCGTGCATGCCGTGGAGCGCGTGTCGGAAGTGCTGGACCTGCTGCTGCTGCCGGGGCAGGAAGAACCCAACCTGGCCGCCGACCCAGTCGCGGCGCCCAAAGCGGAACGCCCGCAGGCCGGCGCTTAAGCTCCAGCGTTCACATAGAGAACTGCCTCCCCGCTGCAAGACGGGGAGGCAGTTTTTGAATTCAACGGAGCAAGTGCTTAAGGCCCAGTGCAGTGCTTAAGCCCGGCGCTCAGCTGCGTCCATAGGTTTTGCCGTCACCCGCAGGCGCGGCGGGTCCTGTTCCCCGGCCATACGTGCTCTGCTGCGCCGCTGCACCAGCGTAAGCGGTAGCACTCGGCATGTGTCCGCCCACGTCACCACTCTTGTCCTTGGCGAGGCGCTCGAACTCTTTGCTGTCCACCGCACGCTCCTTGCCGATATCGAAGGAGATGATGCCCCGGTGATAGAGCTGGGCGAGGTAAGCGTCCATCGTGACCATGCCCTCACGGGTGCCGGTCTGCATGGAGCTGACAATCTGGTAGGTCTTGCCTTCACGAATCAGCGCCCGAATCGCGGGGTTGGCAATCAGGAGTTCGTAGGCCAGGATACGGCCAGGGCCGTCGGCACGGGGCAGCAACTGCTGGGTCATGATCGCCACCAGGTTGTTGGCGAGCTGCACGCGGATTTGTTCCTGCTGCTCTTCGGGGAACACGTCCACGATACGGTCAATCGATTCGGGGGCCGAGTTGGTGTGTAGGGTGCCCATCACCAGGTGACCCGTTTCGGCGGCGGTCACGGCGGCTTTAATCGTCTCGTAGTCACGCATTTCGCCCACCAGAATCACGTCGGGGGCCTGACGCAGCGAGGCACGCAGCGCGTTCTCGAAGCTCATGGTATCGGCATGCACCTCGCGCTGATTGATGATGCTCTGCTTGTGGTCGTGCATGAACTCGATCGGGTCTTCGATGGTCACGATGTGCAGCCGCTTGGTGGCGTTGATGTGGTCAATCATGGCCGCCAGGGTGGTGGACTTACCCGAGCCGGTCGGGCCGGTCACCAGCACCAGTCCACGCGGCGCGTTGGCGATGTCGATGACGTTTTGCGGCAGGCCCATTTCCTGCACCGTGCGGACCTTGGTGGGAATCAGACGCATCACGCCGCCCACGTTGCCGCGCTGCATAAAGGCGTTCACACGGAAGCGGGCCTTGTCGCCCAGCGCAAAGCTGAAGTCCAGCTCACGGCGCTCTTCAAACGTGCGCTGCTGCTTCTCGTTCATCATGGAATACATCAGCTTGCGGGTGTCTACCGGCTTGAGCGCAGCGTAATCCTCGTGGACTTCGTAGCGGCCCTGCAGCTTGAACTGCGGCGGCAGGCCCACGGTCAGAATCACGTCGGAAGCGTCATTCTCGGCGGCGTACTTGAGGATGTCGGTGATATCGGGTCCAAGCTGGGTCATAGGAACTCTCCTTTGGGGTAGGAACAGGGGACTCAGTTGCTGGTCACGGCCAGCACTTCTTCCAGGGTGGTGATGCCCTGCAGGGCCTTGTGGATGCCGTCGGTGCGCAGGGTCCACATGTCCCCTTCCTCGATGGCGATGTCCTTGATGTCGGTGGCCGTTTTGCCGCTGTTGATGGCCCGGCGGATGGTGTCATCAATCACCAGCAGCTCGTGGATGCCGGTGCGGCCTTTGTAGCCGGTGCCGCCGCAGCGCGGGCAGCCGGCACCCTTCATCAGGGTGGCGCCCTGAATGTCGGCGTCGCTCAGGCCGAGGCGGCGCAGCACCTCGGGGTCGGCGGCCGTGGGCTGGGCACAGTCCTTGCAGACCCGGCGCACCAGGCGCTGGGCCAGCACGCCAATCACCGCCGCGCCGATGTTGAACAGCTCCACGCCCATTTCCTCCAGGCGCACAATCGCGCCGGCCGCGTCGTTGGTGTGGAGGGTCGCCAGCACCAAGTGACCGGTCAGCGCCGCTTCGGTGGCGATTTTGGCCGTTTCACCGTCACGGATTTCCCCCACGAAGATGATGTCGGGGTCCTGACGGAGGAAGGCCCGCAGCGCCTTGGCGAAGGTCATGCCCGCCGCGTTGTTCACCTGGCTCTGCATGATGCCGGGGATTTCGTATTCTACCGGGTCTTCGATGGTGGTGGTGTTCTTCTCCGGCTTGGCGATGCGCTTGAGGGTGGAAAAGCTGGTGAACGACTTGCCCGAACCCGTCGGGCCAGTGACCAAAAAGATGCCGTTGGGCTTGTCAATCACTTCCAGGTAGCGGCGGAAGTTGTGGTCGCTGAAGCCCAGCTGCTCCACCTCGGGGATGTTCTCGGCCTTTTGCAGCAGACGCATCACGGCCTTCTCGCCGTATACGGTGGGCAGGGTGGACAGACGCAGGTCGATGTCGATGGCGCCCTTGCGGAAGCGCACGCGCCCGTCTTGCGGCACCCGGCGCTCGGCGATGTCGAGGCCGCCCATGATTTTGATACGGGCCAGCAGTGCCTGCGCCGAACCCTTGGGCAAAGAGGCGTGCTTGCGCAGTGCCCCGTCGATGCGGTAACGCACCAGCAGCTCGGTTTCGGTGGGCTCAATGTGAATATCACTCACGTCCTGCAGCACAGCTTCGCGAATCAGGTTTTCCACGGTGCGGACCACGGCGTTGTCGTCCAGCGCGGTGTCCATATCGCCGGCCCCGGCCGACTCCTGCAACTTCTGGCGCTCGCGGCTTTCTTCCAGCAGCCGCTGGTTCAGCTCCGCCATGTCCTTGGAGCCGAAATACTTCTCGATCAGGCGGGTGATTTCCTTTTCCACCATCACGGCGGGGACAATCTCGCGGCCGGTGATCAGGCGCAGGTCGTCCAGCGCGAACACGTTGCGCGGGTCTTTCATGGCGACCACCAGCGCCTCGCCTTCCAGGCGCACCGGCACCACGCTGTAGCGCCGGGCGGTGGCTTCCGGCACCAGCATGGACACGCCGCTGTCGGGCGGGTTCTTGGCCGGGTCGATGAACTCGTAGCCCAGCTGGGTCGCCAGCGACTGTGCCAGCATTTCGGGGCTCAGCTTGCCCGACTGCACCAGGGTGTCTTCCAGCCGGGCGCCGCCCTGCTGCTGCTGCTGCATGGCCGCCTGAATATCCTCGGAATCGGCAAAGCCCATTTCCATAATCACGTCGGTCAGCGACTTGGCCTGACCACCGCTGCCGGCGTACAGCGACTGCATCTCGTCGCGGAAGGGCGCAGGAGCCGGCGCCGGGTAAAAGCGCTCGATGGCCTTTTCCACCTGGGTGGGCAAGCTCATCAGGAACTGCACCGGCTGCCCAATCTGCTCCTGCACCTGCGCGAAGTAACGTGGGTCGTACCCCACCACCTCGTAGCCTTCTTCCTGCTGACCCAGCGGCAGGGCGCCGTAGCGCACGGCGTCGGTGCGCGACAGCACTTCCAGCACCCGCTCCGGCACCGTGAACGTGCTCAGGTCGGGCAGGAATTCCAGCCCCTGCTGGTTGGCCAGGGCGCGGTACAGCTGCTCGTCGTTCAGCGCTCCTTGACCGATCAGCACCTGACCCAGCGGCTCGCCGGTACGCTCCTGAAACTTCAGGCCGGCTTCCAACTGCTGGGGCGTGATGATGCTCCGGCGCACCAGATAGTCGCCCAGACGCTCCTGGCCGGGGGCGGCCTGGTCGGGGCGCTGCGGCGTCAGGCCCAGTTCGGGGTAGTGGATCGCCAGCCGCCAGTTCAGTGCCGAGCGCATGGCCTGATACGGCTCGATGTCGTAGCCGGTTTCGTCTTCCAGCACCTCGATGGTGAGGGTGGACAGCGGGTCGAGCATGGCGACTTTCAGCAGGTCGCCTTCCAGGGCGAACGGCACGGCGGCGGCGTTCTGCGCCACGTGGCCGGGAATGGTCGCCAGCGCCTGGGGCTGCGGCTCCACCGCCATCAGGTCGATGGCCGGAATGCCCAGGCTGGACTCGATGGCGTGGGCCAGGCGCTTTTCGCCCACCACACCCGAGTCGATCATCACGTCGGCCAGGCGCCCGCCCACCTCAGCGTGGCGCACCAACATGCGCTGCAGGTCCTCGTCGGTGATGTAGCCGCCGTCCAGCAGTACGGCGCCCAGCTTACGGTCAGCGATAGATAGAGTCGTCATGCATCCTCCTGCGTGCGCTCGGTCACGGGAGCGCAGCTTCCGGCCTGCAGGCAGCCGGGACGAAATGTAAAAATCTTACTTTCCATACCCATCCTCTGCTCCGCCAGGCTGCCAAACCTCCGGCCCCCAGGCATGGCCGTGACGGGCCAGGACCCGGCGCTCCAGCATCCGTGCGATGCGGGTGTGAGGTAAGGCGTTGTCGATCAGTGGGTGGACCAAGATGGTGTGTAGGCCGGCCAGATTGCCGCCCAGCACATCGGTGAACAGCTGGTCGCCGACCATACCTACCTGCTGCGGCGGAAGTCCCAGAGCGCGGGCCGCACGGCGAAAGGCGGCCGGGTTGGGTTTGCCGGCCATGCCGACCCCCTCCAGCGCCAGGCGCCCCCGCCATTCCTCGGCGCGCTTCACGGTGGCGTTGCTGAGCAGCGCCAGCCGGATGCCGGAGCCGGTCATCTCCTCCACCCAGCGGGCCGAGCGGGGAAAGTCGTCGTAGGAGTGGTAGGGCACCAGGGTGTTGTCCAGGTCCAGCAACAGTCCGCGCAGGCCACGGGCAGCCAGGAACTCCGGGGTGATGTCCGCCACACTGCGAATCACATCGCCCGGCCGCAGCAGCTTCAGCAGGCTCACCGCCCCACCTCCCCAGCTGCGGACCCGGCCCTCTGCTGGCGTAGCCCAATCAGGCCCCACATCCGCCCGGTGACGCCGGCGTCGCGGCGGTACGAATAGAAGTCGGCCTCCGTGCTGCACCCCCCTGCCTGCCAGAGGTGCTGCGGTGCCAGCCCCGCTTCCAGCAGCACCTGCCGGTTGGCCCCGCCCAGGTCCAGATGGCGCTTGCCGTCCAGGTGGTCGCCCAGGCCAGCGGCGGCGAACGTCTGGGCCACCTCCGCGCCCACCGGGTACTGCGCGGCGCAGATGCCCACGCCGATGGCGGCGCGGGTGCGTTCTGGACGGGCGCCCAGCTCGGTCATGGCCGCTAGCGTGCGCTCCGCAATGCGGCCCACCGTGCCGCGCCAGCCCGCATGCGCCGCGCCAATCACGCCGGCTTCCTCATCGGCCAGCAGGATGGGGTAGCAGTCGGCGGTGCCGATGGCCAGCAGCAGGTCCGGGTCGGCGGTGACCAGCGCGTCGCCAGTCTGTACGCCGGGGCGGGCCGGCAGCACCTCCAGCCCATGCACCTGCTCCAGCCGGGCCACCTCGGCCAGGCGGTAGCCCAGCGCTCCAGCGGCCAGCCGGCGGTTTTCGGCCACAGTCACCGGGTCGTCCTGGCGGTCGTCCAGATTCAGCCCCGCGAACGGGCCGCCCGACCGGCCACCACGGCGGGTGGTAAAGCCATGCGGCAGTCCTATCAGGGGGCTGCGAATAAGAAAGGGAGTGCCTGACACCCCGGCAGTATGGGGGACACCTTCTCTCGGTACTCTGACGCCGCTTACCCCCAAAGGGCCGGCGCGCCTCAGCAGCCACGCTGAGGCAGCGAATATTGGATGCGGTCCAACGAATGGAAGTGCTCTAGACTTTGCCCCATGAGTCTTAGCATCGATATGTCGGACAAGCGCGCCCTGGTAATGGGGGTGGCCAACGCCCGGTCCCTGGGCTGGGCCATCGCAGAGCGGCTGCTGGAAGCGGGCTGCCAGGTGGGCTTTTCCTACCAGGGCGAGCGGCTGCGCGGCGAGCTGGAAAAGCTGACGGCGGGCCGCCCCGGCACCTGGATTCAGCAGTGCGACGCCACCAGCGAAGAAGACCTGAGCGCCCTGTTTCAGCGGGTAAAGGACGAATTCGGTGAGCTGGACTTTCTGGTGCACGCCATCGGCTTTGCGCCCAAGGCAGCGATGGACGGCCGCTTTATCGACACCACGTCCGACGACTGGAACACCGCGCTGAACGTGAGCGCCTACACCCTGGTCAGCGCGGCCCGCCACGCCGAGCCGCTGCTGCGTGACGGCGGCAGTATCGTCAGCCTGACCTTCCAGGCCTCGCAGCGCGTGGTGCCCAAGTACAACGTGATGGGCGCCGCCAAGGCCGCTCTGGAAGCCTCCACCCGTTACCTGGCCGTGGAGCTGGGCGAGCGGCAGATTCGCGTGAACACCATCAGCGCCGGGCCGATGCGGACCATCGCCGCCCGCTCGATTCCGGCCTTTGCCATGCTGTACAGCAACGCCGCCGAGAGTGCCCCGCTGGGCCGCAACCCCACTCCCGAGGAGGTGGGGAACCTGGGCCTGTACCTGCTGAGCGACCTGAGCACCGGCATCACCGGGCAGACCGTGTATGTGGACAGCGGCGCCAGCATCGCCACGGTCAAGGCGCCCGCACCCCAGGAGTAAGAGCCGGCCACGGCCAGGGGGCGCCGGTCAGCACGGGGCCGGTGACGGCTGAGCGCTCAGAGGGCTGAGCAGTTCTCAGACCGTTATCATCAGTACCATGACCTCTGCTTCCCGGCTGCCGCTGTTCCTGACGGTCCAGCGGCATTATTTTGAGACTTCTTCCTCCGCTGACCAGCTGAGTGTGCACCCCTTCCGTCAGCAGCTTCAGGAGGCCCGCGACCAGGGCCTCCCCGTCATTCTCGTGCAGTGGGACGGTGGACTGTTCCCGGACACGCCCGAGACCTTTTCACGCGGGTGGGTGCTGCACCCTGACATCCGCGCCGAAGAAGGCGACCTGCTGGTGCGGGCAAGCAGCACCGACCCCTTCGCCGGGCAGTTGCCGGAGGGCGACATCACGCTGGCCCAGCACCTGCAAGGCCTGGATTGCCGCGAACTGGATGTGCTGGCGCTGCCCGGCTCGCCGGAGCTGGCTGCCGCGCAGGAGTATGCCGCGCAGTACGGCCTGACCCTGCACCTGGCCCCGGTAAGCACGGCGCAGACTGCAGACCAGGGCACCGGTCCGGGCACCGACTCCGGCGCAGCCAGCTGACCGGGACTGCGCTTTTTCCGCCGCCTCTCATCCGACAGGAGCTTCCCATGAACACCCTCAAACGCCAAGACCTGCCCTTGCTGGACCTGGACTACACCCTGGACGTGCTGATTCGCCTGCTGGATACGCCCAGCCCCACCGGCTTCACCGAGGAAGCGGTGGCGCTGATCGAAGCCGAGCTGGCCGCCATGGGCGTGACCGGCACCCGCAACCGCAAGGGAGCGCTCAGCTGGGAGATTCCCGGCCGCCGTGAGGGCCATGTGACCTTCAGCGGACACGTGGATACCCTGGGGGCCATGGTCAAGGCCATCAAGCCGTCGGGCCGACTGGCCCTGAGCATGCTGGGCAGCTACGACTGGGCCACCATCGAGGGCGAGGACGTGAAGGTTCACACCCAGCTGGGCCGGGTCCTGACCGGCACCGTGGTCAACATCAAGCAGAGCGGGCATGTCCACGGCGCCGCCCTGCGCGACCTGAAGCGCGAGGCGAGCGTGATGGAAGTGCGGCTGGACGAGGTGACCGCTTCGGCCAGCGAGACGCGGGTGCTGGGGGTGGAGGTCGGCGATTTCGTGTCGCTGGACGCCCGGCCACGCCTGCTGCCGTCGGGCTATCTCAAGTCGCGCCACATCGACAACAAGGCGGCGGTGGCGCTGTTCCTGGCGCTGACCCGCGCCCTGCTGGCTGAATCGCCGCAGCGCACGGTGGCCTTTCACGTGACCACCTACGAAGAAGTCGGGCACGGGGCGGCCACCGGCATTCCCGCACACACCGAGGAACTGATTGCCGTGGACATGGCGGCTGTGGGCGAGGGCCAGACCAGCTCCGAGCACCATTGCACCCTGTGCGTGGCCGACAGCGGCGGCCCCTACGACCACGCGCTGAGCAGCCGGCTGCGGCAGGTGGCGGCCCGCTGCGGCGTGGACCTGAAGGTGGACATCTACCCCTACTACGCTTCCGACGGCACGGCTGCCTGGCGGGCCGGCGGCGACTTCCCGGTGGCCCTGATCGGCCCTGGGGTGGACGCCAGCCACGCCTACGAGCGCACCCACACCCAGGCCCTGGAGCAGACCGGCCGGCTGATGCTGGCCTACGCACTGGAAGGCAGCGAAGGCTAAGGCGGCACAGCTGCGCCGCTGTGTGGCGACGGGGCAGCCATTTAGGAACTGCTGAGAAAGGGGCCGGCGAACGTGCCGGATCACGTTTGACTTGGGGAGGCGTGCCATGCTGGAGGCACGCCCTTACTTTTTCTCTCTCCGCAGAAGGTGTTTCCATGACCATGCAAGCGACGATGCAGACCACCGGCCCCTACGACCGTCCCCCCTCCCCGGCCAGCGAGCCGACCGACGTGCCCGCACCGCGCCCGGAACAGATGCCGGGCCAGGACACCAACCCCATCCCCGTGCAGGACCCGCCGGCCAACCCCGATACCCCCGGTATGCCCACGCCTGACGCGCCCAGCAACCCGGACACCCCAGGCCTGCCTGACGCTATCCCCGGCAGCCCCACCCCGATGCCTGCGATGTAGACCTACGCAAGAGCCCCGCACTTTCCAGAGAAGGCGGGGCTTTTTTGTTGTCCGGCAAGCGGCCAGGGTTTAGAGCTGGCTGTAGTCCTGCTTAAAGGTTTCGCACTGGTCGGCGTCGCCGCTTTTGAAGCCGCGCATAAACCAGTTCACCCGCTGCTCGGAAGTGCCGTGGGTAAAGGAGTCGGGCTGCACGTAGCCGCGCCCACGCGACTGCAGGGTGTCGTCACCAATGGCGGCGGCGGTGTCCACCGCTTCACGTACGTCGTCCTGGGTCAGCTGCGCCAGGTCGGACACCCGGTTGCCCCACACGCCCGCGAAGCAGTCGGCCTGCAGCTCCATACGCACGCTCAGCTGGTTGCCCTGAGCTTCGGGCAGGCGCTGCTGCTGGCGCTGCACCTGGTCGGCGATGCCCAGTTCGTTCTGGATATGGTGGCCCACCTCGTGCGCGATCACGTAGGAGTAGGCGAAGTCGCCGCCGCCGCCCAGCTGCTGCTGCATCTCGGTGAAAAAGCTGGGGTCCAGATACACGGTGCTGTCCAGCGGGCAGTAAAAGGGGCCGACGCCGCTGGTGCCGGTGCCGCAACCGGTCTGGGTCTGGCCGCTGAACCGTACGAAGTTGGGCGAGTTGTACTTCAGCCCTTCCTCAGTGAAGATGTCGGCCCAGACCTTGTCGGTGCTGCCGGCAATCTTGTTGAGGAACTGGCTCAGCTCGTCGTTCTGGCCGCTTTCGGTCTGGGGCTGGGTCTGCTCGGTCTGCACCAGACCGCTGTTGGTCACCACGCGGGGGTCAATGCCGAAAAAGGCCGCCACCAGCATCAGGAGCAGGCCGCCGATACCGCCGACCGCCAGGCCGCCGCCACGGCCACCGCCTCTGTTCTCGAACCCACGGCCACTGCCGGGAAGATTTTTCCATTCCATAGTTTCTCTTCTGCTCCTTGTGTGGCCTGCCCTGCTGGGCAGCGCCGGCCAGGCCGCGGGGGTCACCTGCGGCAGCCGCCGGTCACAGGGACATCGGCCCCGGCCAGTGTGCCCACAGTGTAGCGGCGCCGCCCCCACAGGTGCTGACGCCGCATTCACAACTCAAGGAAAGGCTAAATCCGGGCCGGCGCAGGCTCCTGTCCGGCCGGTAGTCCCGGCTGGCGGCCGCGCTCGCCCAGGTAGAACACGCTGGGCACCACATAAAAGGTCAGCAGCGTGGAGGTCACGATGCCGCCCAGAATCACGATGCCCAGGCCCCGGCGGAACTCAGCGCCGTCGCCCTGGCCCAGAATCAGCGGAATGCTGATGACCAGCACCGTCAGCGTGGTCATGATGATGGGCCGAAAGCGCAGCTCGGCGGCTTCAATCAGGGCTTCACGCAGCGGCTGCGAGCGCAGGCGCTCGGTCACGAATTCCAGGTAAAGAATGGAGTTCTTGGTGCTCAGACCCAGCAGAATCACCATGCCGATCATGGTAATGACGTCCAGGTCGGTGCCGAAGAGCCGCAGTGACCACAGCCCGCCCACCAGCGCCAGCGGCACCGGCAGCAGCAGGTACAGCGGATAACGGAACGAGTTGAACTGACTGCCCAGCACCAGGTAAGTGAGCAGCGACGCCATCACAATCAGCACCGGGCCGTAAAACACCAGGTCTTCGGTGAGGCCCGCGCTGCCGAACGAGCTGGCATTGCCCAGGGTCACGTTGTCCTTCAGCAGGCCGGCGGCAGCAACTTTGTCCGTGAGCTGCTTGCCGTAGGCGAAGGCGTTGGGGCCGCCGGGCACCAGGTCAATCTCCAGCGTGGCCGTAAAGGCCTTGTTGAGCCGTGAAAGCGTCGCGGGCGCTTCGGCGATGCGGAACTCGCCCAGTGTCCCCAGCGCCACCTCGGTGCGCAGCGCAGGCGCGTAGATGGTCTGTCCCAGCAGGGCCTGCTCGGTGGGCACGCGGGCCGGGTCCAGCCGCACCACGATATCCACGCCGGTGTCGCCCTCGCGCAGCTGCCCGGCCACGCTGCCTTCGTTGTAGGTGCGTAGGGCGTTCGCCACGTCGCGCACCGTCAGGCCGGTGCCGCTCAGGCTGGCCGGGTCGGGAACGAACACGCGCTCCTGCCGGGTATCGCTCAGGCTGCTGGTCACGGTCTGCACACCCGGGTCGGCCCGCAGCAGGCGCAGCACTTCAGCGTGCCGCTCACGCAGCAGCGCCTGGGTAGGTGCCGCCAGCGCCAGGCTGATATCGCTGCTGCCGGCGGGGCCGGTTTCTACCGACGCCAACCGGATTTCCGCGCCGGGCACTTTCTCCGCCAGCGGGGCCAGCTCGGCGCGGTAGGTTTCAATCAGTTCCTGCACGCCGGGGCGCTCTTCTTTGGGCGTGAGGTTCACGGTGAGGCTGGACTCGTTGGTCCGCGCTCCGGCGAGCGGGCCACCGGACCCCACGTCCGCCTGCACCAGCGTCACTTCAGACTTGCTCAGCAGCCGCTCTTCCACCTGCGCCGTCAGGGCGTTGGTGGTGTCCAGTGCCGTGCCGCGCGGCAGTTCCACCGTCACGGTCATCAGGCCCGAATCGCTCTGCGGCACGAAGCTGAAGCCTATGCTCCGCAGGGCCAGCGGGGCGCTCAGCAGGAACAGGCCCGCTGCCAGCACCGCTGTCCAGGGCCGCTGCAGCAGTGCGCGCACCGAGGCTGCGTAAGCCCGCGCTGCCGCCGACACCACCCGCTCCGTGGCGCGGTGCAGCGTGCCGGTCAGGGCTTCCAGCAGGCCCAGCAGCGCGGCCGTGGCGTAGCGGAAGACGGCCAGGGTCAGGGGAGCCAGCAGACTGAGCAGGCCCAGCGCCCAGGGTTCCAGCTGGTATCCCTGCTGCCGCGCCACCCACTCGGCCAGGAGCCAGGTCGCCGCACCGGCCAGCAGCAGCGCCAGCACGCCGCGTCCGGTCTTTACGCCGGCCAGGCTGGAGCGCAGCAGCGCCGGGAATCCGGCCAGCACACCGGGCACGCCGGCCCAGCCCAGCGGCTCGCGGTCACGGGTGTAGGCCATGCGGACAGTCAGGAACAGCAGACTTTCCAGCCAGCTCATCAGGATGGCGGCCGAGAGGCCCAGGCCGAACTGGCTGAAAAACTGCCCCAGCAGCCCCGGCATCAGACTGAGAGGAATCAGCACCGCCAGCAGCGCGAAACTGGCCGCCGTAACGGCCGAGAACACCTCTGAGCCGCCCAGCAGCACGGCCCGCAGGCGGTCGTAGCCCAGGTCGCGGTAGCGCTGCACGTTCTCGGCCACCACGATGGAATCGTCCACCACGATACCGATGGCCACGATAATGGCCAGCAGCGAGACGATGTTGAAGGTGAAGCCCAGCCCGGCGTAGACCAGCGGCGCAGCGCTGATGGAGATGGGCACCGCCAGAATCACCGCGAACACGGTGCTCAGCCGGCCCAGAAACAGCAGCACAATGACGCCCACGGCCGCCACAGCGATAAAGAACTCGTGCAGGGTGTCGTCCACCGTGGCGCGGGTCACGTCGGTGGTGTCGGTGGCCACGCTCAGGCGGTAGCCCTGCGGCAACTCGGCGGCCTGCTCGGAGACCACTTCGCGCACGGCGTCCGCCACCGCTGGCGAGTTGCTGCCGCTGGCCTTGCGGATATCCAGCAGCACGGCCGGCTGCCCGTTCACCCGCGAGAGGGTGCTGACCCGCTCGCTGGCATCCCGCACGTCGGCCACGTCGCTGATCTGAATACCGCGGGCCGAATCCACCAGGATGTTTTCCACGTCGCTCAGCGTGCTGGGGGTGTTGCGGGTGGCGAAGGTGATTTCCTGGCCGCCCTGCACCAGGGTTCCGGCCGGAATGTCCAGCGCCGAGGCCCCGATGGCCCCCGACACCTGCGCGGCGCTGAGGTCGTAGGTGTTCAGCCGGGCGGGGTCCAGCAGCACTTCCACTGCCCGGTCACGCCCGCCCGACACCGTCACGTCGGCCACACCGGGAACGCGCTGCAAGCGGGGCACCAGAATGTCCTCGGCGTACCTGGCGGCCTCGGCTGGGCCGGCACCTGCAGAGAGCAGCGACAGGGTCAGAATCGGCCGGGCGTTGGGGTCGAACTTCTGCACCACCGGAGCCTCGGCCCCGTCAGGCAGCGTGGCCCGGATAGCCGACACCGCCTGCGACACTGAGTTGGCCGCCGCATCGATATCGGTGCCCTCGGCAAAAGTGATGACCACTGCCGACTGGCTGCCCACCGAGGTGGTGCTCACGTCGGTCACGCCCGCCACCGTGCTGATGGCGTCCTCCACGCGGGTGCTCACCTCGCGGTTCACCTGCTCGGGGCTGGCGCCGGGGTAAGTGGTGCTGACCGCCAGCACCGGCACCTCGAAGTCGGGCAGCAGGTCGGTGCCCAGGCGGCTGGCCGCAATCAGGCCCAGCAGCACCGCCGCTGCGAAAATGCCCAGCGAGAACACCACGTTCCGCACGCTGAAGCGCACTGCCGGATGAATGGACGGCTCGGGCGTCCCGTCGGGCAGCAGACCAGGCGGCGGGCTGAAGGGGTCGGGCCGGCCGTAGCGGTCCAGCGTGACCGCCGTTTCCTGTTCGGGGGACAAAGGACCACTCATTTGCCGCCGCCCGCGCTGGCCTGCACCGCCACTTTGGAGCCGTCCTGCAAGGAGCTGGGCACCGGGTAAATCAGCCGGGCGCCATTCTGCAGGCCGCTGACGGCCACCTGGCCGTCGCTTTCGGAGAGCACCTCGACTGGGACGCGGCGGGCGGTGTCCCCCTCCGCCACGTACACGTAATTCTCGCTGCCCGATACCCCCAGGGCGCGGCTGGGCACCAGCACCCCACCGGCCAGCTCCAGCCGGTAGCGCAGCTGCACGCTGGCACCGGGCGGAATGGCCGCGCCGCCCTCGATGCGGGCACGCAGCGGCACCTGCCGGTCCTCGCCGGCGATGGCTTCGCCGCTCTCGACCACCGCCACGTAGTTCACCCCGCCGTAGCCCAGATTCATGCGGGTGCCGGGGACCAGCTGGGCCGCGTCCTGCGGCGTGACGCTGAAGGTGGCCCGCAGCGAGGCCGTGTCCACCAGCCGGAACACCGGGCTACCCTGCGCGGCGAACTCGCCCGGCTGCACCAGCTGGCTGCTGACCACCCCGGCGAACGGAGCCGTGACCCTGGCACGCTGGATGCGCGCCTCGGCCTGAGTGACGGCGGCCTGGGCCGACTCCACCTGCGCGGAGAGCAGGTCCAGGTTGGCTCCGTTGCCGCTGCCAGCGCGGTTGGCGGCCAGCCCCGCCTGCGCCTGCGCCAGTCCGGCGCGGGCCTGGGTCACGCGGTCGCGGGCTGCGTCCAGCGCTGCTTGGGGCGTGTTGCTGGCGTCTTCGGCGCGCACCAGTTCCTTCTGGGCCAGGTCCAGGCTGGACTGCGCCGCAGTCACGGCAGCTTCCAGTGCCCCGGCATTCTCGCTGAGGCTGCGGCGGGCACTGGCATAGCTGATGCGGGCCTGCTCCAGCTGGGCGCGGGCGTTCTGGGCGGCCTGCTGGGCGTCGGTGTCGTCCAGGCGGGCCACCACCGCGCCGGCCGCCACACTTTCACCCTCGGCCACCTCGTAGCTCAGCAGGGCTCCGCTGGCCAGCGCCGCCACGTTGCTGGTGCGGCTGGCCTGGGCAGTGCCGGTCACGCGGCGTTCGGTCCGCAGCGTGCCTTCCTGCACGGTCAGCACCTGGACCGGCTGGGACGTTTCTTTGGGGGGAGGCGCGGCCACGTCTACGCGGGCAGGTTGGGCCTCAGGTTCGGCGGGGCGGCAACCGCTCAGGCCGGTCGCCAGCAGCGCCGAGAGCAGCAGAAAAGGGGTCAATCGTTTCATAAAGCACCTGTCAGAAAAAGAAAGGACATCCACACGTCAGCCAGTGTGGTGAACGGCTGGTCAGTTTTCAAGTAATGGCTCAGTTAGGCTCCAGGCCCGGCCACAGCAGGTCGAACAGCCCCCGCACGAAGCGGCCAGGGTCGCGTTCGGGAGCGGGCCCGCTGCAGGGCGACATCCGCCCTTGCTGCAACCACTGGCTGAGCGCCCCCGTGATGGTCAGGGCCGTCAGTTCGGTGTCCAGGGGCCGCAGCCGCCCACGCTCGACCTCGGCCCGCAGGTAGCTGGCCAGTGTGCCGGTGTCCTGCGCGAGAGGGTCGCCCAGCTTCGCCAACAGCGGATTGTGTTCGGGAGCGTGCCCACGCGAAAAGACCAGCATCAGCGCGTCCAGCAGATCCTGGGCTTCTCGCAGGTAGCTCATGCCGCAGCGCTCCAGGTTGCCGCGCACATCGCCCTGGCCCACCTGCTCCAGCAGCTCCGTGCGCCAGTGCCCGTAGCGGCTCAGGCCGATGGCTTCCCCGAACAGCTCTTCTTTGGTGGCGAAGCGGCTGAACAGCGTGCCTTCGGAGATGCCGGCGCGGCGGGCGATTTCGGCGGTACTCACGCCCACTCCCTGCTCCAAAAAAGCGCTGCGGGCGGCGGCCACCAGGTCTTCGGTCTCGATAATCTTGGGCCTTGCCATACCTGAGTATGCGCTCAGTTACTCTGGCGAGATTGTTACAGCGTTCGCTGCGCGCCGGGGAGCCGGGGAACCTCAGTCCAGGACGTGGGCCGGCCCCGTCATCTCGACGGTGACGCGTGTTCCCTCGTTCAGCAGCGGTTCGCCGGCAGGGCGCAGCACCTGCAACTCCTGGGCACCGCCGCCCACGCCCAGCCGCAGGGTGTAGGCCACCGCCCACCCCCGGAACTCGCGGCCCAGCACCTCGGCGGGACCGGCGGGGTCAGCATTCAGGCGCAGCTGCTCGGGGCGCAGGCACAGCATGGCCGTGCCCTGCAGCGGACGGTTCAGCTTCACCCGGCCCAGCGCACACTCGGCCGTCTCTCCCTGAGCCGTGGCCGTCAGCAGGTTGGCGCGGCCCAGGAAGTTCGCCACGAACGCGGTGCGCGGCGCGGCGTACACCTCGGCAGGCGGCCCGGCCTGCTCTACGGCGCCGGCCCGCATGACCACCACCCGGTCGCTGAAGGCCAGCGCTTCCTCCTGGTCGTGGGTGACCAGCAGCGCTGCCGTGCCGCTCTGGCGCAGGATAGAGCGCACCTCGGCGCGGGTAGAGTGCCGCAGCGAAGCGTCCAGGTTAGAAAAGGGTTCGTCCAGCAGCAGCAGGGCCGGGCGGGCGGCCAGAGCGCGGGCCAGCGCCACCCGCTGCTGCTGCCCGCCGCTCAACTGGTGCGGCATCCGGCCCTCGAACACAGTCAGGCCCACCAGGGCCAGGGTGTCCTGCGCCCGCCGGCGGCGCTCGGCGGCAGGCAAGGTCTGCAGGCCGAACAGTACATTGTCCAGCACGCTGAGATGCGGAAACAGCGCATAGTCCTGAAACACCAGCCCCACCCCGCGCCGTTCGGGAGGCAGCGGGGTCACGTCCTGTCCGCGCAGACCCACCTGCCCACTGTCCGGCGCCTCCAACCCGGCCACCAGCCGCAGGGTGGTTGTCTTGCCGCAGCCCGAGGGGCCCAGCAGCGTGACCAGTTCGCCCTCCCCCATCTCCAGGTTCAGGTCCTGGACCACGGGGGGCAGGCCTGGGCCGTAACTTTTGGTGAGGTGGCGTAGGGACAGCAAATGAGGTCGGGTCATCGGAGCAGCTCCTTTACAGCTTTTCACGGCGCAGAATCAGCAGCGACAGCACGGCGCCGGCCAGCATCAGCGCCAGGGCGTAGGGGGCGGCTGAACCGTACAGCGCTTCTTCGGTATAGGTCCACACGCCCACGGCCAGTGTGGTAAAGCCTGCGGGCGCCAGCAGCAGCGTCAGCGGCAGCTCCTTGAGCACGCTCAGGAACACAAACGCTGCACTCACCAGTACCCCCGGCAGCACGATAGGCAGGGTCACGCGGCGCATGGCCTGCGCCGGAGCATGGCCCAGCACGCGGGCGGCTTCTTCCAGCCGGGGCGTGGCGCGCAGCAGCGCCGAGCGCAGCGGCCCGATGGCCTCGGCGGCAAAGTGCAGGGTGTAGGCCAGCACCAGCAGCGGCAGCGTCTGGTACAGCGCGGGCACGGCAGCCAGCGTAAAAAAGACCAGCGACAAGGCCAGCGCCAGTGGCGGGGTGGCGTAGCCCAGGTAGGCCACCCGCTCGGCCAGGCGGGGCAACCACCCGCTGTAGCGGCTGCCGATGTAGGCCAGCACAAACGCCAGCGCGGCAGTCAGGGCGGCAGTGACGGCCGCACTGCCCCCCGCCAGCCGGGCGGCGTCCCACACGTCGGCCAGCACGTAGGGGCTGACTTCCAGCCGCAGCCAGTACAGCGCGGTGCCCAGCGGCAGCGCCAGCGTCAGGGCGGCCAGCGCCAGCACCAGCACCCAGGCCGGCACCGCCCAGGCTCCCAGGGCGTGGCGGCGGTGGGGGCGCACGGCCCCACCCGACACCCGGCTCAGGAACACGCCACGCAGCAAGCGGGCTTCCAGCCACAGGGCCGCGCCGGTCAGGACCAGCAGTGCCAGCACCAGCCAGGCCGCGTAGACGGTGTCGTAGGCGGCCGTGTACTGCTGGTAGATGGCGGCACTGAAGGTGGGATAGCGCATCAGACTGACCACCGCGAAGTCGCCCAGGACGTGCAGGGCGACCAGCAGCGCTCCCGCCAGCCAGGCCGGGCGCAGCGCGGGGAGGGTCACGGCAGTAAAGGTCTGCCAGGGCGTGCGCCCCAGCAAGCGTGCCGCTTCCTCCAGGGCAGGGTCGGCGGCCCGCAGGCCTGCGTACAGGTTCAGAAACAGGTACGGGAAAGTGAACAGGGTCAGGGCCAGCAGTGCCCCACCAAACCCGCCCGGTGCGGGGGGAGCCCAGCCCACCAGGGCGTCCAGCGCTCCCCCCGCGCCGCTGGCGGCAATCAGGGCGTAGGCACCCACATACCCCGGCACCGCCAGCGGCAGCACTCCCAGCAGCGCCAGCAACCGCCGGGGCCGGAAAGTGGTGCGCCCCACCAGGTAAGCCAGCGGCAGCGCAATCAGGGTGCCGGCTGCCACCACACTCACGGTCAGCAGCAGGGTGTTGCCCAGCAGTTCCAGGTTGCGGCCGCGCCACAAAATCTCGCGCACGGCCGTCAGGTCGGCCCCGAAAGCTTCGCGCAGCAGGTATACCATCGGCAGGCCCACCCCCAGCGCCGCCAGCAGCGCGGGCAGGGTCAGCAGCAGAGGTGGACGGGTCTGGGAAGTGCGGTCTGACATAGCAAAGAGCAAAGGAGCAGCGCCGCCAATGATACCAAAAAGTGGAGCGGTTTAGTCGGGTATGGTCGGCTGCTCCCTCCGCCTAGCGCACAACCACCACCCCACCAAAAAAGCTTCCCGCCGGGCGAAGGGCGGGAAGCCGGGGAAAGACTCGGGGGAAAAGGGATTACAGCAGGCCAGTTTCGCGCAGCAGCTTCTGGGCCTTTTGCAGGTTGCTGGGCAGGGCGCTGGCGCTGATGCGGGGGCTGCGCCGAACAGCGTCGGCGTAGGGCAGCATGCCGCTGGGGGTGTAGGTGTTGCTGATCACCGGGTACTCGAAGTTCACGCCCATAAAGAAGTTCTGCGCGTCGCTGGACACCATCTTCTGGACCAGGCGGCTGGCGGCGGCGGGGTTCTTGCTGGTCTTCAGCACCCCTACGCCGGTGGCATTGCCCAGGTTGCCGATGTCGCCGGCCTTGAAGAAATGGGTTTCCACCGGGTAGCCCAGCTTGCCCACGCGCTGGATGTAGTAGTGGTTGGTCAGACCCATATCAATCTGACCGGCGCGGATGGCTTCCATCATGTTCACGTTGCTGGTCTTGTAGTCCACGGGGTTCAGCTTCTTCATGTCCAGCAGCCACTGCCGGGTCTTGGCTTCGCCGTGCTGGGCAATCATGCCGGCCAGGAAGTCCTGAAAGGAGGGGTAGCTCAGCGTCCAGCCGATGCGCCCCTTGAACTGCGTCATCTTGGGCAGGTCAAACACGCTGGCAGGCAGCTGAGAAGCCTTGACGCGCTCGGAGCTGTAGGCCAGCGTGCGGAAACGTACCGTGGTGGGCACCCAGTTGCCACTGGCAGGCATGTACTGGCGGGCCACATTCCGGCTCAGGTTGTTGCCCAGGCGCACGAAGCGGCCGTCGCTGTCCAGCTGCCCCATCGCGCCCAGCGAGTTGCCCCAGAACACGTCGGCGGGCGAGCGGGCTCCTTCTTGGCGCAGCAGTGCCACCAGCTCGGCGTCCTTGCCGTAGCGCACGTTGACCTTGATTCCGGTTTCTTTCTCGAACCGCTGCACAATCGGCTCCACAAAGGTCTTGCCACGGCCCGAGTACAGCGTAATAGAACCGCTCTGCGCCACGCTGCTGCCCGCGAGCATCAGGGCGCCCGCCATCAGGAATACTTTTTTCATATGGCTAATCCTAAGTAAACCACTCGGTATTGTCAAATCTAGTACCACCGGCCCTGCCTGTCCACAAAAAACCCGCCACCAGGACGGGTCCATGGGTCGAAACTTCTAGCGTTCTTCCAGCGCCAGCTCAATCAGCCGGGTCACCAGTTCCGGGTAGCTCAGGCCGTGCGCCTGCAGCAGTGAGGGATACATGGAAGTGGTCGTAAAGCCCGGCATGGTATTGATTTCGTTGAGCAGCAGCTCGCCGGTTTCCTCCACGTAAAAGAAATCCACCCGGCTCAGGCCGGCGCAGTCCAGGGCCTGATAAGCCCGCAGCGCCAGCTCCTGAATCCGCTCGGACACCCCCTCAGGCAGCGGCGCAGGAATCAGCATCTCGGCGCGGCCCCCGGTGTACTTGGTGTCGTAGTCGTAAAAATCGGTGTCGAAACGCAGTTCGCCTACTGGGCTGGCCACCGGGTCGTCGTTGCCCAGAATGCCCACCTCCACCTCGCGGGGCTTGGCGCCAGCCGCCGCTTCCACGATTACCCGGCGGTCGTGCCCGAAGGCCAGTTCCAGGGCCTCCGCCAGCTCGCCAGCGCCCGTCACCCGGCTCACGCCCACGCTGCTGCCCATGTTGGCCGGCTTCACGAACAGCGGGAAGCCCAGTTCGGCGGCGCGGCTCTGCACACCTTGCGGGTCACGGCGCCACTCGGCGCGGCTGGCCTCACGCCAGGCCACCTGGGGAATACCGGCCGCTTCCAGCACCCGCTTGGTCATGATTTTGTCCATGCCCACGCTGCTGCCCAGCACGCCGCTGCCCACGAACGGCAGACCTGCCAGGGTCAGCAGGCCCTGCACGGTGCCGTCCTCGCCCATCGGGCCGTGCAGCAGTGGAAACACCACATCGTAGCCGGCAGTATCTGACACCCGCTGCAGCATGGGTTCGCCGCCCGACTCGGCGGCGCCCGCGCCCAAAGCCTGCGCCGTTTCGGCCGGGGGCAGCCAGCGGCCCTGCTTGGAAATCACTACGGCGGTCACTTCAAAGCGGTCCTGCGGCAGCGCGGCCAGCACCGAGCGGGCGCTGGAGAGGCTGACCTCGTGCTCCTCGGACTGGCCGCCGGCCAGCAGCAGCACGCGGCGGCGCGGCTGCCTGGGGGCGGACGGGGATTCGGACGGAGACTGGGGCTGGGCAGGGGTCAGGTCGGACATACGCCCAGCAGTATGCCAGAGAGAGGGGCGCGGCCAAGAAAGACGCCCCGCTTCCCTGAGGGTGGGGGCGGGGCCTGCTTTCAGAGCACGGAACTATTGCAGCGGCAACGTCACGGTAAAGGTGCGCGTGACTTTGCCGCCTGCGGGCAAGGTCAGGGCCAGGTTCACGTCGCTGCCTTCACGGCGCACGTCACCGCTCCCAGCGCCTTCCGCCTTGACCTCAGCGCGGTCGTTGTACAGGCTTTCGGTGATTTCTACCTTCACGGGCTGCTTTTTGCTGTTCTCCAGGGCGTAGGTCACCTGGAAGACGGCGCTGCGGGCTGTGCGGCTGAGTGCCTTCACCGAGCGCACGTAGCTCACATCCGGGTCACGGCCCAGGGCAAAGTCCACCGCTTGCCCCGCCGCCGTCTCCTGCACACGGGTCTGGCCGGTGACGCGCCCGTCCTCGCGCACCGTCAGGCCGCCGCCGGGTAGGGCGCGGTCCGCCTTGAAGCGGTAAAAGCGGTTCAGCACGCCCCGGTCACTCTGCTCGGAAAAGCCGCGTTTGAGCCCAGCGTAGGCTTCAAAGTCCTTCACGGCCGGGGTCATGAACGGCAGGGTCACGGTGCTGTTGGCCGGCAGGGCAAAAGCTTCGGTCAGGGCGTAGCGGTAGATGCCGTTGAGGCTGCCTTGCTGGGCAATTTTACCGGCTCCAGGCGCACTCTGGGCATCAGCCGCGAAGTTGGCGGCCGTCGGCACCGCACGGTACATCTCATAATCGCGGTTCAGGTTCACGTCGCCCGCCAGCAGTTCTGTCTGGCCCACGCGGTAGTTCAGCTCGGTGCCGTTGGTCACGTCGGCCAGAGCTTCCAGCGTGGGCTTGCCGCCTTGCACGCGCAGGGTGTAGCGCGGAGTCCAGCCCAGCGAACGGGTCAGATAGCTCAGCGTGCCGGTGCCGCTCGCCTGGGAAGTCAGGTCGAAGGTGCTGACGGGCAGTGCACCGTAGCCACTTTCGGGCGGCAGTTCGGGGAAAGCCAGACGGGTCGGGTCTACCCGGCGGTACAGGCCCTGTGCATCACGAATCAGCACGTCACGCGAACGCACCAGAGTGACGGTCTGAGGGGCTTGGCCGTCTTCATGAAGCACGACTTCGCGGCCTTCCATGCTTTCCAGCCAGTTGGCCTGCGTGGCGTGCACGGCGCGGGTGTAGGGCAGGCCTTCCAGGTCCAGCGAGTCACGAATCAGGCCGCTCCAGGCACTCTGGGGCCAGACCACTGCGAGGGTGCCGCCCTGGGCAGTCACCGGCTGGCGCACCTCGGCAAAGTCCTGATACAGCCGCAGGTCCGCCTGCAGGGTACGCTCGGCAGCGGCAGAAGAGGGGGGAGTAGAAGAGGCCGGCACAGGAGCAGCCAGACGCGTCTGGGCCTGGGCGGCGCCTCCCAGCAGCAGGGCAGCCGCCAGCGCTACAGTCATTGGTTTATTCATAACTTCACTGTTGCACTTCCCGCCTGATGTTCCATGAGGAAAGCAAGGGAAGCGCTGTTATTGCAGCAAGCGGACTGTAAAGGTGCGCGTGACCTCTCCCCCAGCCGGCACTTCGGTCACCAGGCGGACCTTGCCTTCATCCAGAGCGGCGTCACCGTTTACGCGGGCGTCACCGTAGACCTGCTCGGTCAGCTCGGCACGCACCGGCTGCGGGCGGGCGTTTTGCAGGCGATAGGTCACGGTGTAGGTCACCCGTTTGGCCTTGCCCTCAGGCACGGCAGCGCCCTTTTTCACGCTGCGGGCATAGCTCAGGTCCGGGTCGCGGCCCAGCGAGAAGCTGACCGGCTGCCCGGCGGCCGTCTCGGGCACACGGGTCTGCCCCACCAGGCGGCCCTGTTCACGCACGGTCAGCGTGCCGCCCGGCAGTGGTTGCTGCGCCTTGAAACGGTAAAAGCGGCCCAGCACGCCCTTGCTGCCCTGCCCACTGAAGCCGGTGTTCAGCCCTGCGTAGGCCCCAAAGTTGTTCAGCTGCGGCTGCATAAAAGGCAGGGTCACGGTGCTGCCCGCCGGCAACTCGAACGGCTGTTCCAGGGCGTAGCGGTACACTCCGTTCAGGCTTCCCAGCGCGGCGATGTCATAGGCGGCCTGGCCCGTTTCGGCCGTGGCAGAGGTGGTCTGCGCCGTCTGTCCCATCACCGGAGAGCCTGGCCCCAGTTCCAACCCCACGTCGCCGGCCAGCAGTTCGGTGGTCTGCACCCGGTAAGCCAGGTCGCTGCGGTTGTGCAGGTCGGCCAGGGCCGAAAGCTGCGGCGGGCTGCCCTCAGCCCCCAGATTCAGGGTGTAACGCGGTGCCCAGCTCAGCGAGCGGGTCAGGTAAGCCAGTGTGCCCCGGCCCGGCGCAGACAGCTCGAAGGTGGAGGTCGTTACGTCCTCGCCGCTCAGGGGCGGTTCACCGGGCACCGCCAGACTTTCCACAGTCACCCGGCGGTGGTCCCCCCGACGGTCACGAATCAGGCCGTCGCGGGCACGCACCAGTGTGACGCGGCTGGCACGGCCTTCTTCATACAGTGTCACCATTTGGCCTTCGTAGCGCTCCAGCCAGGGCGCATTCACGGCATACACAGCGCGGGTGTAGGGCAGACCTTCGAGGTCCAGCGAGCCGGGCACCAGCCCCTCCCAGGCACTGGCCGGCCAGGTGTAGCTGAGGCTGGTCCCACTGGCCGTGACGGGCGTGCGGACCTCGGCAAAGCCGCCGTACAGCCGCAGCTCACTGGCAGCCGGCTGCGTCTGTTCGCCCACCGCCGACTTGTCCTCAGCCTGCGCCTGCGCGGCGCTTCCTGGCAGTTCCAGCCCACGCCCAGCCAATGTTCCCAGTCCAGCCGCTCCCAGAGCGCCCAGCAGCAGCATGGCCCCCAACCTCACCTTTGCGTCCATGCCCCGACTGTGAAGCGGGGCGGGGAAAACACCGTTAAAGCCAGCGTAACCAAAGTTTCATTCCGCTTCAGGTGGGCGTCAGCTTCCCCTGTCGGCAGGCCAGGGAGGATTCAGCGCTCCAGCGGCGGCAGGCCCCAGCGGTTCGGCTGCGGCTGACCAGGGGCCAGAGCCAGACAAACAGTAAACAGCAACTGAATCAGCAGGCCCAGCAGAGGAATAAAAGAGAGGGCAAGAATCACGATATACAGCAGCTCACCCTGACCCAAATCATGCAAGCGGCGGACGTGGACAGCCAGGGCAGGCGCAACAAGGCCAAATAGAATCAGCACGAAAAGGCCCACAGCTGTTCTGGCAGCGTCAGTCATGGCTCACCTCGTGGGAAACAAGAAAAGCGGCCCCCACATCCAGCGGGGCCGCCCTGCATACCTCAGGCTCAGAGAATGTCGTCGCGGATGCAGGCCTTGAACTGGCCCGGCTTGACTTCGCGCAGTGCCGGCACCACCTCGGCGCACTGCGGAATCGCGTAGCGGCAGCGGGTGCGGAACACGCAGCCGGAGGGCGGGTTGATGGGGCTGGGAATGTCGCCTTCCAGAATGATGCGCTGACGCTTGATGGTCGGGTCCGGCACGGGCGCAGCCGACAGCAACGCCTCGGTGTAGGGGTGCTGTGGGTCGTTGTTCAGCTGGTGGCTGGGAGCAATCTCCATGATTTTGCCCAGATACATCACGATGATGCGGTCACAGATGTACTCCACCACCAGCAGGTCGTGCGCGATAAACAGCACGGTGAGGCCCAGTTCCTGTTGCAGGTCTTGCAGCAGGTTCACCACCTGCGCCTGAATGGACACGTCCAGCGCCGACACGGGCTCGTCGGCCACGATAAAGTCGGGGTTCACGGCCAGGGCGCGGGCAATCCCGATGCGCTGCCGCTGACCGCCCGAGAACTCGTGCGGGTAGCGCACCATCTGCTCGGGGCGAATGCCTACGCGCTGCAGCAGCTCGGCGATACGCGGCTTGCGCTCGGCGCCCTGGTGCAGCTTGTGGATATCCAGCGCTTCACCGATGATTTCTTCCACCGTCATGCGCGGGTCCAGGCTGGCGAACGGGTCTTGGAAGATAATCTGCATGTCGCGCCGGGCTTCACGAAGCTGGCGCTTGTCCATTTTCACGACGTCCTGACCCTTAAAGATCACGTCGCCGCCGGTCGGCTCCACCAGACGCAGCAGGGTGCGGCCCACCGTGGTCTTGCCCGAGCCGGACTCACCCACCAGACCCACCACCTCGCCGCGGAACAGGTCGAAGTTGACCCCGTCCACCGCCTTGACCGAACCCACGGTGCGCCCAAAGAACCCGCCCTTGATGGGAAAGTGCTTTTGCAGGTTGCGTACGCTCAGCAGGGGCTCGCCCTGGGTGCCCTCATGCACAAAGGCAGGCACTTCGGTCATCACGGGTTCGCCGGTCTGCACCGAGGTGCCGATCATCACCGTTTGCATGGCGCCGGCGGGCGTAGCAGGGACAGCAGCGGAGTCCTGAACTGCCGGAGCAGCGGGCGCGGCAGCCACAGCAGGTGCGGCCGTCACGTCGTCGCTGACCGTCAGGCTGCCGGCCGGACCGGGAATCACTTCGGTGATGGTCGCGCCGGTCTGAGAAGCCTGAGGCGCGTCATGGTCCATGCGGGTCATCGTGCCACCTCCTGCCTGTGCAGGCTGTGGTAGTCGCCGCCACCTTCCTGCACCGCCTCAAACTCCTGCCAGCGGATGCAGCGGGCCATGTGGCCGCCGCCGGTGTCTTCCAGCGGGGGCACAGCTTCACGGCAAGCAGGCAAGGCGAACTTGCAGCGCGGCTCGAAAGCGCAGCCGGGCGGCAGATTCAGGGGGTTCACCACGTTGCCGGGAATCGCTTCCAGGCGCAGGTTCTTCTTGTCGGCGGCCTGCTCAGCGGTGAGCGGGCGGGGAATCGAGTTCAGCAGGCCCATGGTGTAAGGGTGACGCGGAGCCTTGAAAATCTCCACCACGTCGCCCTCTTCCATCACGCGGCCACCGTACATCACCACCACGCGGTCGGCCATTTCGGCCACCACGCCCAGGTTGTGGGTAATGAACAGGATGGACATCCCGATTTCCTGCTGCAGTTTCCGCATCAGGTCCAGAATCTGTGCCTGAATGGTCACGTCAAGCGCTGTGGTCGGCTCGTCGGCAATCAGAAGAGCCGGGTTACACGACAGCGCCATGGCAATCATCACACGCTGGCGCATCCCGCCCGAGAGCTGGTGCGGGTATTCGTCCACCCGCTTTTCGGGAGCGGGAATACCCACGAACTTGAGCATGTCGATGGCGGCCTGCCGGGCTTCTTTGGCATTCTTGTTCTGGTGCAGCATGACCGCTTCGGCAATCTGGTCGCCGACGGTGTACACCGGGTTCAGCGAGGTCATCGGCTCCTGAAAAATCATGGAAATCTCGTTGCCGCGAATGCCCCGCATCTCGGCTTCCGAGACTTTGGTCAGGTCCTTGACCGTGCCGCGGTCGTTGAACAGAATCTCACCGCCGGCGATCTCGCCCGGCGGCATGGGAATCAGGCGCATCACGCTCAGGCTGGTCACGCTCTTGCCCGAACCCGACTCGCCCACCACCGCCAGGGTTTCGCCCTTGTTCAGCGTAAAGGTCACGCCATCAACGCTTTTGACGACACCCTCATCGGTATGAAAATACGTCTTGAGGCCTTTTACGGCCAGCAGGACTTCGCCCTGTTGGGTCATTTTTCTCCTCCACTTCGGAACACGCCCGCCATCATACACGGTTTAGATTTCTCAGGTTCGCATCTCGCGCCTCTCGCAGCGCAGCGGCCCTGATATACATGTTCTGGCATAAGAATTGACAGCGCTCGCTCTGTCCCTGGGGGCAGGACGGGGCACCAGCACTTCTGCGTTTTAAATTTGACGGCCCCAGCATAGCGCATAGCTAGCGGGGCCGCAGGTTGGGGGCGGTGCGGGGCTCAGGACACGTAGTTAATCAGCAGGGCCAGCAGCATAAACAGTCCGCCCAGGATGGCCGTGGTGCGGACCAGACCGCCTTCGACTCCCTGGCCGCCGAACAGGTCGCCGCCCGAAGCCATGCTGGGCGACATGCCAGCCTGCTTGGGAGTTTGCAGCAGCACGAAAAAGACGGTGCCCACCGCGACGAGGGCGTACAGAATCAGAAAAATGGTCAGGACAATGTTCATAAGAGTACCTCAGGAAGAAAAGCTGTTTCAGCCTTGCGGCGACTGCTCGCAGCATAACAGCCGCACATGAAAAAGCTCTGGGCAGCGAGGTCGAGAGTCTGGCTCAGGGCCACACCCGGGCCGCCTAGCCCTCGGCGCGGCTTAGCAGGAAGCGGCCGCACGAAGGGCACTTGACGGGCGGCACCCGGCCAGCGGACACGCGCTGCTGGATATTGACCGGCAGGCTGACATTGCACGCCGAGCAGCGGCCCGAAGTCAGGGTAGCCACGCCGACGCCACCCTTGGAACGGCGGATGGCGCTGTACTCGCGGGCAGTGCGGGGGTCCACACTGCCCAGTAGGGCTTCACGGCGCTCGCGCATCTCCTGACCCGAGGCCCGCAGGTCCGCCACGCGCTGCTCGTCGGCCACTTCCAGCTCGCCCAGGCGGGGGCGCAGGGCGCGGTGCTGTTCACGCAGGGCCTTGGACTGAGCCAGCAGTTCGCTTTCGCGTTCACGCAGCGGGGCGAGGTCCTCTTCCATCTCCTCGGCGCGCTCGGTCAGCTGCTGCAGGCGGCTGCCGTACTGCGCCTGAGCGCGGGCGTCAAAGGCGTTCTTGTCCTGCTCAGCGCGGGTGCGCTCCATCTGCTCGCGGGTGGTTTTCAGGTCCAGGTCCAGGCGGCGGGTCTGGGCTTCTATACGCTCCAGCACCATTTCGGTGTCTTCCAGGCGGTTGTTCAGGTCGTCCATCTCGCGGCGCAGGCTGAGCAGTTCTTCAGGCAGTTCGGCCTCGCGGGCGCTCAGGCTATCCAGCTGCAGGTCCAGGTCCTGAACTTCGAACAGCAGCTCCAGCGGGCGCTGCGGCGCAGTCGAGTCCTCGCCGGCGCGGTCGGCGCGGGCACCTTGGGGGGCAGATGGAGCATCGGTCATGCCTCAGTCTAAAGCACGCGGCAGAAGTGCGGTCCAGGAAAGATGTTGCGGGACGGGCCTGCTCCCCTGCTTCACAGCCGTCCGGTCACGGCTGGGTCGGCGGCTCCTCCCCGGCAGACTCCGTAGAGCGCAGTTCGCCGCGCCGGTCGGGCAGGTACACGCCCAGGTACACCGCCAGGGTGTTGGCCAGGTACATCAGCAGCGTGAAGGCAAACAGAATATTGAAGTTGGTGCCGAAATCGAACCAGCCGGCGGCCCGCAGCGCCCCCGAAGCGAGGCTGGCCAGCGCCCAGCAACTGCTCCAGAGAATTGTATTGGTGGCCGAGTACATCGGCCGGTCCGCTTCGGGCAGCACCGACATGGCGTAGGACGAGTACACCGGCCCGGTGGCGTTCATCAGCGCGCCGCGCATAAACAGCGCCAGCGTGACCATCCACAGGTAAGGCGCGAAGCCCAGCAGCACCAGAAACGGCAGGCTGGACGCCTGCACGGCCAGCACCGTGCCCAGCTGCCCCAGCCGCCGCACCAGCCAGGGCTGAATCAGCACTGTGACTGCCGTCGCCAGGCTGGTCCAGGCGAACAGGGTGCCCAGGCTGGCATAGCTGATGCCAAAGCGGCCCTCGATATAGACATTCAAAAAGGGAATGGTCGCCCCAGCTCCCAGGCCCACAAAGACAGTGGGCAGGACCAGCCGGAACATGGTGCGCCGGTCCTGAATACTCAGCGCACCGCTGCGACCCGGCTGGGCCGGCTTGCCGCTGGGCTGCAGGCCCAGGGTGGGCAGAGCGCCCAGCAGCTGTAGGGCAGCCGCCACCAGCATGGCGGTCCGCAGAGCGCCCAACCCGCCAGGGTCCGCGCCGGTCCAACCGGCATACAGGCCCGGCAGCTGTCCACCCAGCAGGTTGCCCACGAAGCCCGCCCCCACCATCAGAGCGCTCTGAAGCGTGAACAGCCGCACCCGGGTCTTCTCGGTGGAATTGTTCGCCATAAAGGGCGCACCTGACACCGCCAGCGCCGCACTGCCCATGCCCTGCAGCAGCGCGCCCGCCACCGCCAGCAGCGCCCCAGGCGCCAGCGCCAGCAGGGCCAGGCCCAGCACGCTGAGCACCGCGCCCAGCTGAATGACCCGCGCATTGCTCAGCCGCCGGGCCAACACCACCAGCGGCAGGCTGACGGCGGCCAGCGTCAGGGCCGGCAGCGCGTTGATGATGCCCTGCCACTCTGGACCCAACCCCAGCGCACCCAGATAAAAGTTCAGAAACAGCATCACGAAGGCCTGCGACAGCCCGAAAGAAAAGCTGGCCGCCAGGAACAGCCGCGTCTGCCGGGTGGAGCTGGGGCTGGGGCGGTCCATCAGGCGGGGTCTACGCCGACTTTGGGACAGAAGTTCGCCATGATGCACTGGCTGCACAGTGGCCGGCGTGCCACGCAGATGCGCCGCCCGTGCAGAATCAGGGCATGGTGGAGGAAAATCCACTCCCCCTCCGCAAACAGCCGCATCAGGTCGGCTTCCACCCGGTCGGGGTCGGTCTGGGCGCTGAGGCCCAAGCGGCGCGAGAGCCGGCCTACGTGGGTGTCCACCGCGATGGCGGGCCGGCCGTAGGCATTGCTAAGCACCACGTTCGCCGTCTTGCGCCCGGCGCCGGCCAGGGCCACCACCGCCTCAAAGTCGTCTGGCACCTCGCCGCCGTGGCGCTCGGTCAGCTGCCGGGCCAACTTGGCCAGGTTCTTCGCCTTGGCCCGGTACAGCCCGATGCGGCGAATATACGGCTCGATATCTTCCGGTTCGGCCAGGCTCATGGCCGCCGCGTCAGGGTAGGCAGCGAACAGCGCCGGGGTGGCCGCATTGACACTCACGTCGGTGGCCTGGGCGCTCAGGACGGTCGCCACCAGCAGCTCGAAGGGAGTACGGAATTCCAGCTCGGTGCGGGCGTCAGGGTACAGGGCACGCAGCGAAGCCAGCACCTGCGGAGCGCGCAGTCTGGCCCCGGCAGGCAGGCGCGGAACGGGCTTTTTGCGGCTGGGGGAAGTCACGCTGCTCAGGCTACACCGGCCGGCCATGCAGGCTCCTGCGCCAGATGGCTTAGGCGGCTTCTGCCCCGGAAACTTCTGGCAGGGACAGCGCGTAAAGGAAGGCATGAGAGCCTTATCTATCCTGCTGGGCGTTCTGGCCCTGCTGGGTCTGTTTGCCGGATTTCTGCCGCTGCTGGGCTGGGTGAACTGGTTTGCCGCACTGCCCCCGGCCCTGCTGGGGCTGCTGCTGGGTGTTCTGGCCCGTGACCGGGGAGCAATGACCCTGAATGCTGTGATTATCGGTCTGGCCGCACTGCGCCTGATGCTCGGCGGCGGCCTACTCTAACTGGAGCAGCCCTCAGGTCTTGCACGCTTCCCTGGCGGCTGCTACACTGTTCCAGCCTCAAGAGGGCCGCACGGCGGCCAGCGACAGGCGAAAGCGCGGGTTCTTAGCTCAGTTGGTAGAGCATCGGTCTCCAAAACCGAGGGTCGTGGGTTCAAGTCCTACAGGGCCCGCCAGAATTTCCCCCCATCCCCAGCGGTGGGGGGTTTCGCAGTTTTGCCCTTTGCCGCTCCGCCTCCCCTGGTAGCCGCTTCAGGCGGCACTGCTCAGGGCAGGCGGTACTCGTCGCAGTTGCTGCCGATGGTCGCCGGAGCCTTTTCCACCACCAGCACTTTTTCATCGCGGCCCACGTAGCCCCAGCAGCGGGCCAACTGCTCCAGGTACTGCGGCGAATTCAGCTGCACCTTGGCGTCGTTCAGAATCTGAATATCCTGGCGCAGCCGGTCGTTCTCGGCCTGGGTGGCCTGAGCCTCCTGGCGCCACGTCACCGAGCGCTGCACCCCACTGCCGATATGGAACAGGGTCTGTGCAATGCCCAGGCCGCACAGCAGGCACAGCGTCATGGCCATCAGGGGCACCCGGTCCAGTCCCGCCCAGAGCCGGGCAGGCAGGCGGGCAGGGCGGGCAGGCGGAGGTGTATCGGCAGGGCTCATCGTCGGCCCGCAGCATAGCAAGTCCGCTGCAGCGATGTGGACCGGGCCCGACTTCTGCAGGCCCAACTCCTCCGTATCTCCGCTCTCCTCACTCGCCGGGCACCCACCTTATTCTTTTCCCTTCGCTGCAACTTTCCGGCTCTCATGTCCGCATGCTTTAACATAGGGGGATGCACTCACCCCTTCCCCAGTTCAGCCGACAGACCATGCTGCGCCGCTGGCAGAGTGCGCGGCTGGTGCTGCTGAGCGTGGCCGGTGGCCTGCTGGTCGGGCTGCTGGCCGCCGGGCTGCGGCTGGGGCTGGAGGTCCTGGGGCGCGCTGCGACCGCCCTGACTGGCTACGCCCCGCCCGGCACCCCCGGCGAGGGCGGGTTCATGCTGAGTTTCGGCACCCCGCAGAACCTGGGCCTGCTGCTGCTGCCGGCACTGGGCGCCCTGTACGTGTGGCTGCTGCCCCGCGACGGCACTCCACTGAATCAGGTGGTCCGCATTGGCCTGGGCAAGCGCAGCGACGCCGAGCAGCGCTGGGCCCTGGACAGCGAGGTGCAGTCCCTCAGCGCCGCCGCCCTGGCCTCGGCCGGTGGGCTGTTGGTGGGGCGTGACGCCGCCTTTGCCGCGCTGGGCCGTCTGGGCACCCGCCTGTTGGGGCTGCTGACCCCTCTCAGTTCCAGCGAGACCCGTTCCCTGGTGCTGGCCGGCACCGCAGCAGGCCTGGGAGCCGTGCTGCACGCGCCACTGGCCGCCGCTGTGCTGGTGGCCGAGGTGCTGTACCGCCGCTTCGAATTCGAGTACGAGGTGCTGATGTCCTGCGTGCTGGCGGCCGTGACCGGTTACGCCGTGTACGGACTGTTTTTCGGCTTTCAGCCGCTGTTCGCCCCGCCCAGCATGGAAGGACTGGGCCTGAGCGACCTCCCGCTGGGCCTGTTGGTCACGCTGGCCGCGACAGCAGCGGCCTGGCTGACCCTGCAACTGAGCGCCCGCGTACCCCAGCCCCGCACGGCTGCCACGCGGGTAGCGGCCGGCGCGGCGTTCGGTGCGCTGAGTGCCGGCCTGGTCCTGCTGGCCGGGCCGCAGATGCTGGGCGACGGCAGCGGCTGGCTGGGCCTGGGCCTGAGCGGCATGCTGGACGGCGCGGCTCTGGAAGCGGCCGGCGGGCGCTGGCTGCTGCTGACCCTGGGCGCAGGGCTGGCCTTCGGCGCCGGGGTGCTGCCGGGTACGGCCATCGGCGGGCTGCTGGGTGCGGCCTTAAGCGGCATGCTGGGCGGCGACCCGGCCCTGGGAACACTGCTTGGCGCCGCGGCCTTTATCACCGTGACCCACAACATTCCAGTGGCCGCCACCTTGCTGGTCATGGCCTGGGGCGGTGACGCAGCGCTGCCGGCCGCCCTGCTGGCCAGCGGGCTGGCCCACATGCTCAGCGGTGAGACCGGGCTGCTGCCCGCACAGGTGGCTGGCCGCTCCAAACGCTCGCAAGAGGCCGACGCCGCCGCACTGGTGCTGGCCGAGGTGAGCCGCAGGCCCGCGCAGGCCGGAACTGCCGAGGGGGACCCGTATCAGGACCGCGAGCTGTACTGCCGCCCGGTGCCGAGCAGCTGGGGCGGCGTAGCGGTAGGGCAACTGGCCCTACCGCCCAGCGTGGAGGTGGTGGGCCTGGTCCGTGACGGCGAGATTCTGCTGCCCCGGCGCAGCCAGAGGTTGCTCCGCGGCGACGAGGTGATGCTGCTGGCCCGCCCCGACGCCTATGCGGCGCTGGACGCCCTGCTGGAACTGCCGGAACTGCGCTGACCGCAGGGGGACAACCATGCGAACGCTGCTCCGCTGGCAGGCTGGACTGGCGAAATAAAAAGGCGGGGGCTGCCCGGCCTTCCCGGTGTCCCCGCCTCTGCCCTGCTGCTCGGCCAGCTTGTATTCAGCCAGACCGCATTCAGCCAGACCGCATTCAGCCAAACTGCATCCGGAAGACCTGCTGGGTCACGTTGCCCTTGAGCCCGTCAATCATCTCGTTGAACATATTGGTGGCTTCGAACTTGTATTCGGTAAAGGGGTCGCGCTGACCGTAGCCGCGCAGGCCGATGCCCTGGCGCAGCACGTCCATGTTGTACAGGTGCTCTTTCCAGTGCTGGTCCACCACCTGCAGCATCACGTAGCGCGACAGAGAATTCATCATGGTGGGGCTGAGTTCCTCTTTGCGGGCGTCCAGCGCGTCGGCGGCGGCGGCAATCAGGCGGGTGTCCAGCTCCTCGGGGCTGACCGAGCGCAGCCCCTCAAAGTCGAAGTGCTCCAGCTGGGGAATGGCGTCCAGCACCGAAGCGCGCAGACCCTCCAGGTCCCACTCTTCGGGGGCCTGCTCAGGCGGGGCGAACTCGTCCAGCAGCAGTTCGAGGTGGTCGCCCACCATGCCTTCCACCGACAGCTCCACTTCCTCGTCCTCGCCCAGCAGCACTTCGCGGCGCTGCGCGTAGATGGTCTCGCGCTGGCTGCTCATCACGTTGTCGAACTCCAGCAGCTGCTTGCGAATACCGAAGTTACGGTCTTCCACCCGCGACTGCGCCTTTTCGATGGCGCCGGTGACCATCTTGGCCTCAATCGCTTCGGAGTCGTCGAAGCCCACCCGGTCCATCATGGCGGTGATGCGCTCGTTGGCGAACAGCCGCATCAGGTCATCGTCGAAAGACAGGTAAAAGCGGCTGGAGCCGGGGTCGCCCTGACGTCCGGCGCGTCCGCGCAGCTGGTTGTCGATCCGGCGCGACTCGTGGCGCTCGGTGCCGATGATGTGCAGGCCGCCCAGCTCCTTCACCTTTTCCCGGTCGGCCAGGGTGTCGGCGTGCAGCTGCACCGCCTGCGCCACAAAGTCGCGGGTCACGCCGGGAATCTGCGCGCCCAGTTCATACACGTTGTCGCTGCCCCGGCTCACGGCCTTGATGAACGCCTCGGCCTCGGGCGCGTAGCGGCTCACGCCGAAGTTCTGTTCCAGCGCCTCGCCAATCATGAACTCGTCGTTGCCGCCCAGCATGATGTCGGTGCCGCGCCCGGCCATGTTGGTGGCGATGGTGACGGTGCCCGAGCGGCCCGCCTGCGCGATGATGCTGGCCTCCTGCGCCTCGAACTTGGCGTTCAACACGGCATGCTGGATGCCGGCCTGCTGGAGCTTGGCGCTCATCTCCTCGGAAGTGGTGATGCTGGCGGTGCCGATCAGGATGGGGCGGCCGGTCGCGTGAATCTCCTGCACCTCGCGCACCACGGCGTCGTATTTGCCGTTGCGGGTGCGGTACACCAGGTCGTTGAGGTCAATACGCTGAATCCCCCGGTTGGTGGGAATCACCAATACGTCGGAACCGTAGATGTCCAGGAATTCCTTTTCCTCGGTCTTGGCCGTACCGGTCATCCCCGCGAACTTGTCGTACAGGCGGAAGAAGTTCTGGTAGGTCACGGTGGCGAGGGTCTGGTTCTCGTTCTCGATTTTCACGCCTTCTTTGGCCTCAATCGCCTGGTGCAGGCCTTCGCCGTAGCGGCGGCCCGGCATGGAGCGGCCCGTGAACTCGTCGATGATGATGACCTCGCCCTCGGCGTTCACGATGTAATCCTTTTCGCGGTGGTACAGCTCGGCAGCGCGGATGGCCTGCTGAATCATGTGGGCCTTGTCCATGTTCTGGGGGCTGTACAGATCGTCCAGGCCCAGCAGCCGCTCGATTTTGTCGATGCCCTGCTCGGTCAGGTGCACCTGCTTGCCCTTTTCCTCGATCACGTAGTCGCCGGTGGGATCTTCGCGGACGCCCGGCTCGGCGGGTTCGCCCTTTTGCAGGCGGCGAATCAGCTTGCTCATCACGTAGTACTGGTCGGTGGCTTTCTCGGCGGCTCCCGAGATAATCAGCGGGGTGCGGGCCTCATCAATCAGGATGCTATCCACCTCGTCCACGATGGCGTAATGCAGCGGATGGTCGGCGCGCAGCACCAGCGAATCCTTGCTCTGGGCCATGTTGTCACGCAGGTAATCGAAGCCCAGCTCGGAGTTGGTGATGTAGGTGATGTCGGCCTGATACGCGGCCTGGCGCTGGTGCGGCTGCATGTCGCGGGTGACCAGCCCCACGGTGAGGCCCAGCGTGCGGTACAGCAGGCTCATTTCTTCCATGCCCACTTTGGCGAGGTAGTCGTTCACCGTCACCAGGTGGCAGCCCTTGCCTTCCAGCGCGTTGAGGGCCAGTGCGAGCGTCGCCACCAGCGTCTTGCCTTCGCCGGTCCGCATCTCGGCAATGCGGCCCTGGTGCAGCGCGGTGCCGCCGATCAGCTGCACGTCGTAGTGGCGCTTGCCCACGCTGCGGCGGCCCGCTTCACGAATCAGGGCGAAGGCCGGGACCATCACGTCGTCCAGGGTCTCGCCGCCTTCCTGCACACGTCGGCGCAGCTGCATAAAGGCCCCGGCGAGGTCTTCTACGCCCTTCATTTCCTCTTCCAGCGCGTTCACCGGCTGCACCACGGTGCGGATGATGGTATTCACATCCCGCTGGTTGTTGTCAAAGAGTTTGTCTAGAACTTTGGGTACTCGGAACATTAGGGCGAGTATACGCGCCCAAGGTTAAGCGAATCTGTCACGGAGAGGCTGGGAACCGGCTAGCTCCGCTGCCTGCTGGTCCCCCCTGCCATTTTCCCCACGATCACGCCATGGTCGGCGTAGAAGCGTCTCGGCTGGCCCAACGCCTGCGCCAGCGGCACCCGCTGCAGTCCGGGTTGCAGCTCCAGCGGGGGCGGACCAGGCTGCACCCAGCTGAAGGTGTCGCCGGTCAGGGTGCGGCCACCACCGCTGTACAGGGTGCCCGTGCCCTCTGCCTGTGGCGGCAGGGTCACGCCCGGCAGTTCCCACAGGCCCGCACCGATGGGGCCGGGGCGCACCCGGAGGCAGATATCGGGGCCGTCCAGCCACAGCCACAGCTGCTCGCGCACGCCCTGCGCCGGGGCTTCCGCTTTGGCTGCGTCCACAGCCAGCCATTCGGCCCGGAGGCGGGCATAGTCGGGGGTCCGTGCCCACTCACGCAGCCAGGGCAGCGTGGCCGCCGGCAGGTGCTGAGGCAGCAGCGCGGAGTCGGGGCCGTCCAGAAAGTAGGCGCGGCGCAGTTCGGTGGCACTCAAGCCGCCTTCCAGCTCCGGCAATACCAGCCGCTCCCAGTCGGGGAACCAGTGCAGGTAGGCGCTGGAATCGTCCTTCTCGTAACCCACCAACGTGACCCCCTCGCCAGGAGCGAACAGGCCGCGCACGTCGGCGGCCCAGGCGGCAGCATCGAAGCGGTCGGGCAGCGGGCAAAAGCGCACCCGGCCCAGGTCTGCGCCCACTTCGCTCAGCGCCAGCCGCCACAGCTGCTCGCGCTCCTGCGGCGTCCAGGGGTTCTTGATGCTGCGGGCCAGGTTGCTGCTGCCCAGCCCCAGCGTAAGCCGGGGCGCGTGTTCCAGCGCCGCCAAGGCCGAGGCGACATGTGCGTGGTGCGGCGGCTGAAAGCGGCCGATATACAGCGCATGGGTGGACGCCGCCGTCATGGCTGGCCCTGCCCCCGCTCCCGCTGCTCCCACAACTCGATCAGCCCGCGCAGGGTCAGGCCCTCGTCGTAGAAATCCACCTCGGTGCAGATGCCCTGTAGCACGCTGGCAAAGCCCCCGGTGGCGATGGTGATGGCAGGCGCGTCCAGCTCGGCGCGCGTGCGGCGCAGCAGGCCGTCCACCATTTCGGCGTACCCGAAGACCAGGCCCGCTTGCAGCGCCTGCACCGTATTCTTGCCGATGGTGCGCGGCGGAGCCTGAAGCGCGATACGCGGCAGCTTGGCGGCGCGGGCAAACAGGGCGTCGGCGCTCACCTGCGCCCCGGTCGCCAGGATGCCGCCCAGAAAGCGGTGGCCGCGCCCGATCACGTCGAAGTTGGTAGAGGTGCCGAAGTCCACCACCACGGCGTATTCGGCGTTCTCACGCTCCAGATAGGGCTGCGCACCGAACAGGTTGCACAGCCGGTCGGCGCCCACCCCGGCAGGGTCGTCCAGCTCCACGCTCACCTGCGGCAGTGCGGCACTGCTGACCGAAAAGGTCCGCATGCCGAAGCGGCGTTCCAGCGCCTGTACATAGTTCTCTCCCACCGGCGGGGCCACGCTGCTCAGCACCGCCTGGGCCGGCAGCTCGCGCCCACTCATGGCGAACAGTGAGCGCACCTGCCGCGCCAGGTCGTCGGGCAGCAGGTCGCGGTTGGTGCGGACCCGCCAGGTATCCACCAGGGCCCGGCACCCATCGGTCAGGCCCAGCACCGTACTGGTGTTCCCGATATCGATGACGAGAAGCGGTTGCGCGGCGTGGGCGGGGGATGCAGCGTGGGCGGAGGTCACGGGCCGCATTGTAAAGCAGTGCCCGGGGCGCCCGCCCTGGCGTGGCAGGCCAGCAGAAGGCCGGCCCAGGCCGTTTGGCGCAGGCTCCTAGGGAAGCAAGAACTTTGGGAAGCGCCCAGAGTCGCCTGCACCTCACGTCCGTCAGGCAGAGGTGGCAAGAGGCGTGACAAGTCTGCGCCCTCTGGGCTAAGATGCCTGCACCTTTACAACTCAGGCACAGTTCAGGCACATCTGACCACATCGGCACCCCCCTTCTATTTCTCTATTCGCGGGACGCGGCTCCTGGCACGTTTACGTTTTCCTGCGTGCCCGGAGGGTGCCCGGTCCCAGTCAGGAGCTTTCCCATGAGCATGGACGCCGCACTTCTCAAGCAACCCCTGATTCCCCCCACCGACCTGCTGGCCCAGGAGTCACCCTACAGCGCCGCAGAAGCGCAGGCCTGGCTGGGCCTCAGCCCCGAGCAGTACTGGCTGAGGATTGCCGGCGAGCTGGACTGGTTCAGAGCACCGGACAGAGGCTTGGAAGGAACATTCGGCGACTTCCGGTACTTTCCGGGCGCCACCGGCAACGTGAGCGTGAACTGCCTGGACCGCCACCCGGCGGAGCGCATGGCGCTGCTGTACGAGCGCGAGGACGGCCAGCGTGAAGAATGGACCTACGGCCGCCTGACCGGCGCCGTGGCCCGCTTTGCCGCCGCGCTGCAGGACCTGGGCGTGGCAAAGGGCGACCGGGTGGCGGTGTACCTGTCCAACGCCCCCGAAGCCTTTATCGCTATTCACGCCTGCTACCGCATCGGGGCCATTTACTCGGTGATTTTCGCGGGCTTCAGCGCCGGAGCCGTGCGCGACCGGCTGGAAGACGCCGCGCCCAAGGTCATCATCTGCACCGACGGCACGCTGCGCCGGGGCCGCACGGTGGACCTGAAAGCCACGCTGGACGAGGCGCTGGCCGGCATCACGTTCGCAGGGGAGCGCCCGCAGGTGGTCGTGGCGCGGCGTATCGACCCGGACGCTCCGCTGGGGGAAGGCGAGCTGGACTTCCACGCCCTGCTGGACGCCACCGAGCGCCACGCCGAACCCGCCGAGCTGGAAGCCAACGACCCCGGCTTCATCATCTATACGTCCGGCACCACCTCCAAGCCGAAAGGGCTGGTCCACTCGGGCCTGGGCTTCCTGACCGGGGCCTATGCCAACGTGAAATGGTCGCTGAACCTGCACGAAAATGACGTGTACTGGTGCACCGCCGATGTGGGCTGGCTGACGTTTCCCATCTTCGCGCTGGTGGGCGGGCTGGCACATGGGGCCACCCATGTGGTGTACGAGGGCAGCATCGACACGCCGGATTTCGGGCGGCCCTACGACATCATGAGCCGCTACGGCGTCACCAAGATTTTCACCGCGCCCACGGCCCTGCGGATGATGCGCCGCGCCGGAGACGAACTCGCGGCCGGGTACGACCTGAGCCGGCTGGAACTGGTCGCGCTGGTGGGCGAACCGCTGGACCCCGAAACTTTTCACTGGACGTTGGCGCAGCTGGGCGGCGGGCGCTTGTTCGTGAACAACACCTACGGCCAGACCGAAACCGGCACCGCCTGGGCCAGCTCCATGGTGGGCCTGACCCCCACGCGGGCCGGCAGCTGCGGCCACCCGCTGCCCGGCTACCGCGCCGAGGTGCTGCGGGAGGACGGCACCCCGGCCGGCCCCGGCGAGCTGGGCGCCCTGACACTGAGCGAACCGTTTCCCTGCCTGGCCCGCACCGTGTGGGGCGACCACAGCCGCTACGAAAGCACCTACCTGAGCGACTTTCCGGGCCGCTACGCCGCCCACGACGGCGCCCTGTTCGACGCCGACGGGCAACTGTGGGTCACGGGGCGGCTGGACGACGTGATTAACGTGGCCGGGCACCGCATCGGGACGATGGAGCTGGAAGCGGCGCTGATTGCCCACCCGGCTGTCAGCGAGGCGGCCGTGGTGGGCGTGGACGACGACCTCAAGGGCACGCTGCCGGTGGCGTTCGTGGTGCCACGCGGCGGCGTGGACAGGGGCGCCACCCTGGAACATGAACTGAGCGAAGCCATCGTGCGCGAGGTGGGCGCCATTGCCCGGCCAGGGCGCGTCATCGTGGTGGATACCGTACCCCGGACCCGCAGCGGCAAGATTATGCGGCGGGTGCTGCGCGACCTGCTGGGCAGCGGCGAGGCGCAGGGCGACCTGAGCAGCCTGGAGAACCCGGACGCGATTGCGGTGGTGCTGGACGCCATCCGGAGCTGAGAGACGCAAAAGGGCAAGGGAGGAACCCGCCCCACCTCCGCCGCGTAACAGCCGGCGGAGGTCTTTTCGCATGTTCAGACACCCTGCCTTCCGGTCTGTGACGTCCTACCGACAGCGCCCCACGTTCCTCCGCTCCCCTTCCTTCCGCGCCGCACTCCGTACCAGGCTGCTTGGCACGCTGCTGGCGGCCGCACTGGTGCCGGCCCAGGCGCAGGCGGTCTCCTTCCCCCCGCTGACTGCTCCGCTGCTCACGGCGCCAGTCATGACCGTGCTGACCCCCGACGAAGTACTGGAACTGATGGAGAGCGGCAGGCTGGACGAAGCCGAGCAGGCCGCCCGCGCCGCTGCCGCAGCGCACCCCGAATCGGCCCGCGCCCAGGTGGTGCTGGCCCGCATCCTGGCCCGGCAGGAGCGGCTGGACGAGGCCCGCGCCGTACTGGCCCAGGCCCAGGCCCTGCCGCAGTGGGAGGAGCAGAACATCCGCGTGCCGTTCAAGTCACCGAAGGCCATAGATAGGGTGATGCAGCGCGACCCGGCCCGCGCCCTCGGAATGATTGCCGACGTGCTGCTGGCCGAAGGTGACGACCCCAAGGCGTACTATTTGCAGTCGCTGGCACTGGTGCAATTGGGGCGATATGACCAGGCGCAGGCAGCTCTGAACCAGGCCAGGGAACACGGCGACGTCACCGTGTTCGCGCATCCCGACACGCTGGCACGGCTGGAACAGTTGCTGCGTGAACGGCCCAGCACCCCCCCCACCGGTGCAGCGGCCGGTCCGGGACTGGAGCCGCCCAAGCCGCTGCCGTGGTGGGTGTGGGCCGGCGTGGGCGCTGGCGCTGGAGCCCTGGGCTGGTGGGGCATCGCAGCCTGGCAGCGGGCGGCCGCGCGGGCCAAAGCCGAGCGCAAAAGGGCACTGTACGAGGCCGGTAAGCAGCTGGACGCGGACATCTTCGCCGCCCAGCAGGCGCTGGCCGCAGGCCACACCCCCGAGCTGGAGCGGCGGCTGGGGCGGCTGCGGAATCTCCAGGGCCAGCTGCGTGCCTGGGAGCGTGGAGATACTGACGGCCCGGACATCACCCGGCAGTTCGGGGCACTGCTGGCGGCCTCACAGAGTGACGCCAGCTGGCAGGAGTATCAGGACGACCTGGCCCAGCAAGCTGCCGAGGAAGCTGCCGAAGAAGCCCATGCCGCGGCTGGTCACCAGAACCGCAGAGGCAGTGATGGCCCTTCCAGCTTCCGCGACGACACTGACAGCTCGTGGAGCAGCGGCAGTTCGGGAAGCGGGGGCGGCAACAACGGGGGAAGCAGCTGGTAAGAGCCGGTAGCCGGGTTAGGGCCGGCTCAGCCAGAGCGCACACAGCAGCGCCGCGCCCCACAGCGCGAACAGCGGGTCCCACAGCAAAGCGTGTCCCAGCAGCGCCGGGCGGGGAGAGTCTCCCCCCTGCCACCAGCCCAGCAGGACTCCGGCCGCACCCAGCGCATTGGCGGCGCCGTACAGCAGCAGAAAGCCGCCGCCCAGCCACGCTACCCTGCGCCAGAAGGCCGGCCAGGGTAGCCCGCCCTGTGCATTCGCCCACGGGGCCAGTGCGGCCGCCGCTTTGAAAGCGGCCACGGCCAGCAGGGTCAGGCTCTCCCCCAGCGGACTCTGGCGGACTGCCGCCACGGCAGCAGGGCTGACGGTGTCCAGCAGCCACACCCCGCCTAGCGCCCAGTACAGGCTGACAGCGGCGTGTAGGCTGCCCAGCACAGCCGCAAGCCCGAACCAGCGCAGAGCGTTCATGTCAGCACCCTACCCACTGCTCCCAAGTGCTATGTCAGGTCGTCTGCCCCAGCCAGGCCCGCAGCGCCTGCTCGTGCGGCGTGGGCGGGGATGGGGGCAAGTGCGCAGGCGACAACTCCAGGTCAGCCGCCAGTACACCCGTCCGGTACTCGTTTTGCAGTGGGTGCCCACTGCCCGCCGCTCGCACGCGGCCCGCTTCCCGCAGCGCGTCGTCTGACCCCTCGGCCAACCAGGGCAGCAGCTCCAGGAAGCCCCCGCGTGGCTCCGTCATGGCGTAGCTTTGCGGCGTGCCCTCGTCCAAGCGCCCCGTAATCGCACTTTGCCCGTCGAAGGTCAGGTCCAGCAGGTTGCCCACCACCATCGGGTTGACCGCGTAGCGAATCTGCCCCGAAGTGGTCACCTGCCAGCTGCTTTCCAGCCACGCGACAGGCTGCGGGCGAAGGTGGGCCGGGTCGGGCGGCAATCCCTCGTCGGCGGTCCAGGCCGAGCCGTTCGCATCGGGCTGCAGCAGCACGGTGCAGCCCTGCTCGCGCAAGGCTCCAATCACATCGGCGCGGAAAGCGTCCAGCGAAATCGCCACCCCCAGGTCACCGACAGGCGTGGGAAAGACCCGCAGTTCATCCAGCCGCCCCGCGCTGAAGTCCAGGCCGCCCGCCTCCTCCGGCGGGGTGAGGTGAACCTTGTCGGTGCAGCCCACCAGGCGGCCATCCGGCCCGAAGATGACGGTTTGATTGGTCAGCACGCCAGGCACGCGGCGCACCTCTCCCCCACTCAGAAAGTAGCGCGGCATCGGCAGCGAGCCACAGCACAGATACACGCCGTAGCTCAGCGCCAGGTCGCGGCACACAGTCAGGTAAAGCGGCACCGTGACGCGGGACAGGTGAAACTGCACGGCGCGGATGGGCGACACCCGCTCGGTCAGCATGATGTGCAGGACGGCGGGCCAGTGCCGCAGCACCAGCTCCCGTGCCGCGCCTGCAAAGGTCTGCACCCGTACCCCGCCCAGCAGCAGCAAGGGCAGGCCATTCAGCTCGGTCAGCACGACCAGATTGGGTTTGTCTCGCGCCAGCTTCGGCTCTGCTTGCCGCAACTGCCCACCCAACCAGCGCTGAAAGGCGGCAGGTGTGGCGAAGTCGCTCACCGACCACTGAGGCTGCACGGCAACGGCGCGAAACTGGCGGCGGGTCATGGGTGGCATTGTAGCGGCGCTGCATTGTTGGGGGGCTATCCTGTGATGGTGCGTCTCCCGCTGCCGCTCCCCATCATGCTGGCTGTCGCTGTGCCGCTGATATTCGGCGGTCTGACCTTGCCCCTGGCTTACGGGTTCGGGTACGGCAGCCAGCAGCCGAGTGTGAGTCAGGTCTGGCCCGCGCCTGCCTCTGCCCCAGCTTGGGCGGGATATGAAGTGGTGGGGATGGATGTTTGGAGCGGTGCTTTCAGTAACGCCAGGGTAGACGGCTATCTGCTGACCCTGCGCTGCCGTGACAACCCCAAGCGGCGGCTGGAGCGCGACTACTGGCCTGGACCGGAATGGGACGGACGGGTGGAGTGGAAGCAAGACGGGGTGACTTATTTCCCCAAAAAGCACATCCCCAAAAGTGACCCTGAGACTTTCACCCTGGATGAAGCCAAACGACTGAAATGCGAATAGTCACCCTTCAAAAACGCTGCCTTTGGCCCCTGCTGTTGCTCACCGCCTGCGCTCCCGCTGAGCAGCAAACCCAGCAGGTCTGGCCCGCACCCGCCGAAGCCACTGCCTGGCAAGGTTACGAACTGGCGGGCATAGGTGGCATGAGCGTGCAGGGCGCAACCGCCGAGCGTTGGCTGGTGCTGCGCTGCGTGTCCCAGCCAGAGCGCAGGCTAGAGCGCGACTACTGGCCTGGCGCGGATTGGGACGGCGGGGCCGAGTGGACGGGCGAGAGCGTGACCTATCAGCCGAGCAATAGTCACCCTGCTGTGAAACCGTACACCTTCACGCTGGAAGAAGCGCAGCGGCGACTAGGCTGCGGGGATTAGAACAGCCACCACCACGGGACAACGCGCACCTGAGTCATGACGTTCAGGGCAATCTGTTGGTAGGAAGTGTTATCCGTCAGCTCTTTACCGACAATGCGGCGTAGAAGAATATTGTAAGTCACTTTGTAGGAGTCGGCGGGCAAGCCTTCCGTAGACAGCCACACCTCCCCCGACTCCGAGCCACCCGCAGGAATGGTGATGGGCGCAAGGGCTATCATCGTGCACGCCATGTCGCCTGCCGTTCGCTGCACTTGTCCACGCGAATCAACGAAGCTGGGCTGATTTTCGACCAAGAAGCAGTTAAAAGGCTCCGCAACTGTCACAGGCTCGGACGTGTGATTAAACACCGTCATGGTCATGGCATTGCCCCGCCCCTTCACCACTGTAGGATGCGTCAGGCTCACGCTGAGGCCGTCCCTCTGCTCCGAGGTTACGGTCACTTGCGAGTTTCCCCAGAAAGTCCCGGCAGCGTAGAGAAAAAAGGCGACATAGGCGACGAGCGTCAGCACGCTCAGGCCGAGGACTTTCAGCAAATGCCCAAGCCAGTTAGCGGATTTCAAAGCGCACTTCCTGCGGTTTGGGGCTAAGTTTCCGCCAATCCTTGCCCGCCACGGCTTGCCAAGTTTCTGCCCCCAAACGGTACTCACCCTTCGGAAAGCGGTCAATAATTCCGCTCAGCCTCCCGCTAAGGCTTTCGCCAGCGCCAAGTATGGTGGGCGCACGAGCTTCGGTGGTGCAGGCATAATTCGTCTGCCGCTCTGGTTCTGGCACCTTGCCCGTTTTCACGTCTACCACGCGCCAGATAAGCCTGCAGCCGAAGGGGTCGCCTATATTGAGCGGCTCACTGCCCAGATTGGTGTAAGTCACCCCCAACGGGTAAAAATCCTGCGGACTCACCCACAGCGGCGCATCCAGCCGAATCTGCAACTCGCCCAGCCGCAGCGTTTGGGTCTGTACTTCCTGCGAGACTTGTGGCTGACAGCCCGTCAAGGTCAGCGCCAGCACACCCAACACCCGCTTGTTCATACCCGCACCTCCCCACATCAAATAAGGCCGCCAACGCCCCAGCCTGAGCGGGAGCATCTGCGGCCTAGCCTAACGACAATGGGTTAAGGGAAACGGACAGGGAGTGGTTTTCTGGTTCTCAAGTTTCTACACTTCCGAACATCCATCAGCCCGCAAGGGCGAAACCATCAACCATCAACCCTTCACATCTCCATGCGCGTCTTGAGGAAGTTGGTCAGCACCGCGCCCTGCTGATAAAAGGGATTGTCCATGATTTTCACGTACAGGGGAATGGTCGTCTTCGGCCCCTGAATCACGGTTTCACCGAGGGCACGCTTCATGCGGGCAATCGCCTGCTCGCGGCTGTCGTCATGCACAATCAGTTTGCCAATCAGGCTGTCGTAGTGCGGGGGAATCGAGTAGCCGCTGTACACATGGCTGTCCACGCGGGTCTTGGGGCCGCCCGCAAAGTGAACGTCCTCGATTTTGCCTGCAGCGGGGCGGAAATCCTTGTCGGGGTCTTCGGCGTTGATGCGGCACTCGATGGCATGGCCTTGCAGCTTCACGTCTTCTTGCTGAAGGTGCAGGCCCTCGCCCGCCGCAATCTGAATCTGCAACCGCACAAAGTCGAGGCCCGAAATCATCTCGGACACGCAGTGCTCCACCTGAATGCGGGTATTCATCTCCATGAAGTAGTAGTTGCCGTCACGGTCCACGATGAATTCCAGCGTGCCCGCGCCCGCATAGTTCACATGCTTTGCCAGACGCACACCAGCGGCCAGAATTTCTTGGCGCAGGTCGTCGGGCAGCGTGGAAGGCGCTTCTTCAATCAGCTTCTGGTTGCGCCGCTGAATGGAGCAGTCACGCTCGCCAATGTGGATGACATGACCCTGACCGTCGCCCATGACCTGCACTTCCACATGGCGGAATTCTTCCAAAAACTTCTCCATGATGATGGCCGGGTCACCAAAGTACAGCCGCGCTTCTTCCTGCGCCTGCGAGAAGCCTTTTTGCATCTCTTCGTCCGAGCGAATCACCTTTTGGCCGCGTCCGCCACCACCCGCCGAAGCTTTGAGCAGCACGGGGTAGCCGATTTCACGGGCCGCCGTAAGCGCCGCTTCGGTGTCTTCCAGCACGCCGGTTCCAGGCACCGTCGGCACGCGGGAAGCCGCTGCAATCTCGCGCCCACCCGCCTTGCTGCCGAGTTCGCGCATGCTTTCGGGCGTCGGGCCGATAAAGACCAGGCCGTGGTCGCGGCACATCTCGGCAAAGTCGGGGTTCTCGGCCAGAAAACCGTAGCCGGGGTGAATGGCTTCCGCGCCGGTCATCAGCGCCGCCGAAATCACGTTTTGCACTTTCAGGTACGAATCGGTGCTGGCAGGCGGCCCCACGCAGACCGACTCGTCGGCCAGCAGCACGGGCAGGCTCTTTTCGTCTGCCGTGGAATACACCACCACCGTCTTGATGCCCATTTCGCGGGCGGTCCGGATAATCCGCAGGGCAATCTCGCCCCGGTTGGCAATCAGGATTTTCTTGAACATGTTTTGCCTCCAGCAAAAAAGTCAAAGGGTCTAAGCGTCTAAGGGTCTAAAAGCCTTTACCCTTAGCCCTTTCGACCTTTTGACCCTTAGACCTTTTACTCGATGATGAACAGCGTCTGTCCGAATTCCACCGGCTCGCCGTTGCTCACCAAAATCTCGCGCACCACGCCGCTGCTTTCGGCCTCAATCTCGTTCATCAGCTTCATGGCTTCGATGATGCACAGCACCTGGCCTTCTTCCACCCGGTCGCCCACTTTCACGTAGGGCGCGGCGTCGGGGCTGCTCGCGGCGTAGAAGGTACCCACGATGGGAGCCTTGACGGGCGTGCCTGCGCTGGCAGGAGCTGCTGCAGGCGCAGTCGCTTCAGCTGGGGATGCAGCAGCGGGAACGGGGGCCACCTCTGAAGCTGCAGAGGCTTCGGCAGGAGCCGCTGGTACCGGGGCGGAGGCAGGCGCGGGGGCGGCCATAGGTGCGCTAGCGGGGGCCGCATGGCTGGCCGCACCCGACATCGGCAGGCTGCTGCCACCAGAGGCCAGCGGGCCACGGCGCAGCTCCATATCGAAGCTGCCGGTCTTCAGGCTGAATTCACGCACGTCGGCGTAGCTGAGGGCGTCAAGAATCTTCTTGAGGTCGTCTGGATTCATGGTTCTCTCCTCCTGGTCAGGGGTTGGATTGTCAGTCTGGGACTTTCCCGATGATGACACATTACTCGCCGAACCTGCCAAGAGGGGCGCAGCCGGAACAGCGTCCAGGATGAACGGCTCCGGCGCAGCCGCCCGCAAGACAGACGAGAACGCCCCTATCCCGGACGGGGAAAGAGGCGTTCAGAGGGAAAGTGAGGGCAGCTCAGGCGCGGCTGAGGTATTCGCCGCTGCGGGTATCCACCTTGATGTCGGTGTCCTGCTCCACGAACAGGGGCACCTGCACCACGGCGCCGGTTTCCAGGGTGGCGGGCTTGGTGCCGCCCGACACGGTGTCGCCGCGCACGCCGGGGTCGGTCTGGGTGATTTTCAGGATGACCTGGTTGGGCAGGATGATTTTCAGGGGCTTGTCGCCGTACATCTGCACTTCGACTTCCATGTTCTCTTTCATGAACTTGGCCGCGTCGCCCACCAGCACGCCGGTCAGGTGCACCTGGTCAAAGGTTTCCATGTCCATGAATACGAAGTCAGAGCCGTCGGGGTACAGGTACTGCATGGTCTTACCTTCGATGAAGATGTCCTGCAGCTTTTCGCCGCTGTTGAAGGTGCGGTCCACGATGGAGCCGGTTTCCAGGTTGCGGAATTTGGCCACCACTTTGGCGCCGCCGCGGCCGATCTTCTGGTGCTGGAAGTCCAGGCATTCCCACAGGCCGCCGTCCATCTCCACTTTGGTTCCGTTTCGCAGGTCACTTACGCTAATCATATCGGCCACACTATGCCACACGGCGGCCCCCTAGCGCAGCCCAGGTGCTATACTGCTGCGGTTGCCTGGACCTGTAAGCAGGTCAGGAAGTTCCGAGCAGTGGGCCAAGAGCGCCGCCCTCCCAAAGAGTGGCCCTGGCTCCCTGCACGCCGCCGCCGGCAACGGCGCAGCAGCACGGACAGGCACGGTCCTTTGGAGGAAACTATGGATATTAACGCAAAAGCCCGCAAGAGCGGCGACAAGCTGGAACAGGGCATGATTCCTGCCGTCGCCTACAACAAGGAAAAGAACGTTTCCTTCGCCATTGAGCGCAAGGTCTTCGACAAGATTTTCCGTGAGCAGGGGATCAGCGGCCTGTTCGACATCAGCATTGACGGCGCCGAGGCTTTCCCCGCGCTGGTCAAGACCGTGCAGATGGACAAGCGCCGCCGTGAGCCGATTCACGTGGACTTCTACATGGTGACCTACGGTCAGGCCATCGAAGCCAGCGTGCCTCTGCACACCACCGGCAAGTCCCAGGGCGAAATCGAAGGCGGCCTGGTGGATATCGTTCACCACAACGTGACCGTGCTGGCCCCCGGCCCCCGCCGCATCCCGCAGGAAATCGTGGCCGACCTCAGCGGCCTGAACATCGGCGACCACATCGCTGCCGGCCAGCTGCAACTGCCCGAAGGCGTGGAACTGGCGATGGACCCCGAAATTAACGTCATCAGCATCCTGCCTCCCCGCCTGACCGAAGAGGAACTGGCCGCCGAAGCCGAAGCTGCCTCCGCTGCTGGCGCCGAAGCCGCCGCGATGGGCCAGGAAGACGAGGAAGCCGGCGAAGACCTGCCCAAGGAAGGCACCGAAGGCCGCAACCTGGACAAGGACAACCACAAGGCCGAGGAAATCCGCTCCGAGAGCGGCCAGGAAAACAACTGAGCTGAGCTTGAGCCTGGGCTTCAGCCCTGCTTAGACGCCGGACTTCCCCGCGTGGGAGGTCCGGTTTTTGCTGGCTCTCCTCAGCTTGGGGGATGAACACGCCCGCATTTCCCTCTCCCCCAACCGCAAAGGGCCGGCGGCCCTACCCCAACCGGGCAGGTGACTGTACCCAGCAAGTGCCCGACTGGAAGGATGACCCGGTCTGAGGCAGGGCAGATGCTCTAGCCTGAGCGCCATGACTTCTAGAACTTCTGATATTGGCGCTGGGACCGCCCACACGGCCGAGATTGTCGTGGTGGGGGCTGGGCTGGCGGGCCTGTGTGCCGCACGCACCCTGCAGCGGGCCGGGCGGCAGGTGCGGGTGTTGGAAGCCAGCGAACACCTCGGTGGCCGGGTCTGGAGCCGGGAAGTGGAAGGCTACACCATCGACGCCGGGTTCCTGGGCATGTTCACCGATTATCCGGCGGCCCGCCGGCAATTCGACTACAGCGCGCTGGACCTGGTCGTTCTGAAACCGTCGGCTGTGCTGCGCCAGGCCGCGGGGCTGGCCGAAGTGATGGGCGACCCCCGGCGCGACCCGGGAGCCCTGCCCGGCGACCTCACAGCCGGCGCACTGACTGCGGCCGACCGCCTCCACGCTGCCCGGTTAGCGGCCGAGCTGCTGGCTGGCCCAGCCCATGCGCTGCTGAACGGCCCCGACACCAGCACCCGCGAATTCCTGCTGGAGCGCGGTTTTTCCGAGCGGTCGCTGGAGCGGTTCTTCACGCCCTTTTTCGGCGGTTTGGTCATTGACCGCGAGTTGAAGACCAGTGCCAACCTGTTTCGCTACTACATGCGGCTGCTGATTACCGGCGACGTGGCCATTCCGCGCCGGGGCATGAGCGAACTGCCCCGGCAGCTGGCGGCCGAGCTGGACGTGCAGCGGAGCGTGCGGGTTCAGGGCCTGAGCAGCAGCGGCCAGGGCGTGACCCTGCACACCACGGCCGGCGAGCTGCAGGCAAAGCAGGTTATCGTCGCCACCGACCCGCCCACTGCCGCCCGCCTGCTCGGCGAACAGCCGGGCGACCCCCGGCCGGTGGAACGCGGCAGCCTGAGCAGCACCTATCTGCACTTCCGTGCCCCGCAGGCGCTGGAACCGCAGCCCCGGCTGCAGCTCAATGCCCGCCCCACCGGCTGGCTGAACCAGGTGCTGTGGCTGGACCAGGTCTTCCCTGGCCGAGTGCCGGGCGAACGTGGCCTGCTGATTGCCTCGCTGTGGGGGATTCCAGAAGGGGACGACGCCGCACTTGCCGACCTGGCGCTGGCCGAACTGCGCGAGTGGTACGGCGACGCCGCAGACACGCTGGACCTGCTGGCGGTGGACCGGATTCCACACGTGCAGTACCCCCAGCCAGCCGGCTACGCGGCCAGCCTGCCCGGCCACAGCACGGCGCTGCCGAACGTGTTTCTGGCGTCGGAAGTCACCAGCCTCAGCGGAATTCAGGGGGCGCTGGAAAGTGGAGAAAAAGCGGCGGCAGCCATTCTCGGCGACCTGGAAGTGCTGAGCCGTCCACGCGGCGCCTAGCAGCTGTAGACCAGGCGCAGTTCACGAGTTCACGGGCCCGGCCACCCTTGTGCCGGGTTTTTCTTCGTCCAGAACGCAGAGAAAAACATTACAATGTCATAATCCTGAAATATTCTGCGACGTTTACTGTGCTCTGTCAAAGGGAGAGCGGACGCCTCTCCTGTCTCACCCGCGGCCCCACCAGGCCCCAAAGGAGCCCACCATGACCGGAAGTAAACAGGAACAGCTGCAAGCCATCATCTCCGACCTGCGGAGCGCCATTCCCGACCTGCGCGGCGCCATGATCGCCACCGTGGACGGCCTCCCCATCGCCCAACTCTTTACCGACAACACCGACGGCAACCGCGTCGCCGCCATGGCGGCGACCGCCCTGGGTCTGGGCAAGCGCATCAACGACACCCTGGGCACCGGCGACCTCAGCGAAATGAGCGTGGCGGGTCTGGACGGCCAGGTCTACATCTACGCCGCAGGACGCAAAGGCGTGCTGGCTGTGGTGGCCCCCAGCGGCATGAACATCGGCCTGCTGAACATGGAAGCCCGTGACGCCGCTTCCCGCGTGACCAGCGTTCTCTGACGCCCTTACACGCCCTTACGGGCCTGCCCGCTTTCCGAAACTGCCTACCTTCCGAATCTGTGCAGTGGGCAGGCCATTCCTTCGCCACTTTTATCCATTACTCCCCCTCACGACATACCCCCTTCAAGGAGACGAACATGACCTACCAACGAGACGAACTGGGCGAATTCAGCAGTGTGGTGTGCTTCAAGGCCGTGATTACCGGCGTGGAAGACACCCTGGGCAAAGACGGGGCCAGCGTGGTGTTCACCCGCGCCGGCAAAGTGCGCGGCGGCAACCTGGCCCGCGACCTGGGTCTGGCCGGCACGGGCCTGCACGGCGACGAACTGGCTGCCAAGCTCAACGCAGCGCTGGGCCAGGAGGGCACCCGCCTGGCCGCGGTGCACGGCGTGCGCGAGGAGAACGGCAAAATCACCGTGGACACCACCGACACGGTGTGCTCGGCCGGTGAGGAGATGGGCAGCGACCGGAGCTGCACCTTTACCATGGGTGCCATCTGGGGCGCCCTGGAAGCCATCACCGGCAAGACCTACCTGGGCGAGCAGACCCAGAGCGTGCTGCGCGGCGGCCAGTTCGACCGCTTCGAGTTCGAAGAACTCTGAGCCTAAAAGCCGGGCCCGAAAGCCGGATAAGCAGGAACATCAAGAAGACACTGGCAAGCAGCCGGGTGGAGGATGCCTGCCAGTGTCTTCTTCGCCTTCTATCCGCCGCCTGCAGAAGATGCCTGACCTACCGTTACCCGAACAGTAACGCAAGAGCGCCCAGGCAGAAAAAATGCCGTCCTGGCAGCACTGTCCCTCGTTGTGTCACCGGAATTGGCCTGTGCCAGCCCTACAAGAATATTGCCCATTTGCCGCCGTTACAGGCTACGGAAGCCAGTGCCCCCTCAGAACGGTCAGCATTCGCCTTTATCCTGTCTAAACGATTGAAATTTTATTGCTTAAATTTTGCAGATATTCTGGAATCCAGAAATCGGAGCGGCATTTTTGATTTTTTATTGCCGATTGGGTTACCGTAGGGTCATGCACGGAGCGCCAGGAACGACCAAGTGGAGCCAGCTTTCCTTTCAACAGGACGTGGGAGCAGCCGCGCCGGCGTTCGGAAGTGCATTCAGTGCCGGTATCAAAGCTGTGAATGGCAGTGCGCTGCGCGACATGCTGCGGATGGCTCAGGTGCCGGGCATGGTGAACTTTGGCGGCGGCCTGCCTGCCCCCGAACTGTTCCCGATGGACCGTATCGCGCAGGCCAGCGCCCAGGCCCTGGAGAAGCACGGTTGGCGGGCGGTGCAGTACGGCACCACCGAAGGCTTCCTGCCGCTGCGCGAGTGGCTGGCAGAGCACACCTGCCCCGGCGCGGCGGGCGTCACCCCGGAACATATCCAAATCATGACCGGCGGGCAGCAGTCGCTGGACCTGGTGGGCAAGATTTTCATCGACCCCGGCGATACGGTGCTGGTAGAAACTCCGACCTACATGGGCGCGGTTCAGTCCTTCGTGCCGTACCGGCCCCACTTCGCTGCCGTGCCTACCGATGACCATGGGATAGAGATGGACGCGCTGGAAGCCCTGCTGGCGGACCTGGCACGCGAGGGCCGTACACCCAAATTCATCTACACCATCCCCAACTTTCAGAACCCCACCGGCCGCACCCTCAGCCTGGAGCGGCGGGAACGGCTGCTGGACCTGACCGCGCAGTACGGCGTGTTCGTGGTGGAGGACGACCCCTACGGCCAGCTGCGCTTCAGCGGGGAGCACCTGCCCAGCCTGGCCGAGCTGATGCTGCGGCGCACCGGCGGCGACCCCGACCGCAGCCATGTGGTGTACTGCTCCAGCTTTTCCAAGACGCTGGCTCCAGGCCTGCGCGACGCCTGGGTCATGGCCGCCCGGCCCATCACCGAGCGGCTGGTACTGGCCAAGCAGGGCGCCGACATGCACACGCCCACCCTGAACCAGATGATCGTGACCGAGCTGCTCCCGCTGTTGCCGCAGCAGGTCGACAAACTGCGCCACTCTTATGCGGACCGCGCCGGCCACATGCTGGCCGCGCTCGAACGCGAGTTGCCTGCTGGCGTGTCCTACACCACGCCGCAGGGGGGCATGTTCCTGTGGCTGACGCTGCCGGAGCATGTGAACACCACGGCCATGCTGCCCCGTGCCGTAGAGCGCCAGGTCGCCTACATGATTGGCGAGTGCTTTCATGCCCTGGGCGGCGGGCACAACACCATGCGCCTGTGCTTCAGCACGGCCAGTCCACAGGACATTGACCGGGGAATCGCGGCGCTGGCCCAGACCATCCACGCAGAGCTGTAAGGGGCAGCGAAGATAAAGGCAGGCTCACGGGTCAGCTCCAGCGCTTGCTTAGGCTGAAGCATGGCTTCCAAAACCCTGAAAGATATCGCCGCCCGGATGCGCGGCCTAGACCTGTGCATGCTGACCACCGTCAGCGACTATGGCCGCCTGGCCAGCCGCCCCATGAGCAACAACGGCGAGGTGGAATACGACGGCACCAGCTACTTTTTTACCTGGGCCGACTCACGAATGGCCCGCGATATCGAGAAGAACAAACACGTGCAGCTGAACTTCAAGGCCGACAAAGGCTTTCTGTTCGTGGCTGTGCAGGGCGAGGCCCGCGTACTGACCGACCGGCGCGTGATGAAAGACCACTGGCACGAGGAACTGCGGCAGTGGTTCAAGGAGGGCCTAGACACCGAAGGCCTGGTGATGCTGGCCGTGGACGCCCGGCGGATTCAGTGGTGGGGCGAAGAAGACGGCGAGGTGGAGCTGTAACCGCCAGGCAGTAAGCGCCAGCAGTCACCGTCAGGGGAAGGCGCGGCGGCGCTGTACACTCGGCCATGCCTGACCCTAGACTGGCGGCCCAACTGGATTTCCTGCTGACCTGTGACCGCCTCAAGGCCGTGCAGCGCACCACCCGCCTGCATGACGGCAGCCGCTTCGAGAACAGCGCCGAACATTCCTGGCACCTGGCGCTGATGGCCCTGACCCTGGCCGAGTACGCGCCTGCAGGGACCGATATGGAACAGGTGATGCGCTTGCTGCTGGTGCATGATCTGGTCGAGATTGGGGCGGGCGACCTTCACTTTGACGCCGCAGCGAAGGCACTCAACCAGCAGCATGCAGCCGAAGCCCAGGCTGCTGCGCAGTTGTTCGCGCTGCTTCCTGAAGCTCAGGCTGCCGAGTTCACGGCTTTATGGCAAGAGTTCGAGGCACGGCACACTCCTGAGGCCCGCTTTGCCAGGGCATTGGACGCCTTACAGCCCATGCTGCTGACCTGGGGCCAGACTGCGGACGGCGCGGGTGGTTTGGGCTGCACTGAGACATTCCCTGAACTGACCGTACAGCGCGTGCTGGAGCTTAAGCGCAGCGCACTGGCCGAGTTCCCGCAGCTCTGGCAGGCAGCAGAGCAACTGCTCCGGGAAGCAGAGCGGGCAGGAGTCATCAAGCCGTGAAGTGGCATGTGAGCGGGTCTGCCCCACTTGCGCCCTCCCCTAAGCTGCGGCAACTGCATACCAGGTAAAAAAAGCGGCCAGCCTCCGGGGAAACTGACCGCTCAGAGAAAGAGACGGAGGCTTAGACCGCGCCGACCTTCTCGGCAATGATGCCTTCGATGTAATCGGTCACGCTCCTCAGCGGCACGCGGCCCAGCACGTCTTCCAGGAACGCCGTCACCAGCATCTTCTCGGCGGTTTCCTTGCTGATGCCGCGCGAGCGCAGGTAGAACATTTCCTCTTCGCCCACCGGGCCGGTGGTGGAGCCGTGCGAGCACTTCACGTCGTTGGCGTTGATTTCCAGCTGCGGCACGCTGAAGTTGCGGGCTTCGCTGGACAGCATCAGGGTCCGGTGCTTCTGGTAGGCGTCGGTCTTCTGGGCGCCCAGGTCCACCTTGATCATGCCGCTGAACACGCCCACGCTCTGGTCCGCACCCACACCCTTGTACAGCAGGTCGGAGTAGGCGTTGGGGGCGGCGTGGTGCTGCAGGGTGTAATGGTCGAAGTGCTGGTCCTCATCGGCAAAGTACAGCGCCAGCATCTCGCTCTCGGCACCGCTGCCCCGCACATAGCTCTGCATTTCGGTGCGGCTGAGGGTGCCGCCCATCGTGACGACCAGGCTGTTGAGCTTGCCGTCCTTGTCCACGTCGCCGCGCTGGCGCTGGATATGGGTCACGCCCTTACCCCAGTTCTGGATAGAGACGTAGCGCAGGCGGGCACCCGGCTTGACCACCAGCTCCACGGCGCCGATCGCGTAAGCATTGTCCAGCGCTTCGCTGTCTTGCTCGTCGATAAAGACAGCGCTGGCATTGTCTTCCACCACGACCAGCGTGCGGGTCGCAGTGTAGGTGTTCGCCTCACTCATGACCCGGAAGGAACCGAGCGGCAACTCTACCTCTACCCCTCTAGGCACGTAGACGAACGCACCGTTGGTCCACAGGGCCGCCGCGAGCGCCGAGAACTTGCCTTCGGAGGGGTCGGGCGACTTGCTGGGGGTGGTGCCGGGCGCCGCGATGGTGGTGTCATCCGGCACTTCGGCAGGCACCACCGAGTACAGGTACTGCTGCACCTTGTCCGCGTGCTGCTCCACCGCCGTGCGCAGGTCGGTAAAGATGACCCCCTTCTCGGCCAGCTCCTGCGGCAGTTCGGTGCGGTACACCACATCAGGGCCGTCAAACACCAAAAAGGCGCCCACGTCGGTGCTGTTCAGCCGCTTTTGCACGCTCTGCGGCAGCTGTGAGCTGTCCTGCACAGCGTCCCGCTTGGGGTGGGGCTGCAAGCTGTCAAAATCCACCTCTACACGGGTGTATTTCCACGCTTCCACCTGCTCGGTGGGCACTTCCAGGGATTCGAACAGCGCCAGAGATTCCTGACGCTTGGCCTGCAGCCACTCGGGACCGCCTTGCTGCTGTAATGCTTCGGTGAATTTGGTCATGGTTGCTCCTTATCCATCAGGTCTCCCGTCATTTGTCCGCCGTCTGGCAAGACGAGATTGACCGTCGTGGCTTTGTTGTTTTTGGGCCGTTCTCCATACCGCACTGAGTTGTACTCTGCCCGGAAGACCCATCGGTACTCCCTGAACCACTCCCGCAACGGGGGTGGAAATCTTAGCGGGATGTCGTACCAGTCGGCATTGAGAAAATAGGCTGTGGCGGCGTCCAGCTTCTTGGGGCCATTTCCAGAGGGGCCGTAAATGACGGTCCCTTCCGGGGCATACTTTTCCTCTACACCTTCACGGCCGAATTCAGGGTCAAAGAGGGAATGGAACGTGCTTTGAAGTTCGCTGAAATTCAGGGCGGTCTCTTGTGAAACAGAAATCTGACGTTCCTGGACATGGGAATGGTATGGAGTGACCAGATTCAGACGGTAGAGACGGTTATCCACAGATAGACGCAAATCAGTGCAGTAAAGCCTGGCGCATAAACGTGCATACGGCGCAACGGCCTGAGAAAGTGACAGGCCCCTTTGCTCTGCCAGGATATTGACCAGTCCGAATGAGTACCCCACCGTGATGACCTGCCCCTTTACCTGTTTCCCGGTCCCAGCAAAGGCAGGCCCAGGCTGGCAGGAATGGCCTGAAGGAACCGAATTCGGGGGCGGCGAACTGCCCCGAATTCGCCCGCCACTCGCACGCACAGCAGGAAAAACACCTTGAATGGACCCTGGTCAGTCATTCGATCCCAGATCAGCTCCGCAGCTACCGCCCCGGCCCGTGTGGCAAGCCTCCCAGCCGGTGAGAGACCGCCACACTGCCGCACTGAGGCGGTTAGCCCACGCTGCCTTCCATTTCCAGCTCAATCAGGCGGTTCAGTTCCACCGCGTATTCCAGCGGCAGTTCCTTGGCAATCGGCTCGATGAACCCGCGCACGATCAGGCCTGCCGCCTCGTCCTCGCTCAGGCCGCGGCTCTGCAGATACAGAATCTGCTCGTCGTTGATCTTGCTGACCGTGGCTTCGTGGCCCACCGAGGCGTTCTTCTCCTCGATTTCGATGTAGGGGTAGGTGTCGGTGCGGGCTTCCTCGTCCAGCAGCAGGGCGTCACATTCCACGTTGGTCTTGGAACCGCGTGCGCCTTCGTAAATCTTGACGAGTCCCCGGTAGGAGCTGCGGCCCGAGTCCTTGGAAATGGACTTGGACACGATGCTCCCGCTGGTGTGCGGCGCAAAGTGGACAATCTTGGCCCCGGCGTCCTGGTGCTGACCACGGCTCGCCATGGCGATGCTCAGCACTTCGCCGCGTGCGCCTTCTTCCAGCAGGTAGCAGGCCGGGTACTTCATGGTGACCTTGCTGCCCAGGTTGCCGTCCACCCACTCCATCACGCCATTGCCGTACACGGCGGCGCGCTGGGTGACGAGGTTGTACACATTGTGCGACCAGTTCTGGATGGTGGAGTAGCGGAAGCGGGCGCCCTCCTTCACCACGATCTCGATCACGCCGGAATGGAACGAGTCGGAGCTGTAGGCGGGCGCAGTGCAGCCCTCGATGTAGTGGGCCTGGGCGCCCTCTTCGATGATGATCAGGGTGCGCTCGAACTGGCCGCTGTTTTCCGCGTTGATACGGAAGTAGGTCTGGAGGGGAATATCCACCTTCACGCCCTTGGGCACGTACACGAACGACCCGCCCGACCACACGGCCGAGTTGACAGCGGCGAACTTGTTGTCTTCGGGGGGCACCACAGTGGCGAAGTATTCCCGGAACAGCTCGGGGTACTCACGCATGCCGTCTTCAATGCTCAGGAAGACCACGCCCAGCTTTTCCCACTCTTCTTTGAGGTTGTGGTACACCATCTCGGATTCGTACTGGGCGCCCACACCGGCCAGCGCGGCACGCTCGGCTTCGGGAATGCCCAGGCGCTCGAAGGTGTTTTTCACGTCTTCGGGCACGTCGTCCCACGAGCGGGCGTTGAAGCCTTCGGGCTTGATGTAGTAGTAGATTTCGTCCAGGTTCAGGCCCGACAGGTCGGCGCCCCACTCGGGCATCGGCTTGCTGAGGAAAATATCCAGCGCCTTGAGCCGGAAGTCCAGCATCCACTGCGGCTCGTCCTTGGCCTTGGAAATCATCTCGACCACTTCGCGGCTCAGGCCCTTGGGGGCCTTGATGGCGTAGCGCTCGGGATTGCTCCAGCCGTATTCATATTCGGTGTTGATGCTGGCTGCTTCGGGATTTACGGTCATTGTTGACTCCTCCGGAGTATTTAAGGGTCGAGGGGTCTAAGGGCACAGGCCAACGAGTTCAGGTTCTTAAGACTCTGAGACCTTGCGGCCCTTAGACACCGCCATCAGGCAGTGGCCAGGGCCTTGACCCAGTCGTAACCCTCGGTATCGAGCTTTTTGGCCAGGTCGGGGCCGCCGGTTTCCACCACGCGGCCGTCCACGATGATGTGAACCTTGTCGGGCACGATGTAGTCCAGCAGGCGCTGGTAGTGGGTGATGATCAGGCCGCCCAGGTTGGGACCGCGCAGGGTGTTGACGCCGTGCGAGACAATACGCAGGGCGTCCACGTCCAGGCCCGAGTCGGTCTCGTCCATGATGATGTAGTTGGGTTCCAGCATCAGCATTTGCAGGATTTCGTTGCGCTTCTTCTCGCCGCCGGACATGCCTTCGTTCAAGTAGCGCTCCACGATGCTTTCGTCCCATTCCAGGGTCTTCAGGGCGCTCTGCAGCTTGCCGTAGAACTCCGTAAAGGTGACTTCCTCGCCTTCTTCCTTACGGGCCTGCATGGCGAGGCGCAGGAAGTTGGCGATGGTGACGCCGGGGATTTCCACCGGGTACTGGAAGGCCAGGAACACGCCCAGGCGGGCACGCTCGTCGGGTTCCATTTCCAGAATGTTCTGGCCGTCTACCAGGACTTCGCCCCCCGTAACGGTGTACTCGGGGTCGCCCACAATCACTTTGGCGAGGGTGCTCTTGCCGTTGCCGTTGGGACCCATCACGGCGTGCAGCTCGCCGCGGGGAATGGTCAGGTTGATGCCCTTGAGAATCGGCTGGTCACCGACGGACGCGTGCAGGTTGCGGATTTCGAGTTGATGCGTCATAACTTAAGCCTCCTGAGGTCTTGCCACGGGGCCGCGAAACATTCGCCCGGCCCCCATTTGTTAGGAATCATTCCTATCTGGCCAGGGTCCATTGTATCAGCTGGAACCCGTAAATCCGAGTGACCGAGTGCAGATTAGGAAAGCCGTGACCGGCGGCCTGGGCCCGCTTCTCCTGATAGCTACTGCGCCCGCTTCCCTGAAATCCAGAACAGTTGCGGCTTTCGGTCCATTTCTGCTTTTTCGCAGGTCCTACAGGGCGTATTTGTTGCCGTTCCCGTCCGTGGAGATGAATGGCCAAGTGACAGCGATTCGTTCGCAGGGGCCGCGTCATCCCAGCCGCAGTACCGACTGGTTACCGCGCAGCACGAACACCAGCACGCCGCGCTCGGCCAGCACACCGGCCTGTTTTTCCAGTTGCCGCACCGTATCGGGGGCGCCGGCCCACTGCTTGCGCGGTTTTTCGCCGGGTTCCAGATAAAAGCCTTCAGGCAGGGCGATGATGGCGACCCGGCTGGCCGTGGCCCGCGCCCGCAGGGCCTGAGCCACCAGCTCCGGCGGTGCGAACTGCGTGACCACCAGCAGGTTGGTGCCGGGGCGGGGTGGGCGCAGCGCGGGTGGGGCCGGGTCATGTTCGAGCTCGGCCAGGGCCCGCAGTATCGCGCGGTGGGCTTCGGCGGCGCGGCCGGGCGGAGTTTGTCCGTGCGCGGTTGCCAGCGACACCGGCAGACCGTCGGCCCAAGCCTGCGCGGCCAGGCTGGCGGCCAGCCGCACCGCGCTTTCCAGGTAGGTGGCGTTTCCACCCGTATCCAGGTAAATGGTGACCGAGCTGGCCGCCGTGCGCTCCGTTTCCCGGATCATCGGCACGGCACCTGCGCCGCCCACCGACAGCGACCGGGCCGAGAGCCGCCAGTGAATCTGCCCCGGTGCGTCGCCCGGCACGTAGGGCCGCGCCCCCCGCAGGCTGATGGGGTCGCTGAGGCCCAAACTTCGGCTCAGCTGCCCTTCGGACAGCAAGGGCCGCAGCAGCTCCGGCAGGATGACGCCGTGCGTCTGGGGGTAGACCTCCAGCCCCGCCGGCACGTCCAGCGGCAGCGCACGCCAGAACAGGCCGAGGGGATCGGCCCAGCGCAGCACCGCCCCTTCCCAGCGGTACACGCCCCGGCGGTTGGGCTGCAAGCTCAGGTCCAGGTGGGCCGTGTGGCGGCCCTGCCACAGCCCGCCGAAGACCACCGGGCGGCCCGGCACCACGGCGCGGGGCGGGGGGTCTTCCAGCACCAGGCGGGTGGGCAGGCGCGTCTCTATCTCGGCGGTGACGGTCAGCGGCTGCGGCTGGCCCACCATGCCGGCGGGCCGCAGGTCGCGGGTCAGGCGCACGCGGGGCGGCTCGCGGTACAGCCACCAGATAAGGGCGACCAGCGCTGCCAGAAACAGCAGCCACGCAAACGCACTGACAAGGCCAGCGCTCACCCGCTCAGCCTGCCGGGGTGGGTTCGGCGGCGGCCTGAGCCATGGCTGCGGGCGTCTCTACCGGCACCGGCACCGTGCCCAGAATCTCTTCTACCAGCGACGCCGCGCTGATGTCGGCCATCCGCGCTTCGATGTTCAGCAGCAGGCGGTGAGGCAGCACACCACGCGCCGCCGCCTTGACATCGTCGGGGGTCACGAAGTCGCGGCCCGCCAGGTACGCCAGCGCCTGCGCCGCCGCCTGAATGCCCAGGCTGGCGCGGGGGCCGGCGCCCAGGGCAATGCGCGGATGGCTGCGGGTGGCCCCGACGATGGACGCCAGATAATGCTGCAGGTCGGGGCTGACCCGCACCTCACGCACGGCCCGCTGAGCGGCCAGCAGGTCGGCGGGACCGGCCACCGCCGCGAGCGTGTCTATCGGGTGGGCGGTTTGCAGGCGCGAGAGCAGCTGCACTTCTTCGTGCAGCGTGGGGTAGCCCACCGACAGCTTGAGCAGGAAACGGTCCAGCTGCGCTTCGGGCAGGGCGTAGGTGCCCTCGTGCTCCACCGGGTTCTGGGTGGCGATCACCACGAACGGCTTTTGGAGCGCATGGGTGACACCCGACTCGGTCACCTGCCCCTCCCCCATCGCCTCCAGCAGCGCCGACTGGGTTTTGGGGGTGGCGCGGTTGATTTCGTCGGCCAGCAGGATGCCGGTAAAAATGGGGCCGGGCACGAACTCGAAGCGGCCTTCGCGGTAGATGCTCACCCCGGTCACGTCGCTGGGCAGCAAATCCGGCGTGAACTGCACGCGGGCAAAGTCCAGGCCGAGGCTGACCGCCAGGGCGCGCGCCAACATGGTCTTGCCGGTGCCGGGCGCGTCTTCCAGGAGGATATGCCCGCCGGCCAGAATCCCGGCCAGCGCGAGGCGGGTCACGTCTTCCTTGCCCACCAGCACACGGGCCACATTGCTTTGTACGCGCTCCATCACGGCCTGCGCGGTGGATGAGGCGTTGGATGAAGTGGTCACGGAACTGCTGAACTGTGGCTCGGTCATGGGTGAGATGCTGCCTTTCGTGACGGCGCTGCGCGGGCCAGGGGCGGGACGCAGGCCAGCAATGAACTAGGGGGTCGTGTGGCCCACGATAGCGCCTGCTGCCGCCTCGGCTGTGTCAGCTTGAGTGTCACTGACCCCGCCGCCGTAGCGCACGGGCGCGTAAGCCTGGCCCAGCGCGGCCAGTGGCGCGGAGAGGTTGGGCCACCGCGAAGCAGCACGGCGCAGATACTCGGCGGGCGTTTCAGAGTCCTGACGGGTCAGCCCCAACCCCGCGAGATGGGCTTCGGTGCGGGCGTAAGCAGCGCGGACGCGGTGCAGCGGAGCGAGGTCGGGCGCAGGTGCGGAGGTCACAACCGGCCCGGCTTCACGGGTGTCCTCATAGGCGAAGGTGGGCCGTGAGCGGGCGGTCAGCAGCTGCCAGACCCAGGCCAGCAGGGCCAACAGAAAGAGGCTGCCCAGCAGCAGAAACAGCACGTCGTAGAGGTTGGGGTTGCCCAGCGGCGTGCCGGCCAGGGCCTGGGTCACGCGCTGCGCCGCCGCCACTAGTGGGTTTGCAGGCGGGAGCAGGGCTGGGGGGTGCTGTCCATCAACCACGGTCACGTCCAGCGCCTGGAACTGCGCGGCCAGAATCACGGCCAGTAGGCTGAGCGGCAGGGCCAGCAGCGCCAGCAGGGGCCAGACCTGCCGCCAGTTCGGAGGCGCGCCGGGGCGGCGCAGTTGCCGGCGAAGCTGGGTCAGGGCATAGAGGATAAAGGCCAGCATCACCCCCACCGAAATCAGGTCCAGGTAGCCCAGTGCGGCGCGGCTGAGGTTGTGGTTGAAACCGGGCGCGGGACTGTCCAGCGGAGGGACCGGCGGCTCGGCCTGACCCGGCGCACCTGAAGTGGGGGCCTCCGGAGCAGCGGGGCGCGCCGAGTTGTCCACCACCGTCACCTGCTCGGTCACGCTCATGTAGGCCACCGCCTGTTCCCACAGCGAGGCGCGGGGCAGCAGCAGACCAGCCAACAAGGCCAGCACAGCGGCAACAGGCAGCCAGAGCCAGCGCGCCCGCACGTGCTCCGGACGCTGCTCATATCCTGCACCCTGCCCATCTTCCGGACTCTGCCAGCGACTGGGGAGGGCGCGGTCGTCAGCACTCCGGCGCAGCAGCGCGGCCGCCCCCTGGCTCAGCAGCCCCAGTGGATGCGGGGCCAGGACAAAAGCGGGAAGCAACCATAGCCAACCCCGCCCGCGAGCGTCCTCGGCCCGCTCGGCAGCCTGTACGGCCAGCCATGCTGCCAGCATCTGCACCAACCCCACGAAGAAGGCACCCACCATAGAGCGCTGGTCGCCCGCCTGAACCGCCAGCCAGAGCGTGACCAGCAGGTTGACCGCCAGCACCAGCAGGCTGAGCTGCGGCCGCAGGGGCAGCAGCTCTTCGCGGGCAGTCAGGGCGAACACGGCCATCAATCCCAGCAGCGCCGGCAGGGGCAGCATGCCGGCCAGGACCAGGGGCAGCGCAGCGAACGCCACTGTGCGCCAGTGCCTGGTCGGCCCGGCAGCAGCCGGCGCGGACTTTGTCATGCCCCGAGTATAAGCGGCGGCAGATCTTGCAGCGCCTCAGAGTATGTTCTGCTATATCTAAGGGCGGTAAGTCTGAGCCGGGGGTATTCACCACTCGCTGCAGCCGGCCGGTTCCCACCTGTGGAGCCGGCCGGCTTACTGCATTCAGGGCTGGCCTGCCCGCCCCGGCGCGGCCGTATCCGGCAGCACGATGGTGCCCTGCGCCGTAGCGACCAGCTTTTCACCGGGCTGCCCGTCCTCACCGGGGCGCACGGCGTAGATGTCGCAGCGGGTCACCGCCTGCCGGGCCGTGCCGCCGACGAGCTCGCCACGGGCCACCAACGTCTCGCCTACCGCCGGGCGAATAAAGTTGATTTTGAATTCACTTGTCAGCACCTGCGGCCCCAGATGCAGCGCACCCACGAACGTCAGGGTGATGTCGGCCATGCTGGCGAGCAGGCCGCCATGCGCGAAGCCGTGGTGCTGGCGCAGGTCTTCACGCAGCGGGACTTGCAAGGTAGCCCTGCCCTCTCCGATGGCAGTGAAGCGGGCACCGATCAGGGCCGAAAAGCTCTGCTGGGCCAGGATGCTGTCCGCAAAGGTCAGAAGCTGCTGGGGGTCGGCTGGTAGGGTCATACGACACTATGCCAAAACAGCCCGGACCCAAGGCAAAAGCCCCACCCGGCGGTGAGGCTTTCTCTGTGCATAGGGCTTATTCCAGGAAGTCGCGCAGCTTGCGGGTGCGGCTTTCGTGGTATTTCAGCTTGCGCAGCGCCTTGTTCTCAATCTGGCGGATACGCTCACGGGTCACGTTAAAGCGCTGGCCCACCTCTTCCAGGGTGTGTTCGCGCCCGTCCACCAGCCCTTTGCGGAACTTCAGCACCATCGCTTCACGCTCGGTCAGCTTGCCGAGGGCCTTTTCCAGCTCCTCGCTCAGCAGGGTCTTGGCGGCGTTGTCTACCGGGCTATCCAGGTTGTCGTCGGGGATGAAGTCGCCGTAGAAGCTGTCTTTCTCGTCGCCAATCGGGGTTTCCAGCGACACCGGCTCCTGGCTGACCTTCTGCACTTCCTCCACCTTGTTGGCGTCCCAACCCGGTCCCATTGCTTCGGCAATCTCCTCGGGGAGCGCCTCGCGGCTCAGCTCCTGCTGCAGCTGGCGGGCCGTGCGGGTCAGCTTGTTGATGGTTTCCACCATATGCACCGGAATGCGGATGGTGCGGGCCTGGTCAGCAATGGCGCGGTTAATCGCCTGACGAATCCACCACGTCGCGTAGGTGCTGAACTTGTAGCGGCGGCGGTACTCGAACTTCTCCACGGCGCGGATCAGGCCCTGGTTGCCCTCCTGAATCAGGTCGAGGAAATTCAGCCCGCGTCCGGTGTACTTCTTGGCGATGCTGACCACCAGGCGGAGGTTGGCTTCAATCAGGCCCTGGCGGGCGGCGGCTCCGTCTTCCATGCGGCGCTGCAGGGCGCGGCGGCCCCGGTCGTCCAGCTCCTCGCCCTTTTCTTCCAGCTCCACGCGGGCAAACTCGCCGTCCTCGATACGGCGGGCCAGCGCGATTTCCTCTTCCAGGGTCAGCAGCGGCACGCGGCCAATCTCGTGCAGGTACTGGCGCACCGGGTCGTTGGACACGGCGCGGGGCATGTCGTCGTAGTACCGCTCCTCCTCCTCGCCCTCTTCGTCGTCGTCCTTGTCGGTGTCGGCCTCGTCCTCTTCAGGGTCCTCGTCGTCCTGCAGCTCGATATTCTTAGACGCCAGATACAGCTGCAGATCGTCGAACTCGTCGCTGGAATCGGGGTCCATGCCGTGGGCTTCCAGCGCGGTGGCCAGCGCGGCGGCCGCTTCCTCACTGGTCACCAGGCCGGTGGCCTTGGCGCCCTTGAGCAGCTCCTGAATGGCCGGGTGCGCGTAGTAGGCGCGGTCCGAGCCGTCGGCCTTGCGGGCCGGCTTATCGGCGGCGCCCTCATCGACGGTACCAGCAGCAGGCTTGGCGGCTTTCTTGCTGGCCGGCTTCTTGGCCGCTTCCTTTTTGGCCGCAGGCTTTTCGGCCGCGCCAGCTTCCGCAGGCTTGCGCGCTGCGGGCTTGCGGGCCGCAGGCTTACGGGCCGGTTTCTCGGCGGCAGCTTCGGCAGGGGCGGCAGTCTTTTTGGTCTTGGCAGTCTTGGTTTCAGCCATGGGTCCTCCGGTAAGGGTAAAGAGAGTAAGCGAAAAACACTGCCCGGCGCGCTGAGATGGGGAAACACGGGCCACATTGGCGCCGTGAAAAAGACCCTGAGGCAAAAGGCAGGCGCAGCAGCTTAACAGTGCATTTTAGCATCGGCGCCCGGTCGTTTGCCGTGTGCAGCCTTCCTAAGATTTGCGGCTTCACCGTTTGATTGGCAGAAATGCAATTGGAGCGAGCAGGACTGGCGAAGCCACGACGCGGAGGGGAAAAAAGCACGTACTGTACGGCATCAGGCGCCAGGTTCTGGTAGAATGTGACGCCCTGGAACGCAGTGCGTCTGCTGAGACGCCATTTCCCGGCGCCCCAGAGGTGGCCCGGCTTACGGGCGCCGCGCCGCCAGCACCTTGAACCCCCGCTCATGGGCCAGCAGCTCGGCCGGGGCCAGCTGGGCAGCCAGTTCGGCCTCGTAGGGCAGAAAGTCGTTGGCAACCAGAATCAGCCGGCCGCCGGGATTCAGGCGGCGGCGAGCAGCAGCGATGAACTCGCGGGCCACATCCAGTACCACCCCGCGCCCCACATGAAAGGGCGGGTTGGTCAGCACCATGTCGAAGCGGCGCTCACCCAGGTCTGCATCGACATCGGAATGAATCGCCTCACCGCTCAGTCCGTTGGCGGCCAGGGTCAGCCGGGCGCTGCGCACACTCTGCAGGTCGCCGTCCACCAGGGTGACGGCAGCGCCCCGCTGCGCGGCCCAGGCCCCAATCAGGCCGGTGCCGCAGCCGAGGTCCAATACCGCTTTGCCGGCCCAGTCCAGTTCCGGCTGCGCTTCCAGCGTATCCAGCAGGATGCCGGTGGCCTTGTCCGCTTTGGCCGCGCTGAACACGCCCGGTAGCCCCACCACCTTGACGCCGTGCTCCTCGTAGCCGTCTGGGGCCGGCAGCTCCGGCGTGGGGCCGGGGCGGCGGGTCAGAACGGCCACCCGCATGCCGCCGTCGCGGGCGATGGTCTCGCCGGTGCCGTAGGCTTTGGACGCCATCCGCACGTAGCGGTCAAAGCCCTTGGCCTTGTCGCCGGCCAGGTACAGCTTCCCGCCGGGGGGAGTGTGGGCATGCGCCCAGCTGATTTGCGCCTGGGCGTAGGCAGTGCCCCGGTCGCCGGCCAGGACACAGGCCACGGTACGCGCCGGCTCCGCAAAGTGGGCGCTCAGGTCGTCGCCGGGAGCGGCCACCACCGGCTCCAGCCCGTCGGCCCGCAGCGCCGCAATGGCCGCCGCCGAGCCTTCCACGGGCCGCAGCTCGGCACCCGGCAGCGAGGCCAGCAGCCCCCCCATGGCGCTCAGGTCCAGAATGGGGCCGCGTGCCTTGCGCTTGAGCATCGTCTGGAACAGCAGCAGCTGAGCGTCGTCCACGCCAGGGTAGCCCCGCACGCCGGATTTGGTGGGCGGCACCCCGTATTCACGCAGCGCCGGGGGAAGCTGCGCCGGGCGAATTCGAAAATAGCCGTCAGGCGAAATCTCATGGTGGGAGCCGGAAGCAGGCGTCATACTGCCCAGTGTAGTTGCCGCAGCCGCAGGGTCTGTCCGGCGCCTCTTTCAGACATGAACAGCTTGCCTTCTCCGCCGCCGGCACCCCTGCCGGCCATGCTGCTCCTCACCGCTGCGCTGTACACCGCACTGGCGCTGAGGATGCCTGGTCTGTTGGACCAGCCCGGGACAGCCGTGCACTGGGCGCTAACCGCCACCGTCACCTTCGCCTGGCTGCTGACGGTTCAGGTCTGGTGGCAGCGGCGCACCAAGGTCACGGCCCTGCTGGCAGCGGCGCTGAGCGTACATTTCTTGGGCAACCTGCTGAATATCGGCCTGGGTCTCAGAGAATTCGGAAGCCCGCAGTATCTGCACAGCATCGCACTGGGGACACTGTTTTTCGTGCTGATGAGCACGGCGCAGTTGCAGGTCGTGCAGTGGATGCGCCGCACGCAGCGCTGGCCGGGTACGCTGGCCCTGATCGACACCCTGATGATCGCAGCCATCGCCGGGCTGGGCGTGTGGGTGCTGGGACTGGACGGCCTGGTGACCCGCAGCAGCGGCCAACCCCTCCTAGTTGGCCTGACCCTCACCTATTCATTGACACAGATTCTGCTGGACGCCCTGACGGTCATGCTGCTGCTGCGCGGCGTCTATGACCGGATCCTGTGGCCGATGATCGGCGGACTGCTGTGTTTCGCAGTGGCCGACCTCTATATGGTGGTGGGCGCAGGCGCGGCCAAGCCCTGGCTTTCGCTTCTGTGGGTGTGGGGGCTCACCCTGCTGGCGCTGGGTGTACAGCAGGTGATGCATACTCCAGTGTCTCTGCGCCCCACTCCTCTGCCGCCAACGGTCCGGTACGCGCTGCGCCGCCTTCCCTACGCCGCCTTGCTGGTGTGCTGCGCGGTGTTGCTGGCAGGGGCTGCCCAGGGTTCGCAGCGCCAGTTGGGCATCACGGTGGGCACGGTGGCGGTGTTCGGCCTGGTGATGCTGCGCCAGGCCCACATCGCTCAGGTGAACCGGCAGATGCAGACCGAGCTGGAAGCCAGCCGCCAGGAACTTGAACATCTCGCCTATCACGATGTCCTGACGGGGCTGTCCAACCGCGCATCCTTCGTCCACTTTTGCGAGGGTAGCCTGGGGGCGAACGAGCCCTACGTGGTCTTCTCGCTGGACCTGAATGGCTTCAAGCAGATCAACGATACCTTCGGCCACGCCGTAGGCGACCGGATGCTGCAGCACGCCGCGCAGCAGCTGGCACGCACCGTGGCGGCGCCGGGGCGGGTGTTCCGCTGGGGCGGCGACGAGTTCGTGATTGTGGTGCCCGGAGTGCAGCGCAGCGCCGACGCCGACGCGCTGGCCCGCCTGATCGCGGTGAATATCCGCACTCCCATGAATTACCGGGGCCACCAGCTGAGCGTGGGGACCTCGGTGGGATACGCCCTGGGCCGGGGCAACCGCAACTATGAAACCCTGCTGAGCCTGGCCGACGACGACATGTACAGCGGCAAGCAGCGCAGCGGGAACAGCCGGTAAGGCGCCGCGCGGCCGCTGCAGGGCAGGGGAAGGACAAACAAAGGGCAGCCGCTACGCCGCAGCGGAGATGCAGAGTGCTGTGTCCAGACCACTTCTGTTCGGCGGACCAGCTGTGAAAAATTAAGGCAGGGTTCTTTTTCGGAGAATAGAGAACAGGCCCCGATGCGTGTAAAGCAGCAATGGAGCTGCCGGCGCAACCCTCCACCTGGACGCAAATTGCCTGTGTAAGAAGCTGTGAGGTGGGCCGCTGTTAGGCTGCCGGACAGTAAGGTGAATAGACCACCTCCCTTTCCCACTTCTCTACGTGTGTTGGCTTGGCTGCTGTTCACACAGGTTTTGTGGACCCTGCTGCGTGGCCCACAGACCATGGCCGACCTATGGGTGCTGAACGGACTTTCCCTGAGCATCATGGGGGCCGCCAGCTTGCTGGCCCTGAGATTATGGCAGCGCCGGGGCAAACCTGTGTACGCCGCGTTTCTGCTGGCCTTCGTCAGTCAGTTCGGCGGCGACGCCTACCTGATCTCGCTGGACCTGCTGCAGCTGGACTACCCTGACATTTCGGTAGCCGACGCGTTCTATCTGGCCTACTACCTGCTGATGTCGGCCGCCCTGCTGCTGTTTCTGCCGGCGCAGCTGACCACCCGCCGGCGGATAGGACGGACCCTGGACGGGCTCATTATTACCGGCACCGTCAGCATGGTGCTCTGGGACCAGCGACTCAGCCACCTGATTACCGAGCTGCACAACCCCCTCAGCCGGCTGAGCTTGGTGTACGTCCTGCTGGACCTGCTGATTCTGGGCTTCAGCGTGGTGCTGCTTCAGGTCGAGCGCCAGAACCGCGCCAACCTGCTGCTCAGCAGCGGCCTGATCAGCTTCGTGATTGCGGACATCATCTACCTGCAGCAGGGCGACCTGTACCGGCCGGGCCTGCCACCGGACCTGCTGTGGACTCTGGGGATCACGCTGCAGGCGGCAGGCCTACAGCAGCTGGACCGCGGCAAGCAGCGCACCTCCCACTTGCTGCAGCGAAAGCTTGACCTGGCGCTGATAGCCCTGCCTTATGTGGCGGTTCCGGTGGCCTGCCTGACGCTGGCCCTGGCCCTGCCGGCCACGACGCTGCGCGACCAGGTCCTGCTATGGGGGGCTCTGGCGGTGGTCACCGCAGCCACCGTCCGCCAGGCGCTGACCACCGCCGACAACGCCCGCATGACCCGCGAACTGCGGCAAAGCCGCGCCAACCTGGAGTACCTGGCTTACCACGACAACCTGACCGGACTGCCCAACCGTAGGGCTTTCGCCCAACTGTTCAGCTACGGACTGAGCGACACCGAACCGTACGGCATCTTCTCGCTGGACCTGGACGGGTTCAAGGAGATCAACGATACGCACGGGCATGCGGTGGGCGACCGCATGCTGCAGCATGTGGCCGGACTGCTGCAGGCCAGCGTGGCGCCGCCAGGGCAGGTATTTCGCTGGGGCGGCGACGAGTTCGTGGTGGTGGTGCCCGGAATGCGGGAGCCGGCCCAGGCCGAGGCGCTGCTCCAGCATCTGGCAGCCGCAGGTGAAACACCGCTGCAGCTGGAGCAGCAGCGCCTGCGCGTAGGCCTGTCTATCGGCTACGCACTTGGCCGCAGGCCACGGAACCATGAAGCCCTGCTGGCCCAGGCCGACCATAAGATGTACCGGACCAAGCGGCGCGGCTAGGGCGCGTCCTGCTGCCCAGCCAACCGCTTGGCCGCCGGCTTCCCCTACCAGCTCAGGGTGGCGAACAGGTCGTCCATCGTCTCGGCGCGGCGAATCATCTCGGCGCGGCCGTCCGCCCGCAGCAGGTATTCGGCGCTGCGGAGCTTGCCGTTGTAGTTAAAGCCCATGCTGTGGCCGTGGGCACCTGCGTCGTGAATGACCACCACGTCACCCGGCTGCATGACGGGCAACTCGCGGTCAATGGCGAACTTGTCGTTGTTCTCGCACAGCGAGCCGGTCACGTCCACCGTCTGCCGGGGCGCGTCTTCGCCCTTATTCAGCACGGTGATGTGGTGGTAGCTGCCGTACATGGCCGGGCGCATCAGGTTCGCCATGCAGGCGTCCAGGCCCACGTAATCCTTGTACTTGCGCGTCACGTGGCGCACCCGCGACACCAGCACACCGTAAGGCCCGGTCATCACACGTCCGCACTCGAAGCTGAGTTTCAGGCCATCCAGGCCGGCGGGGCGGATGATGCTGTCATACAGCTCGCGGATGCCGTCCGATACCTCCTGATAGCTCATGGCCTGCTGCTCCGGGCGGTAAGGAATGCCGATACCGCCGCCCAGGTTCACGAACTCCAGCTCAATGCCTAGTTCTTCCTTGAGGCGCACTGCCAGGGTGAACAGCATCCGCGCCGTTTCGATGATGAACGAGGCGTCCAGCTCGTTGCTGGCAACCATCGTGTGCAGGGCGAAGCGCCCAACTCCCTTGTCCTGGGCGGTGCGGTAGCAGTCCAGCAGCTGCTCGGAGGTCACGCCGTACTTGGCCTCCACCGGGTTGCCGATAATGGCGTTGCCGGTGCGCTCGGGGCCGGGGTTGTAGCGGAACGACAGCAGCTCCGGCAGCGTGCCGCCCAGCGCCTCTTCCAGCGCGGCGATGTGGGTGATGTCGTCCAGGTTGATGACCGCTCCCAGCTCGGCGGCGCGGCGGAATTCCTCCGGGGGGGTGTCGTTGGAGGTGAACATGATGTTCTCGCCGGTTATGCCGCAGCGCTGCGCCAGCTCCAGCTCGGGCAGCGAGGAGCAGTCGGCGCCAAAGCCTTCTTCGGCCAAAATCTGCAGCAGCGCGGGCGTAGGCGCGGCCTTGACCGCGTAGTAGTTGCGGAAGCCCGGCGCCCAGGCGAAAGCCTGCATAAAGGCACGGGCGTTTTCACGCATGCCGCGCTCGTCGTACAGGTGAAAGGGCGTGGGCAGTTCGTGCGCCAGCTCGGTCAGGCGCGCTTCGGTGGTGGGCAGGGTCTTGGTCATGGTGGGTTCCTTTGGGTTGAGTAGGTGATGGAAGAAGGTAAGGGGGACACAGGGCGCAGAGCAAAGGGGCAAACGCTGCAGGCTGCTTGCCCTCCGTCCTGCGCCTTCAGCGCTGCAAGTTCAGCTTTTCCCGGATGCTCTGCACCGCCGCTGCGATGTTCTCGCGGTGCCCGAAGGCCGAAAACCGCACGTAGCCTTCCCCGGCCGAGCCGAACCCGGCGCCGGGGGTCACGACCACCTGGGCCTGATGGAGCAGCTGGTCGAAAAATTCCCAGCTGCCCAGGGGCTGGCCGTCTGGACCACTGGGCGTCTTGACCCACAGGTAAGGCGCATTGTCGCCGCCGGTCACCTCCAGGCCCAGCTCACGCAACGCCGCACGGATAATGCGGGCATTTTCCATGTAGTAGGCGACCAGGGCGCGGCTCTCACGCTGGCCTGCCTCGCTCAGCGCCGCCACGCCGCCCGACTGGGCGATGTTGCTGGCGCCGTTGAAAAAGGTGCTCTGGCGGCGGTTCCACATCCGGTTCAGCTCACCGGGCTCGCTGTCCTCGGTCCGCAGGGCATGCGGCACCACAGCCCAGCCCAGGCGCACGCCGGTAAAGCCGGAGAACTTGCTGAACGAGGTGAGCTCAATGGCGCATTCGCTGGCTCCCTCGATTTCGTAGATGGAGCGCGGCAGCTCCGGGTCCGCGATGAACTCGGCATAGGCCGCGTCGAAGATGATGACGGCCCCGTGCCGGCGGGCGTAGTCCACCCACGCCTGCAGCTGCTCACGGGTCGCCACGGCCCCGGTCGGGTTGTTGGGACTGCACAGGTACACCACGTCCAGCGGCCCGCCCTGCCCGTCAGAGGTGGGCGGCGCAGCGAACCAGCCGTTCTCGGGGTTCCCTTCCAGCAGCCTGAGCCCGGCGTAGGCCCCGGCTGCGGCGTCATATTCGCCGGTGCGGCCGGCCACCACGTTGCTGTCCACGTAGACCGGGTAGGCGGGATTCTGAATGGCGATGACGCTGTCCTGCGCGAACAGGTTCTGGATGTTGGCGGCGTCGGCCTTGGCGCCGTCGCTCACGAAAATCTCGCTGGGGTCTAGTGTCACACCGCGCTGCGCGTAGTAGGCGACCAGCGCTTCACGCAGTTCCAGTTCGCCCTGCTCGTCGCCGTAGCCGCTGTAGGTGTCGCGGTTGCCCAGCGCCGTCACGCGGCCGTGCAGCCCCTGCAAGATGGTGGGCGTGAGTGGCTCGGTCGTGTTACCGATGCCCAGGCGGTAGATGGCCTGGTCCGGATGCTGGGCACTGTACTCACGTACCCGGCGGGCGATTTCGGGAAACAGGTAGCCGGCGGAAAGCTTGCGGTAGTTGGGGTTGAGTTTGGCCATGTGAATACTCCTTGAGAGGTCAGGAACGGAGGGGAAAAGCAAGGGAGGAAAGCGAGGGTGTCTGCACGCAGGTCTTCTTTAGACCTTCAGACCTTTCGCACCTCTGCGCACGTCCAGCCCGGACAGCGCCGCCAGAATCTCCCCTCTGTGCGCCTCGTCTTCCAGGGTGGTCATGGGGAGGCGGAAGGTTTCCTCGCACCAGCCGTACTCGGCCAGGGCGGTCTTGATGGGAATGGGGTTGGTCTCGCAGAAGCAGGCGCGGAAAAAGTCCGCCAGGGTAGCTTCCAGGGTGCGGGCTTCCTCCAGCTGTCCGGCGCGGGCCAGGCGGACCAGTTCGGCCATCTGCGCGGGGATGATGTTGCTGGCCACCGAGATGACGCCGTGTCCGCCGGCTTCCACCAGGTCCAGCACCATATTGTCGTCGCCGCTCACGACCTGAAAGCCGGGCAGGCGCTGGCCGATCACGTCCGCCATCTGGCGCAGGTTGCCGCTGGCTTCCTTGACACCCTTGATGTTGGGGCAGTCCTGGGCCAGCCGCACCAGCGTGGGCGTTTCTATGTTCACGGCGGTGCGGCTGGCGATGTTGTACAGCACCACCGGAATGTTCACCGCCTCCGCCACGGCCCGGAAGTGCTCGTACAGGCCCTTCTGGGTGGGCTTGTTGTAGTAGGGATTGATCAGCAGCACGCCGTCCACACCGCTCATTTCGGCGTGCTGGCTCAGCTGAATCGCCTCGGCGGTGGAGTTGGAGCCGGTGCCGGCGATCACCGGCACGCGCCCGGCCGCCTGGCGCACGGTGAAATCCACCACATGGTCGTGCTCGGCGTGGGTCAGGGTGGGGCTTTCGCCGGTGGTGCCGCAGGGCACCAGGCCGCTGACGCCAGACTCGATCTGGTACTCAATCAGGTCGGCCAGGGCGGCTTCATCCACCCAGCCGTCCAGGGTAAAGGGAGTAACTAGTGCGGTGTACACCCCGCTGAGGTCAAGGGGAGTGAGGGAATCGGTGGTCATGGTGGGGCTCCTATCAGGGAGTGGAGGAAAAGGCAGCGGGCGGGACAAAGCCAGTCGGCCGAACCGGCAGCAAAGACGGGTTCGGGGGGCTATCCGGGGCCCGGCGGGCCCGCTGAAGAAGCTCTGTTCGGCGGCTCTAGGTCCCCGCCGGGTGGCCCCTGTGACGCAGGGACAGTCAGAAGTTCTCCGGATAGCCCCCTAGCGTTTTCGCGCGGCGGTATCCGGAGAAGGTTTGTGTTTGGGCTGCGGACTGGCCCCTGTTCCCATCTGGGCAGCAAAGACATCGTCGAGCAGTTCGTCCAGCGTGAACAGCCCCCGCCGGCCGCCGGCCAGCCATTCGGCGGCCTGCACCGCGCCAGCCGCGAAGCCCTCACGGGTCCGGGCGCGGTGGGTCAGCTCGACCGTGTCGGCAGGACTATCGAAGATAAGGGTGTGGGTGCCGGGAATGTGCCCACCCCGCGTGCTGGACAGGTGTAGTTCCTGCGGGCGGCGCTGGCGGTCCAGGCGGCCGGTTTCCAGCTGCGGCTGGCGGGGCCATTCACTCTGCACTGCCTGGGCCAGTTGCAGGGCTGTCCCGCTGGGGCTATCGGCCTTGCCCGCGTGGTGGAACTCGTGCAGCAGGGCGTCATAGTCGGCGAACGGAGCGAACAGCGCGGCAGCCTGCGCGGCCAGCCGGGTAAACAGCCGCACCCCAATAGAGAAGTTGCCCGACCACACGATGGCGGCGGGCTGCCCGGCCAATTCGGCCTGGATGGCTGAGAGCTGGTCGTACCAGCCGGTGGTGCCGACCACGGCCGGGATGCCGCTGCGCCCGTAGAACAGGATGTTGTCCCGCGCCGTGGCCGGAGCCGAGAAGTCAATCACGGCGTCCACCTGCCCGGCCAGTTCGGGGGTCAGCGCCGGGGCGGTCGCGCCGGGCGCGTGGGGGTCAATCACCGCGGTCACCCGGTGCCCACGCTCCTGCGCCACCGTATGAACCATCCGGCCCATCCGCCCATACCCCACCAGCCCCAGGCGCAAGGAGCGCGGAGCTGTGGCTTGGGTGGTGGTCTGGGGCTCGGTCATGGGCTTTCCTGTGTATAGCTATGCAGCCAAGTTGGCGCAGTATAGGCGGGTCAGCAAAAGCTGTCTAGCCTTGTCCGGAATATCCAGACAAATGGCTGATAAGCGCTGTGCAGCAGCTAACAAACACAAATCAGCCAGGGCGGCGGGAAGCGGGTGAGTGGCTGGTTGGAGCTGCCCCTCCGCCACCTTCCGCCTCTCCTGCACCCACTCTCTCCTGCGTCCACTTCTACTGCGTCTACCCCTACTGCGCCCACTCCCCCAGCTTCTCAGCGATAAACGCCTTGAGCGCCTCTGCGTCGTTGGGCAGTTCGGTGAAGTGGCGGGGCCTCTCCTCTATCCCGGCAAAGCGGGCGGGGCGCGCCGGCTCGCGGCCCACCGCTTCCCGCACCGTTTCAGCAAACTTGGCAGGCAGGGCCGTTTCCAGGCAGACCATCGGCACGCCGGGGCGCTTGAACGACTCGCCCACCAGCACCCCGTCGGCGGTGTGGGGGTCAATCAGGCGGCCAAAGTCGGTGTCCACCCGCCGAATGGTGGCGAGGCGGTCCGCGTGGGAGCTACGGCCAGCCGCAAAGCCGCTCGCCTGCACCGCCGCCCAATGCGCCGACTCGCGCAGGTCTACCGGGCGGCCCGCTGCGACTTCCTCCCACCAAGTCCCGACTTGTCCCGCGTCCGCATCGGCCATCAGGTACAGAAACCGCTCGAAGTTGCTGGCCTTGCCGATGTCCATGCTGGGGCTGCTGGTCACAGCCACCCGCTCGGCAGGCCAGACGTGGTACACGCCGCCACTGAAGAACTCGTGCAGCACGCTGTTCTCGTTGCTTGCCACAATCAGCCGCCCCACTGGCAGGCCCATCTCCCGCGCCAGATAGCCCGCGAACACGTTGCCGAAATTACCGCTCGGCACGCAGAAATCGGCCTCGGCGCCAGCGGGCAGGTTCAGCGCGAAATAGCCTTTAAAGTAATACACCGCTTGCGCCAGCACGCGGCCCCAGTTGATGGAGTTCACGGCCCCGATGTCGTAGCGGGCCTTGAATTCGGCGTCGGCGTTGACCGCCTTGACCAAATCCTGGCAGTCGTCGAACACGCCCGCTACGGCGATATTGAAGATGTTGGGTTCGTCTAAGCTATACATCTGCGCCTGCTGAAAGCGGCTCATGCGGCCCTGCGGCGAGAGCATGAACACATTTACCCGCTCTTTGCCCAGCATGGCGTACTCGGCGGCGCTGCCGGTATCGCCCGAAGTTGCGCCCAGGATGTTTACGCGGCGGTCTTCGCGCTCCAGCACGTACTCGAAGGCGTGGCCCAGAAACTGCATCGCCATGTCTTTAAAGGCCAGCGAAGGACCGTTAGACAGTTCCAGCAGGTACAGGCCCGAATCGCCCAACGCGGTCAGCGGGGTAATGTCCTCGCTCCCAAATACCTCGGCGCGGTAGGTGCGGCGCAACAACTCGCGCAGGTCATCCTCAGGAATGTCCGAGATGAACGGGTGCATCACCTCATAGGCCAGCTCGACGTAAGGCAGCTCCCGCAGCCGCTCCAGCTCGGCGGCGCTGAAGGTGGAGATGCGCTCGGGCATGGCGAGGCCACCGTCCGGCGCGAGGCCGGAGAGCAGCACGTCGGTAAAGGTGCCCAGAGGTTGGTGGCCGCGAGTCGAGACGTACTGCATGGGGGGATTGTAGCGGGTAGGAAATAACAGTTTTGCTTTGCCGCAGCGTCCCATTCCTGGCCCGCAGCCCGTAACATGCTTACAGCCATGCTCTCTGCACCATTCCTAGATGCTTTTTTGATGCTTGCGATGCTACTGGCGCAATTTTTTCTGTTGGCCTTGTGGATTAGGGCGGGGTCAGCTGTTTGGCAGGCAAGAGGGCAACAGCACCCGCAAGCCGCCCCCGCCTACAACACGCTGGGCGCGGCACTGACGCTGATGCCTGCGCCGCTGCTTTACTTTGCCGTTATTGGAATGCTCGGCCTCCCACGCTGCTACAGTGTGGCCCCGCAAGTCCTGCTCGTGCTCGTATGGCCTGAACTGCTCACGGTTGTGTTGGCCCTATGCGCGGCAGCTTTGACAGGAAAAATGGGTGTGAGCCGAGCTGTACGCCTGCTTCATATATTGATAGCGGCGTAAGTATGCGCTGCTAAACTCTAGGGACCGTGGAATGGCAACCGAACCAATATTCTCGTGCCCAACTTGAGGAGCGGCGTCTGGCTGCTACCGAGTGGCTGCAGCAAGGCAGCCACACACACCGCGAAATCGCTGCTCACTTCGGCGTCTCCGTGCTCACGGTGACTTCTTGGAGTGCTCGGCTCAGAAAGAAGGGAAGCTTGCAAGCGACGGTCAGCTCTGGTCGTCCTGCTCGGCTGACTGAGTCTCAGCACGACCAGCTTCGCACCCTCCTGCGGGAGGGTGCTCTGCAGCATGGGTTTCCTGACGAAACTTGGACGACAAAACGTGTGGCAGAGCTGATCGGGCGGCACTTCGAGGTGTGGCACCACCATGATCACGTCCGTAAAATCCTACGAAAGTTGGGGTTCAGCCCACAGATGCCAGATGGGCGGGCTGCTGAGCGGAACGAACTTCGGATTGCATCCTGGCGGGAACAGGTGCTCCCGGAGTTGGAAAAAAAAGGTCGCTGAGGGAGCCACAATCATCTATCTGGATGAGGTCGGATTCTCGTTGAAAGGCGTGCGAAGGCGAACGTGGTCACCCAGGGGCGTGACGCCCCTGGTCACGCTCAGAGCGAACTGGGAGAAGCTTTCGACGATTGGGGCGATCACTTCAGATGGACGATTCTTCCAGCACACAACATCCGGAGCGATCCGCAGTGGAGAGGTCATCCGATTCTTTGGGCACATCCTGCGCCAAGTTCAGGGGAACATCGTCGTGGTGCTGGACAATGCGAAAATTCATCACGCGAAAGTAACCCAGGCGTTCGTGGGAACCCACGAACGCCTCTCTCTGATCTTTCTGCCTCCGTATGCTCCAGAGTTGAACCCGATCGAGTTGGTGTGGGCCTACGTCAAGCGCAATGTGTTGGGGAACTTTTGTGCCCACTCCATCAGAGCGCTGAAAAAGAGGCTTGTCACCGCCTGGCAGCGGGTCCGCTATATTCACCTGCCCCGTCAGCTTATGGACGCCAACTTACGCCGCTATCAATAGTTAGCGTGGGAGCCATGATAAAGGCAGCCATCAATGCAGCAATGCAGTGGAGCGACTGGCACCGCTACCCAGATGTGGCGTGTTCTTCCGCTGACGCTGCCTCACTGAGCTTGCCCCTTGCAGATGGCTGGCCCGCACTATTGGCGTTTGGCGCTTTGGGGTTGGCCTGGTGGCAATTTTTGAACAGCCGCAAAACGCACCAAACTGTCCCCTAATTGTCACCGCCCCCGCACCCGTTCCAGCAGCGCTGTGTACCGCTCCTCTTTCTGCGAAGCGGCGGCCCGCGCCCAGGCCGAAGCCGAACCCACCGCATGAAATTCTTCGCGGGCGCGGGTCAGTGCGGTGTAGGCCAGCGGGCGCGAGAGCATCGGCATGTGCGCTTCGTGCAGCACGCCCACCACGGCGGGCCACTCGCTGCCCTGGGCGCGGTGAACGGTCAGCGCGTAGCCGAGTTGCAGGTTAAACAGCTCCATGCCGCCCAGCTCCACGATGTTGCCGTCAAAGTCCACCAGCAGCCGCGAGCCGCGCTCTTCCAGCACGGTGCCCAGGGTGCCGTTGAAGATTTCGTTCTCGTAGTCGTTTTTGGTCTGCACCACCACGTCACCTGCGCGGGCCAGGGCGTCCGCGCCGATTTTTACGCCGCCCTCGCCAGGGTTGAAGGTCTGCTGGAGTACGGCATTCAGCCGCTCTACCCCCAGCGGACCGCGCCGCATGGGTGAAAGCACCTGCGCCCGCGTGGGGCCACCCAGTTCACGCACCAGCAGCGAAACGCGGCGGGCACCCACATCGGCTTCCACCTCGGTCAGGCTGAGCTGGCCGCGGGTATCACTGCGCTCATCCATTTTGGTGTCATTCACGAACTGCCACTGCGGGGGCTGAGCGTGCAGCAACCGATGCGCCGCGCCGATGATGGGGTTCTCGGCGGCTTGGCGGTAGACCCGGCTCAGCCGCACGGTGGTCGCCGCCTGCGTGAGGGCGGCCAGCGGCAGGCCCGCGTCAATCGGCGGGAGCTGCTCGGCGTCGCCTACCAGCAGTACCCGCGCTCCGGGGGCCACCGCATTCAGCAGCGCCAGCATCAGCGCGTCGCCCATCATGGACACCTCGTCCACCACCACCAGGTCATAGGGCAGCGGCTCCAGATGATTGTGCCTGAACCCGTTCGGGCCGTAGCCCAGCAGCCGGTGTACCGTGTGCGCGTCGCGGTTCGTGACCTCGCCCAGCCGCCGGGCCGCCTTGCCCGTCGGGGCGCAGAGGCCCACTTCCAGCCGCAGTTCCTCGGCCACTTCTACCACCGCTTTGGTGGCGGTGCTTTTGCCGGTGCCTGGGCCGCCGGTCAGCACCACCAGCCGCTCGCCGCGCAGCATTTCCAGCACGCTGGCCTGCTCGTCGCTCAGGCCGATGCCTGCGCCCGGCGGCACCTCCCACTCCTCGGCGGGCGGGGTCGCCAGCAGGGTGCGAATCAGGCGGGCCAGTTTCTTCTCGGCACGCAGGGCCTGCGGGAGGTAGATGCGCTCATCCCCTTCAGCGCTGTAGTCGGCCTTAAGGCGGTCCAGTTCCAGGGCGCGGCTGACCGCCTCGTGGGCCAATTCTTCGGACACGCGGGTGTAGTACACCACGCCTTTCTCAGCACGGGCGCGGGGCAGGTAAGAGTGGCCGCCGGTCGTGCCCGCCAGCTGCAGCGCATACACGGCGGCAGCAGTCAGGCGGCGCGGGTCAGTCAGTTCCATACCCCGCTCGCGGGCCAGTTTGTCGGCGGTCAGAAAGCCGATGCCTTCCACCTCGGTTAGGGTGAAGATGTCAGCCTGCAAGGTTTCCACCGCCGTTTCGCCAAAGTGCTTCAGCGCCCGCTGCGCCTGCGAGATGCTCAGCCCCACCCCCTGCAACGCCGCCAGCGTGCGCCGCTCCTGGCCCTGCTCGCCCCAGCTTGCCACCATCTTGTGCAGCGTGGAGGCCGACACCCCCGGCACTTGCAGCAGCCGCTCAGGGTCGCTTTCCAGCACGTCAAAGGTCGCGTCCCCGAAGGTTGAGGCTATCCGCCCCGCCAGCACTTTACCCACGCCGCCCACGCGGGCTTGTAGGTAGGCCGCCACGCCCGCTTCGGTGAGGTCGGCAGGCTGCGCCGAGAGCACCAGATTCAGGGCGCGGTACTGGTAGCCGTATTCCTTGTGCTCCTCTAGTTTCACCAGTGCCTTGAAGCCGTCGCCCGCGTCCAGCGGCGGCATCAGGCCGACCAAGACCGCGTCCTCATCCTCACCGTAAGGGCCAGTGATTTGCGCGGTCAGGACGGTAAAGCCGCTCTCGGCCCGGAAACGCACGCGCTGCACCGCGCCCTGAATGTCGAACGGCTCGGTCGAGAGGTCGGCGGTCATCGCCCCCAAGTGTACGGCATGGCACTACGCTGTGGGCAGAACAGAAGCGGAACCCTACGCGCCGCGCAGTACCCGGACCAGTGCGGCTGTGAGCGGGCCGAATCCGTCCAGTGGCGCTCCTGCGGCCAGCCAGCGAAAAGCGTCCTGCTCCTCCCGGTATACCGTGACGCTCCGGCTCTCCGCCTCGGCCAGATAGAGCGCGCCGTACACTTCGCCTGGCCGCCTGACGGGGCGTTTCGCCTGCGTCAATGAATCCGCCTGCGAACTCCCACTGGCTGCCCCGGACAGTCCTGAACATCAGCAGGGCATCTTCTCCGTCCTGCGCCAGCGGCGTAGCTCTCATGCCGGACAGCTTATTTGCTCGCGCCGCATCTGCCACACTGTCTCCCATGACGCTGCTGCACGAAGAACCTATTCGTTTTCAGGTGGAGGGCGAACAGCTGGTGGGCCTGCTGCACCTGCCCACCGGCGAGCGGCCTGCCCAGGGCTGGCCCGCGCTGCTGATGCTGCACGGCTTTACGGGGCACAAGTCGGGTGACCACCGCCTGCACACCCTGTTCGCCCGGCAGATGGCGGCGCGGGGGGTGGCCGCGCTGCGCTTCGACTTCCGGGGCTACGGCGACTCGCAGGGCGATTTCGCGGCAGTGACCCCGGCGCGGCAGCTGGCCGACGTGCGGGCTGCCGCCGACTGGCTGCGGGCCCGGCCCGAGGTGGACCCCGAGCGCCTGACCCTGCTGGGCCACTCGCTGGGCGGGCTGCTGGCGGCGCAGAGTGCCCCGGACGTGGCTCCACACCGGCTGCTGCTGTGGGCGCCGGCGCTGCCGGAGTATTTCCTGCAGTACCTGCCGGGCGGTCAGCTGCCGGCCGGCGTGCAGGACCTGGGCGGCTGGCCGCTGGGCCGGCCCTTTCTGGAAGAGGTGCTGCGGCTGAATCCGCTGAAGGTGGCGCGTGGCTGGGGTGGCGTGGCCGCCGTCATGCACGGCGACGCCGACGAGACCTGCCCGCCGGCCTGGGGTGAGCAGTACGCCCAGGCGCTGGGCCCCGGCACCGACCTGGCCCTGATTGAAGATGCGAATCACACCTTCGACCACCTGGACCACATTCAGACCCTGTTCGACCTGAGCCGCCGCTTCGTGCTGGGCGAGTCGCTGCAGGCCTAGTCAGGCGAACCAGGGCACTGCACCGAATAGTTGCTACGTTTACAAAGTGTTCATCCATACGCCGCTCCGGGAACGCCCAGCAGCCTGCCAGCGTAGCATCAGGTATGAAAAAGCTGATTCTGAGTGCCCTGCTGCTTTCCTCTCCCGTGGCCCTGGCCGGCGGCTATCAGGCTCCAGTCACCGGGCCCGTCCCCGCGCCCCGGCCGGCCATGTCCAGCCATGCGGCCACCATCAGCATTCCTGCGCTGCCGCTGAATGCCACGGCCACACCTACGCCGGCTCAGCGCGCACCCAGCACTGTCGCGGTCGGTGAGCCCACTCCGGGCCGCCCTGGGCCTGCCAGCATGACCCCTGCGCAGGCCCAGGTGTTCTTGCTGACTGCGCCCAGCGGCACCAGCGTCACCCTGCGCCAGACCGTGCAGATGCAGATGGAGCTGGAAGACGTGCAGGTAACCGGCAACGCTGCCAAGGAGATGAGCGAGGCAGACATCGCCGAAATGCGCGAGATGTTCGCCGAAATGAGCAAAGCGCCGGCCGAGCCGACCGAACTGGTGATGTCGGTGGGCAAAGTGTTCGCGGACGGCTCGCGTGAACTGGTGATGTCCACCACCACCCAGATGCCCGCCGAAAGCGGCATGGACGACTTTACTGTTCGCGTCATTCAGCGCGTTGAGGCGGACGGCAGCATCAGCGACACCCGCTTCGAGAGCGACGACGCCGAAATGCAGGCCGCCTTTGCGAATATGGATGGCCTGGACCTGAGCAGCATGGGCATGAACGACGCCAGCGTGTACGGCATGCAGCTGACCCCCGGCTTCAGCAAGACCAACACCAGCGAAGTGGACATGCAGGCCCTGATGGGCGGCATAATGGCCGGTGCTGTTGCTGCGGTGGCCGAAGACGACAAATCGCAGGCCATCGCCGCCGAGATTGCCGACGGCATCAAGTCTTCTCCGCTGGTCTCCACCACCAAGGTCACCTACACCGGCACCGACGCTCAGGGCCGCCACCTGTTCCGCACCGACTCTGCAGCCCAGCCCTGGAAGATGAGCATGAACCTGGGCGAAGGCGAAGGCGCCATGAACATGCAGATGGAGATGACCGATATGGTGTCGGCCCAGCAGGCCACCTACCGCACCGACGGTCTGCCGGTCCGGATGCAGGACGACATGACCATGCGGATGAAATCGAACGTGGCGATGGATGATGGCACCATGAGCATGACCTTCCGCATGAAGATGAACTCGCTGGTTGAGCAAGTCGGCCAGTAAGAATCACCTGCAGCTCTGCCCCCCGTCCGTGTGACGGGGGGTTTGTCTCAGAAGTGACCTGTGCCACCGTCCCGAACGAGCGTGGTCACCCGGCAAACCGCCGTGCACGGTATGAATCCGCGGAGCTGCAAGTGTATGGAGAGGCCGGGGAGAAGATTTTTACGGGTAGGTGCGTCATTCCGCGCCGTGCGTAGAGGCGTCCGCGCCTGTATCAGCGCCAAGCGCCTTTGCACCTCTCCTCCCCCGCCCCAGGCGCTAGACTTTCTGTTATGCGCGTACTGCACACCGCCGACTTCCACGCTGGGCGCGTGCTGAGAGGCTTTGACCGGACCCCCGAAATCCACGCGGCCCTGACCGAGATTGCCGAGTTGGCCGCCAGCGAGAAGGTTGACGCCGTACTGGTCAGCGGCGACCTGTTCGACACTGCCAACCCCAGCGCCGACGCCGAAAAGGCCATCTTCGACTTTTTCCTGCAGCTGCGTTCTCACGGCATTCCCAGTGTGGCAATTGCCGGCAACCACGACTCGGCAGCGCGGCTGGCCTCGGTCACGGAACTGCTGGGCTGGGTGGGTGTGCAGCTGGTGGCCGAGGTCACCGCCGACCCGGCGGCGCTTGTGCGGCATATACCGACCCGCTGCGGCGAGACCCTGACGGTGGGTGCCCTGCCGTACCTGTCCGAGCGGCGCCTGATTCGCGGCGCCGACCTGCTGGGCGGCGAAGTCAGCGGGTGGCGGCAAAAATACCGCCAGGGCATGGACTTTTTCCTGGGGCGACTGGCCGAGGGGTTCCAGCCGGGTCACGTCAATATGCTGATGCTGCACGCCACGCTGGACGGTGCCCAGCCCAGCGGGTCGGAAAAGACCATGCAGTTTCACCTGGACAACGCCTACACCATCTCGCAGCAGCAGCTGCCCGCCAGCGCACAGTACGTGGCGCTGGGCCATATCCACCGCGCCCAGCAGGCATCGGACGCCCCGCTGGCGCATTATCCCGGCAGCGTGATTCAGCTGGATTTCGGGGAGGGCGGCGAGAAAAAGCAGGTCAATCTGGTGGAAGTTTCGCCCGGTCAGCCGGCCCGCGTGACCCCCATTCCGCTAAGCAGCGGCCGTGAACTGCGGACCCTCCGCGTGCCGCTGGACCAGGTGGAAGCGCGGCTAGAACGTGAGCAGACGGGCGGCGCCCTGCTGAAAGTGCTGGTGGAAGCCCCGGCGGGCACGGCCACTGCCGGCCTGAAGGACCGCGTGCTGCGGCTGCTGCCGAACGCCCTGGCCGTGGAGCTGAGCGCCACCCAAGAAGACCTGACGCTGCCGGAACTGCGGCGTGAGGGCCTCAGTCTGCTGGAACTGTACGAGCGCTTCTGGCAGGAGCGGCGCGGCGAGCTGCCGCAGGAGCAGCGGGCCGCCTTCAAGCAGGCGCAGGAAGCGGTGCAGAGCCACGTGGAAGCGGCCGATGGAGAAGAAGGCCCCGCAGCGGAGGCGGCCGTATGAGACCACTGCACATGACGCTGTCGGGCTTCACGGCCTTTCGCCAGCACACCGAGCTGGACTTTGAAGGGCTGGACCTGTTCGCAGTGGTGGGGCCGACCGGCAGCGGCAAAAGTTCGCTGCTGGACGCCATGACCTTCGCGCTGTACGGGCAGACGGCCCGCCTGGGCGCCACCGGCCTGGACGCACTGATTTCGCAGGGCGAGCAGGCGCTGGCAGTGTCGCTGACGTTCGAGCTGCAGTCTGAAACGGGACCACAGGTGTACCGGGTGGCCCGCTCGCGTGGCCGCAAGGCCGCCCAGAACGAAACCCGACTGGAACACCGCCAGCCCGACGGCCGCTGGAAGGACCTGGCGGCCGGGGCCGGGCAGCGGGTGGCGAGCGCCCGCATTCAGGAGCTGCTGGGGCTGGATTTCCGGACCTTTGCCCGCTCGGTTCTGCTGCCACAGGGCGAATTCGCCCGGCTGCTGCACGGCACCGGCAAGGAGCGCCAGGACCTGCTGGGCGAGCTGATGGGCCTGGACCAGGTGCGGGCCATGCACCGCTACGCCGGCGAACAGGCCAAGGCGCTGGGCTTCGAGCTGAGCAGTCTGCACGCCCTGCTGGAGAACGAATACGCCGGAGTCAGCGCCGAGCGCGTGCAGGAACTGCGACTGGAACGGGCTGCCCTGGCCGAGCAGCTGGACGCATGGCAGGACGAGCGCGAGGAGGTCGCTGCAGCCGCGGCCCGCTGGCAGACCGTGACCGGGCTATGGCAGTCGCGCGAGGACCTGCGGCGGCGGCTGAACGTGCAGCGCAGCCGCCAGGCCGAGGTAGAACGCGGCTCTGCGCGGGCAGCCCAGGCCCGGCGGGTGGCCGGAATTCTGCCCCTGATTGACCGCGAAGGCCGCGCCCGCATCGCGCTGGGCCGCGAGGAAAGCGAACTGCGCAGTGCACAGGCGCAGGCCGAGCAGACCCGGCAGGCGGCCGAGCAGGCAGCGCAGGCGCAGGCACAGGCGCAGGCGGCCGAAAGCCAGATTCCCGAACTGGAAGCCCGCGCCGAGGCCCTGCGTGACGCCGAAGCCCTGGCGGCCCGCCTGAAGCGGGCTGGGGGCACGCCGCACAGCCGCCATGACCAGCCGCTGCCCTGGGACGAGGACGCCCACGCCGCCGCCAAAGCCGACGCCGACCGGCTGGATAAGTTGCGGCTGGAGCGGGTTCAGCTGAGCAGCCGCCGCGCCGCTTTCGAGGCCAACCGGGAGCGCTTCGCGGCCGACCGTGAACGGCTCAACTCCCAGCAGGCGCAGCAGGCCCGTATCCTGGCCGAGGGCAAAGCGGCAGGCGAACGGGCCAAGGCGGCCGAAGCCGAGCTGCGGGCTGCCGAAAGCCGCGCCGGGCTGGCCGCCTATGCTCAGGCGCTCCACGTGGGCGAGCCCTGCCCCCTGTGCGGGCAGCCGGTGGACGCCGCGCACCTGCCGGACCACCCCAGCGTGGCCGAGGTCGAGGGGCTGCGGCAGGCACTGAGCGCCGCAACCACGCTGCGCGACGACCTGCGCGGTCAGTACCGGGAAATCACCGCCGAACTGGGGGTGCTGGAAAAGGACCTGGCCCGCCGCGAAGCCGACCTGAACGATACCGCAGAGCAGCTGAAGCAGGACGAACAGGACAACCGCGCCGCTGCCGAGCGCATTGCCGGCGACCCGGCCGATCAGGTGGCCCGCCTGCTGGCCGGACTGGCCGAGCAGGTGCGGTCCTTTGGCCCTGGCCCCGCTGCCGAACGCCAAAAGGCCCAGGCCCGCATCGCTGAGATTCGCCGCACCCTGTCTGCTGCTGCCCAGGCGCTGGCAGCGGCGAACAGTGCCGCTGCTGCTGCCCAGGCCACCCTCAGCTCGGCCCAGGCCAGTGCCGCCGCCCGCCGCAGCGAAGCCCAGGAGGCTGCACAGGCACTGGCGGAAGCCCTCCAGTCCTCGGGTCTCGGTGCCGAGGAGGCCAAAGCCGCCGCCCTTCCCGAAAGCGAAATCGCGGCGCTCGAACAGGCCGCCCAGAGCTGGCAAGCGGGCCTGGACAGCCTCAGTACCCAGGAAAACAGCCTCAGCAAAGAGCTGGACGCGGCACTGGCCGGCGCCGAATACGACCCGCAGGCGCTGGCGGGGCTGAATGCCCGTCTGCACACGCTGGACGCCCAGATTGCCGCTGGCCGCAGCGAGGCGGGCCGCCTGGAAGCCGAGGAGAAGAGCGCCGCCGCACGCCTGGCCCGCAAGCAGGAGATTGAAGCGCAGACCGCCGGCCTGAGCATGCGGATGGACACCTGGAAGACCCTGGCGAACAGCCTGAAGGCCAACGAGTTCCAGCAATTCCTGCTGGCCGAAGTGGAGGCCAACCTGCTGACCGGAGCCGGGCACATCCTGTTTGAAATCAGCGACGGTCGCTACCGCCTGACGCTGGAGGGGGGCGACTACGCCGTGCAGGACCTCTGGAACGCCGGAGAGACACGCGGCGTCAAGACCCTATCGGGCGGCGAAACCTTCTTGGCCTCGCTCAGCCTTGCCATCGCCCTGAGCGATTACTTGGCCGGCAACCGGATTCTGGGCGCCCTGTTTTTGGATGAAGGCTTCGGCACGCTGGACCCGCAGGCACTGGAAGCGGTGGCTGGAGCGCTGGAAAACCTACGCACGCAGGGCCGCATGGTGGGCGTGGTCACGCACGTGGAAAGCCTCAGCGAGCGCCTGCCCACGCAGCTGCTGGTCAGCAAGAGCATCGCCGGCAGCACGGTGATGCGGCTGGAGAGCTGATGAATGTCCTGTCTTTTCTGCAGGCGCAAGGGTGTTTCCGTGAGGGACACACCGCCTTCAAGAACGGCCTGCATTCAGGGGGTTGGTTGGAAAAAGGCGAAATTGTCCGCAGGCCTTACCTGCTTCAACAGTTGGCACGGCAGCAGGCACAGCAGATTGCTCAACACTGGCCCGAGACCACCTTGATTGTTGGCGCGCCCGCTTGCGGGGCAGTGCTGGCCTCGTTTGTGGGGTTAGAACTGGGACTTCCAGTCGCTTTTACGGTCACTGGTCAGGACATAGGCTGGCACCGAATGCACTGCCCTCAAGCCGGTCAACGCGCCGTCTATGTAGACGACCTGATTTGCACTGGCCGCGATGCGCGGCGCGTGCTGGCCTTTTTGCGTCGTGAGAAGCATGTCGCCTTAGGGGTGAGCGCCTGGCTTAGCCGCACACCGCTGGCAGGCGAAACCCTGCTCACACTCACCAGCGCTCCGTTTGAAAACTACCCGGCAGACCACTGCCCACTGTGCCAGCAGGGTCAGCCGCTGGTCTTTGAAGAAGTGCGGGAGTAGTCGGCGGGCCCCTGTAAGCGCAGGGGCCACGACCACCGCTCAGCCCCCAGACACTTTCACCTGCACGAACCCGGCCCCACTCCCCTCATACTCGAAGCTGTCGCTGAGGCCCAGGCGCGGAAAGCTGGGCCAGGGCGTATCCAGCAGGTTGAGTGCCGAAATGGCGGCCGCCCGCAGCAGCACGTTTGCCCCAGCGAACGCGTCGTAATCGGCTGCCAGCGCCTCGCCGTCCGGGTAGCGGTCAGCCAGCAGGCGCACCGCTTCCAGCAACCGGGCGTAGTCGGCGGCGGTGTCAGCCACCATCTCCGGGGTCAGCGGTTCCAGCTCCGTATGCCGGCCCCGGTGTGCCTGAGCTGCGTCAGCCTGCTTTAGCCAGGCGCGTAGCTCGGCTACGGCTTCGGCGGGGGTCTGGCTGCCGGGGGAGGGTCGGGAGGTCATTCGGTCGGATACCCCGCCGGCACCCCCGCCGCAATCTCCGGGTGAATCCCGAAATCCTCGGCAATCAGCCGCGCGGTCATCTTGGCCGACATCATCACGCTGGGCGTGCCGCCGCCGGGCTGGGCGCTGGCCCCGACCATGTACAGGCCTGCGACATCCTCACTGCGGTTGTGCGGGCGGAAATAGGCGCTCTGAATCAGCTTCGGCTCGGGGCCGAAAGCGTTGCCCACGAAGCTGTCCAGCGTCTGGTCGAAGTAGTCGGGCGTAATCCATTCCAGGTGAGTCAGCCGCTCGGCCAGGTGAGGAATGTAGCCGCGCTCCTCCAGGAATTCCATTACCCGCTTGACCAGCTCTGGACCTTCGTTTTCCCAGTTCAGCGCCGCGCCGCGCCCGGACTTGTTGGGCACCGGAATCAGCGTATAGGCCGCGTGGTGCCCGGCGGGGGCCAGGCTGGGGTCGGTCAGCGTGGGAATGTGCAGGTACTGGCTGAAATCCTCGCCCAGCACACCGCCGCTGAAAATCTCGCCCAGCAGCTCCTCGTAGCGCGGCCCCAGGATGATGTTGTGGTGGCGCAGGTCCAGCGGCGCGTAGCCCTCGTCCCGGAACCCGAAATACACCACCACCAGGCCCATGCTCTGAGCGGCGGCCCTTACACGCAGGTCACTGTTGACCCGCCGGGCCGCTGCAGGCAGCCGCTTGAGGTAGGTGTTGGCCCAGTCGCCGTTGCTGACCACGATGTCGGCGTGCAGTTCCTCGCCGCCCTCCAGCCGCACGCCCTGCGCCGCTGGCCTCCCCAGCAGGCCGGGCCGGGGCATGGTCAGAATCTCCTCTACCCCCGCGCCGTAGCGAATCTGCCCGCCCAGCTCCTCGTATTTGCGGACCAGCGCCCGCACCAGCGCCCCGGTGCCGCCCATGGCGTAGTGAATGCCCCAGGTTTTCTCGACAAAGTGAATCATGGCGTAGATAGCGGGTACGCTAAGGGGATTGCCGCCCACCAGCAACGTCTCGAAGGAAAACACCTGCCGCATCTTGTCGCTGGCGAAATACTTGGAGGTAAAGCCGAACAGCGTGCGGACCGCGTCCAGCCGCAGCAGGTCGGGCACCACCGCCAGCATCGTCTGGGGATCGCCAAAGTGGGTGTAGCCCAGTTCCAGAAAGCCCCGCTCGAAAATGGCGCGGGCGTCGCGGTTGAATTCCTCGTAGCCCTCAAGGTCTTCGGGGGCCAGCTCGGCAATCTGCTGGCGGGTATGCTCCGGGTCGCCGTCGTAGTCGAAATAGGTGCCGTCGTCGAAATAGATACGGTAAAAAGGCAGAATCGGCACCAGCTGCACGTAGTCGCTCGTGCGTGGGCCACCGCTGACGCCCTCACGCACCCGCTCGCCGCTCAGGGTGGACGGCGGATAGTCGGCGGCGTCCAGGGCAGCCTGGTCACGCTCCAGCGCGAACAGCTCCTCGATAAAGTGCGGCACCGTCAGCACGGTGGGGCCCATATCGAACACGTAGCCGTCGGGCGTGCGCTTCTGGTAGGCGCGGCCACCGGGAGCGTCCAGCCGCTCCAGAATCCGGGTGTCGAAGCCCAGGCTTTGCAGGCGAATGCCCAGGCTCAGCCCTCCGATGCCCGAACCGATAATCAGGGCCGTCTTGCGGAGAGGGGCGGTGCGGGAAGAAATATGGGAAGAAGTCATGGCACCTCAGGCAGGGAAAGTTAGGGTGGGGAAAGTCGGAGTGGGAACAGTCAGGGGAGCCGACCGTGCGAGATTCAGAGCGAAGAGCCGGCGCCGCATTTTCGGCCAGCGCCGGAGCGGCAAACTGCGCTTTCACGCAGAACAGCGCGGGCGGTGAGCCGCAGCTTGCGCCCCCGGCTCACCACCGCCCGCCCGCTGAGGTTGTCGTAGCCCCGGCGCTCCAGCTCGTCCAGAATGCTTTCGTACAGGTCAGCGGCCACCGCCACGGCCCAGCGGCCACGGCCATGCAGCTGTGTCAGGCCGGCGCGGCCGTAAGCGTAGTCGGCACGGGCACGCTCGCCCAGGTGCGCCATCAGGGCGCGGTACTGCGGCGTGACCCGGCCAGCAGCGATATCGCTTTCGCGCACGCCGAAGCGCTCCATCAGGTCGCAGGGCAGGTACAGCCGGCCCCGGCGCCAGTCCTCACCTACGTCGCGCAGGATGTTGGTCAGCTGCATGGCCCGCCCCAGCCGCAGCGCCCGCTGCACCGTCTGCGCCCCACCCGAGTAGCCGCTGATAGGCGCAATCATCAGGCCAATGACCCCGCCCACGCAGTAGCAGTAGTGGTTCAGTTCTTCCAGGCTGGCGTAGCGGGAGCCGACGCTGTCCATCCGCAGGTCCATTTCCATGCCGGCCCGCAGGTCGGCAAAGGCGCCGAGGTCCAGCGGATAGCGCCCCGCCGCCCAGGCCAGCCCCTCGCTCACCAGGTCACCGGGCGTGGCCTGCCCGGCAAAAGCGGCCTGTACCCGCGCCCACCAGGCCTCCACAGCGGCGGCCGGGTCGTGGCCGGGCTCGTCTACCAGGTCATCCACCTCGCGGCAGGCGGCGTACACCGCCCACACCGCCGGGCGCTGAGCTGCCGGAAAAAAGAGGGAGCCCAGATAAAAGGTCTGGCTGTGCCGGCTCGTCATCCGGCGGCAGGCCTCTTTCGCACGTGAGCTCATGGCTGGCTGAATTTGCAAGAAAGCACCCCTTGATTCCCTAGCCTAGCCCGTACAGGGCCGTTCGCCAGGCACCTGCATCTGCAGAAACCTTTAGAGAACGCCCCAAATTTTCCGCTCCCAGCAGAGATTCAGGCCGCTTCGTCCGGTTTGGCGAAAATCATGCGGCCCACGTTGGTCTGCACGTTGTTCACCACCAGCACCCGCAGCGGCTTGCCCTTGAACTTCAGGCCACCTTCCACCACCACCATGGTGCCGTCTTCCAGGTAGCCCACGCCCTGCCCCTGCTGCTGCCCCCCCTTGCTGACGGTGATGGTGAGGTAATCGCCTGCCTGCACCTGCGGCTTGAGGGCCACCGCCGCCTCATGGATGCTCAGCACCTGCACGTCTTGCAGCTTGGCGATGCGGCTGAGGGCATTGTCGTTGCTGACCAGCTTGCCGCCGGTTTCACGGGCGAAGCGAATCAGCTTGTCGTCCACCTTGTCCAGCGCCGGGTCGTCCCAGTCGTCCACGCGCAGTGGGCGCAGTTCCTGCAGCTCCTCCAGCACCGCCAGCCCACGCTTGCCACGGGTGCGGCGCTGGGCGTCGGAATGGTCGGCCAGCAGCTGCAGCTCACGCAGCACGAAACCCGGCACCAGCAGGTCGCCTTCCAGAAAGCCGGCCCGCACCAGCTCCACGATGCGGCCGTCGATAATCACGTTGGTGTCCAGAATCTTGCTGCCCCGGCTGCGGCGCACCTGCTGGCTGGCGAGCAGGCCGAACGCGTCGGCGTGCTGCACGGTGTAATTCACGAAGAACCAGCCGAGTGCAGCCGTGACCAACACGCTGATGGGCCAGGAATAAATCGGAAGGCCCGCCAGCAAGTTGGAGACCAGCACACTCAGCAGCAGCGCCACAATCAGGCCGAAGGTGGCGGCCGCGACCGTCTGAGGAGCCAGCGAACGGTACCAGCCGTTCAGCCGCCCGAACATGCGGCCCAGCAGGGGCTCCAGCCGTGGGCTGACCAGAAAGGCAATCAGCGCCCCGGCCAGCATCAGGCTGACCGTATTGACCAGGACCATCTCGCCGCCGTTCTGGGTCAGCGACAGGGCGCGGCCGGCCGCGTAGCCCGCCACCAACCCCACCAGAATCATCAGCAGCCTGAACACCAGCACCGTTTTACTTTACCTTGCCTTGCGGCGGGCGGAGGTGTCGAACTGCGGGTTTGCCGGCAGCGGAGCCAGCGGGACATAGGCGGCGGCGCCCCCGTCCAGCGGACTGGGAGCCTGTCCGGCCTGCAGCGCCGCCGCGCCGGCCAGCGCAATCATGGCACCGTTGTCGGTGTTCAGGCCCCCTGCCGGAAAGGCGGCCCGCAGGCCGGTCTGCCCAAATGCATCCCGCAGCGCCCGGTTGGCCGCCACCCCGCCCGACACCACCACTGTCTCCCGGCCCAGGGCGTGCGCCGCCCGCACGGTGGTGTCCACCAGGGACCGCACGGCAGCCCGCTGGAAGCTGGCCGCCAGGTCTTCGGGGCGGGCACCACGTTGAAAGGCCAGCAGCGCCGCTGTTTTCAGGCCACTAAAGCTGAACTCGAAGCCTTCTTGGCCCTGCAGCGGAGGCTTGAACGGCACGGCAAGGGGGTCGCCCCGCTCGGCCGCCGCGCTGATGGCCGGGCCGCCGGGGTAGCCCAGGCCCGCCAGCCGCGCCACCTTGTCGAAGGCCTCGCCCGCCGCGTCGTCGCGGGTAGCGCCCACCAGGCGGTATTCGCCGGGAGCCGTGACGTCGAACAGGTGGGTATGCCCGCCCGAGACCACCAGCGCCAGGTAGGGCGGGGTCAGTCCCTCCTCGCTGGCGGCCGCGTAGATGTGGCCTTCGAGGTGGTGCGCCGCGTAAAAGGGGACGTTCAGCGCCTGGCTCAGCCCCTTGCCGTACATCAGGCCCACCAGCAGGGCACCCATCAGCCCCGGTCCGGAGGTGGCCGCCACCACGTCCAGGTCATGCAGGGCAATCCCGGCGTCCGCCAGGGCACGCGGCAGCAGCGTATCTATCCGCTCCACATGCTCGCGGCTGGCCAGTTCGGGCATCACGCCGCCGTACTCGGCATGGACCGTCTGCGACCAGACCACGTTGGAGCGCACCTGCGGCCTCACCGGCGTCAGCTCCACCACGCCCAGGCCGGTATCGTCGCAGGAGGTATCGATACCCAGGATGAAGGTCGGCCGGCCAGAGCCGGACGGATTGCAGCTGGGCATATCAGAGGTGGAGGGGCTGGAGGCGGGCTGGTCGGCCGGCATGGCAGGCTGAGTGGGGTCGGCGGACAGGGGAGCACTCACCCCAGCAGCATAGCCCAGGCCCCGCAGCAGGCAACAACGCGCACCGCCGGAAATGGTGGGCGGTCAGAAGTGCGTGGGGTCGGTTTCCGGGTAGGCGGCCAGCAGGTAGAGCGCCTTGCCCTGCGCCGCTAGGGCCTGCTGCGCCGCCACCAAGGTACGGTCCAGTTCGTCGCTGAGCTGCGGGTGCTGGAAACGGAAATCACGGTAGCCCAGCAGCAGAATGCCGAAGCGCTCCGGCTGGCCCGGGGCGGTCAGGGCCTCAAACAGGGAGTCCCAGCTCTGCACCGCTTCCAGGGAAATCGACAGTCCCAGCATCAGCTCCTGCGACAGCGTGTGGCGGTCGCCAGCGCAGTTCAGCCGGACCGCCCGCAGCCCTACCTGGTGTCCGGCGGCGCTCAGCCGGGGGTCGTGTGGGGCGTCCTGAATACCGCTGGCCGGCTGGGAGAAAACGTCAAGCACCCGTCCATGCTAGTGCAGAGCAATGCCGCTTCCGGCAGGCTGACCGCGCACCTTTTCTTTATCAAGCCGGGCAGGCCGGGCGCTTCCGGGGCCTCTGGTCTCCCGCCCACCGCCGCCCGGCACTGCCCCCGGAAGCTGTCAGACCGCGTTGGTCAGGTTGCCGCTGTAGACCAGCGCCAGAATCAGCGCACCCACGACGATGCGGTAAACCGCGAACGGCTTGAAGTCGTTGGTCGCCACGAACCGCAGCAGCCAGCCCGTCGCCAGATAGGCCACGGCGAACGAGGTTACCGCTCCCAGCGCCACGGTGCCCAGTCCGATTTCGGCCAGCTGGTCCAGGCTGCGGACCAGGTCAATCAGGGCCGCGCCGCCCAGGGTCGGAATGCCCAGATAAAAGCTGAACTTGGTGGCGGTGGGCCGGTCCAGGCCGGTCAGCATGCCGCCCAGAATCGAGCTGGCCGAGCGGGAAAAGCCGGGCCAGAGCATCGCCAGGCACTGCACTGCCCCAATCAGCAGCGAGCGCTTCACCCCGATGTTCTCGATGGCATGTACGGTGGGCTGGGTACGGCGGTCTTCCAGCCACCAGATAATCGCGCCGCCCACAATCAGGGCCCAGGCCACCACGCTGGGGCGGAACAGGTACTGCTTGATGATATCGCTGAAGGCCAGGCCCAGGATGGCCGCCGGCAAGCAGGCCACCAGCACGCCCAGCCACAGGGTCTTGGTGCCCTGTGCCGCTGCGCCGCCCTGGCCCAATGCCCGTGCCTGCGCCACAAAATCCTTCCAGTAGTACACCAGCACGGCCAGGATGGCCCCGCCCTGAATCACCACTTCAAAGGTGTCCTTGACCTCTTTGCTCCAGGGCACACCCATCAGGTGACCGGTTACGATCAGGTGTCCGGTCGAACTGATGGGCAGAAATTCGGTGATTCCCTCCACCACTCCGTAAACGAGTGCATACAGCCAGTCCATGCGCCCAACCCTATCAGACCGTATAGCGGTGGCGCTTCCACCTTCAGGATGGCGCCAGCGAAGGGTGCTGAGAACTACGCTGCTATGCTGAAGCACGTGAATGTGTCTGCCCATGTCTGGGCCACCGGTGCCCCAGTCGAGGGCCGCACCTGGAAGGCCGCCAATCCACGCGCCGCCGTACTGCTGACCCACGGATTCGGGGAGCATCTCGGCCGCTACGTGTCCCACTATCAGGGCCTGATTCCGGCGCTGGTCAATCTGGGCTTCGATGTTTACGGCTACGACCAGCGCGGACACGGGCAGTCGCTGGGCCGCCGCGCCGTGGTGAACGTGGAAACACTGGTGCGCGACCACCTGATGGCCCGGGAGCAACTGCGCCGCCAACCGCTGCCGGTGTATGTGCTAGGGCACTCGCTGGGCGGCCTGGTCACGGCCCTGAGCGCGGCGCGTGACCCGCGTGGCCTGAGCGGCCTGGTGCTCAGCAGTCCTGCCCTGCTGGTCGGTGAGGGTGAATCTGCCCTGAAGCGCCACGCTGCGCCGCTGCTGGCCCGCTTGGCTCCCTCGCTGCCGGTCACGGCGCTGGACACCGCAGGCCTCAGCCAGCTGCCCGACGCCATCAGCGCCTATCAGAGCGACCCACAGGTGTACCAGGGCAAAGTGCCGGCGCTCACGGCAGCCAGCATGCTTCAGGCCAGTCGGCAGGGCTGGAAAGTCTACCCAGACCTGAAGCTGCCCACCCTGGTGGTGCACGGCAGCGAGGACCAGATTACTGCCCCGGCTGGCAGCCAGCGCTTCCTGGAAACCATCGCCAGCACCGACAAGACCCTGCATACCGTAGAGGGCGGCTACCACGAGCTGCTGAACGACACGGCTGGGGCAGAAACTGTCCGGGTGATTCTGGACTGGCTGGATGAACGTGCCCCGCAGCAGTTGGGCGGTTCCTGAAGCCACCCGGCCTGGAAAGACAGCCGCCCTCACCCACCTGAAAGCCACAAGGAAAGCCCCCCGGCGCGGAAGCCAGGGGGCTTAAGCGTGCAGGAAAAGCTCAGCCCGCGTTGGGGTTCTTCAGCTCGCCGCGCTCAATGGGCGCGCCGTCCGCCAGGGCTTCTACCGTGCTGCCAGGGACCTCGGCGTGGCGGACAGGGCCAGTCGCTTCGGAGCTGGCTGCTTCAGCGCCGGCCTGCTGCACCACCACATTCGCTGCGCCCAGGCCCTGCGGGGTCAGGGTCTGCTGGCCGGTGCTCTGCTGGCTGTCCTGCTTCAGGAAGCGGCTGACGGCCGGGTTACTGTCACCGCCCTGAGCCGCTGCAGGCGACTTGACCGCCATACGGGGAGCTGCAGACGGCTGAGTGCTGCGGCCCTGGGGCTCCTGTCCAGCCTTGGCCAGCAGGTCCTCGGCGAGGGTCTGCAGGCGGTCACGCACCAACTTGTTGCTCAGGGCGCGGGCACCTACGGTGACCAGCGTAGCCACCAGAGCGCCGCCCAGGTCACCACCCTTTTCCTTTTGCTGGGCCTTCATCAGACCCTTTTGGTACTTCACGGGCGAGTTGGCATCCACGTAAATCTTCTTGGTGCGCTTCATGCGGCTGCCCAGTGCCAGGCCAAGCACCGCACCTACGGCCGATGCGCCGCCCAGCATCTTGAGGGGCTCCATCTGCATCTGACCTTTGAGGCTGGCCGTCTCGGTCAGCACGTCCACCTTGGCACGCAGACGTTCGCGGGCCAGTTCCTTTTCGGTCAGGGGCAGGCGCACTTCTTCGTAACGGGTACCGGTGTCAGAGGGAGCTTGCAGCACCACCGGCTCAGCTTTGGGGCGGTTGTTGTCGCTCATTTGCGGTCGCCTCCTTCGGCGCGGTTCATGTCGTCGGCGTAGGTGGGCTGGGTGCTCACGCGCACTTCGGGCGCACCTTCAAGCACTTCAGGATGAACCACGTTGGGGTCGTGGTCATGGCCGTGGTCGCCGTGGTGGCCGGCGTGCTGGGGGTCAAGCTTCTCATTGAGGCCCTGGCCGTAGTACTGGGCGCCGCCGTCGGCATTCGCCTCGTACACGGGGATGGCGTGGGCGTCCTGCACGCTGGGCTGCACCATGCCGCTGGCCGCACCGACCTGAGAGGCCGCACCGGTCGCCGCGACGTGCTGGACGCGGGGGGCGCTGCTGACCACGGTGGTGTGGGTCTGACCGTACTGCGCGCCGTGGTCATGCTGGTTGCTGCGGTCGTAGTGAGCGGTGGCCCGCTGGCCACTTCCCACCGACACAGGCACACCGGTCGCCACTACGGCGCCGCTGATGGGTGCGCCACCTTCATTGCGCTGACGGCGCTGCTCGGCGAGGTACTCGGCCTCCAAGCGCTCGTCCTCGGTCAGGGCGCGGTGCTCCTGGCCGATGCCTTCGCTGAGCTTGTTGAGACCCAGCGCCACCATCACGCCGGCCAGCACCAGGCTGCCCAGGAACATGATCAGGGCCGCGGCCCACCAGGGCAGGCCCAGGGCGACCAGGCCAAAGTAAATGGCCAGAATGAGGAAAATGGCAGCCAGGGCCAGCGGCACCAGCGCTGCCAGCAGCAGGATGACGCCGATGCCCTTCGACTTGGCGAGCTCGCCGACCTTGTGGGCCAGAGAGTTGATTTCGGCTTTGACCAGCGCGACTCCAGCGTCAAAGACATCGACGATGGCACTGCCCATGGATGTTTTCCGTTCTTCTTGCATTCCGTCCTCCGAAAGACGCGCCCATTTTGGAACTGGACACACGATATGCCTAGCAGCATAAACGCTAGGAGGCGGCGTCCGGCTGGAACCAAAGAATTTCTCAACCGAATTTGGCCGCCTCATGTCTGCATTTCTGCCCTCCACTGTACCATTGTGCGCCGTATGGCCCCGCCTCGGTTGGGCGTCCCCGAGCATGCCCGGCCGCCGCAAAGACGCTTCCTTAAGGATGGAGCAGCGGCAGCGGAATCTGACCTAGACTCCGGCCATGACCCATCCATGCGCTGGAAAACGTGCCCCTCTGGACCAGTTGAGCCACATTCCGCATCTGGTGGCCGCCTACTACGAGCGCCGCCCAGACCCGGCGCAGGCCGGGCAGCGGGTCAGTTTCGGCACCAGCGGACACCGGGGAACCTCGCTCGACAGCTCCTTCAATGAGCAACACATCCTGGCGGTTGCCCAGGCCACCGCCGAGTACCGCACTGCAGCAGGCATTACGGGGCCGCTGTACCTGGGAGCCGACACCCACGCGCTGAGCGAGCCGGCCTTTCTGACGGCCCTGCGGGTGCTGGTGGCGGGTGGAGTCAGGGTGCGTGCCACGCCGGGGCAGTTCACCCCCACGCCGCTGGTGAGCCACGCCATCCTCACCCACAACGCGGCGGGGGCAGACACCGCCGACGGCATCGTGATTACGCCCAGCCACAACCCCCCACAGGACGGCGGCTTCAAGTACAACCCGCCCAGCGGCGGCCCCGCCGACACCGATGTCACCGGGCAGATTCAGGCCCGCGCCAACGAGCTGCTGGAAGGTGGCCTGCAGGACGTGAACACGGTTCCGCTGGACGAAGCCCTCACGGCGGTGGAGCCGTTCGACTTCATCACGCCGTATGTGGACACCCTGCCGGAAGTGATTGACCTGGACGCCATTCGTGCGGCGGGCATCAAGATTGGGGTGGACCCGCTCGGCGGCAGCAGCCTGCCGGTGTGGGAAGCTATCGAACAGCGCTGGCAGCTGGGGCTGCACATCGTGAACCGCGAGATTGACCCGCGCTTCGCCTTTATGACCCTCGACAAGGACGGCAAAATCCGCATGGACTGCTCCAGCCCCCACGCGATGGCGGGCCTGCTGGACTACCGCAGTCAGTTTGACGTGGCGATTGGCAATGACCCCGACGCGGACCGCCACGGTATCGTGACCCCGCAGGGGCTGATGAATCCCAACCACTACCTCGCGGTGACGATTGACTACCTGTTCCAGAACCGCCCCGGCTGGCGCCCAGATGCCGCCATCGGCAAGACGCTGGTCAGCTCGGCGCTGATTGACCGCGTGGGCGCGGGGCTGGGCCGCCGCGTGGTGGAAGTGCCGGTGGGCTTCAAGTATTTCGTGGAAGGGCTGCTGGACGGTTCTTTCGGCTTCGGCGGCGAGGAGTCGGCGGGGGCCAGCTTCCTGCGGATGGACGGCCGCCCCTGGAGCACCGACAAGGACGGCATCATCGCAGGGCTGCTGGCGGCGGAAATCACCGCCCGCAGCGGCAAGAACCCGGCGCAGTATTTTGCCGAACTGACGGGGCGCTACGGTGAAACCGCCTACGCCCGCAAAGACGCCCCGGCCAGCGATGCGCAGAAAAAAGTGCTGGCCGCCCTCAGCCCCGAAGCGGTGCAGGCCCAGACGCTGGCGGGTGACCCGATTACGGGCCGCTTTACCCGCGCTCCCGGCAATGACCAGGCCATCGGCGGGCTGAAGGTGACCACCGAGCACGCCTGGTTTGCGGCGCGCCCCAGCGGCACCGAGGACATCTACAAGATTTACGCCGAGAGCTTCCGGGGCGCAACGCACTTGCAGCAGGTGCTGGAAGAGGCACAGCAGGTGGTCGCGAGTGTAATGCCGTAATTCGGCCTGCCCCCACCCACCCTTCCTGTCCGCCGCCTCCCCGTGACGCGGCGGCCTTGCTGGCTGTGGGTGTCTCAGACACACTACACAGGGGCCACCCGCCAATTTCTGGCGATTCAGGCGGCGACCCGTATCACTCCAGCGAACGCAGATAGGTGTGTATTCCCTCCAGCGCGGTGTCGGGCAGCAGGGAGGAGGTAAGGCGGGGCATGCTGGACAGCAGTTCTCCCCTAGCGGTCCAGCCTTCACGGATGGCCCGGCTAAAGTCAGCCAGGTCAAAGTCAGTCAGGTCTCCGGCGGCAGCGCCGGCCAAGGGTGGACCAAAGTCGCCTTCCGCCACCTCTCCGTGGCAACCGGCGCAGTGGACCGCGTAGCTCTTTTGCCCAGCGGCGAGGAGAGCGGGCCGGACCGGCGCCGCAGAAGCCGGCGAGAGAGGCGCAGCAGGCGTCTCGTCTGGAGCGCTGAGCGCCGAAGCCCCCGGCGCCGCATCCTGCTGCTCTGCAGGGCGGCCACACGCAGCCAGCAGCGCGGCCCCGGCCAGGAGCACAGGCAGCCCCCGCCTCATCCCCGCTCCAACGCCGCGAGGTCGGCCGGGGTGTCGGCGTCGGCCAGAGTGCCAGGCGGGAGGCCGGCAGCCAGCGGGTCCAGCCAGACGCCTACCTCCTCCAGCCAGGGCTGACGCAGCCGCCGCTCACCGGCGTCCAGCGCAGCAGTGACCCTGGGCAGCAGCGCCGTGTGGTACAGCGCGGGCAGCGGTTCGGGGTCGGTGCCGCCGCCCAAAAAGCCGGCAGCCAGGTGCCCCGGCCCCGCCGCAGCCGCCAGCACCTGCCACACCGCCGGGGTCAGCAGCGGGTAGTCCACGCCGCTCAGGGCCACCCAGCCCGGCCCTGCCTGCGCCGCAGCCCAGGCCAGGGCCGTTTCCAGGGCGGCCAGCGGACCTTCGCCTGCTCGCGCTTCGGCCTGCACCGTCCACCCAGGCAGGGCGTAGCGCCCAGGCGGGGCCAGCAGCAGCCGCTGCGGGCAGCTGTCCAGGCTGGCGGCCACCCGTTCCAGCAAGGTGTGGCCCCCCAACCGGGCCAGCGCCTTGTCGGAGCCGAAGCGGCGCGACTGCCCCCCGGCCAGGATGACGCCTGTCAGGCTGGCTGGGGGGCCAGGGTCAATAGATATGAAAGCCCCGCAGGCCGGTCGCCTCGCTCAGCTGCGTTTCGATGCCGTCTACGCGGGCATGGGGCGGCCCCTGCTTCAGCCAGTGCACCAGCCGCTCCAGGTCATCGGGCCAGCCCTCGGCCACCACTTCCACCCGGCCATCTGTGAGGTTCTCGGCGTAGCCGCTGAGGTCTATATCCCGGGCACGGCGCTGCGCGAAGTAGCGGTACCCCACCCCCTGCACCTGCCCGGACACCAAAGCGGTCAGGCGCTGCTTCTTGTCGCTGTCGGTCATGGGGCTCAGCCTAGAGGATTTGCCTGCGGCTCAGGGTGCACCCGTCCCTCTTCCCGCACCCGCCACTCGAAGCGCACGGCCCCGTACTCCACCCCCATCACCAGCGGGCAGCCAGGCAGCTGGGCGCCCACCCAGGCGGGAGATGGAAAAGTCAGCCCGCCAAACGCAGGCTGCGAGAGCAGGCGCTGAAGCGGGCCAGCGGTGTCCAGCAGGTACATCAGCCAGAGGCCGCCGCCAGGTCGCAGCACCCGCGCCGCTTCGCTCAGCAGGCGGGCGGGTGAATGGGTTTCGTTGAGGGTGGCTCCAATCGTTACGCCGTCAAACTGCGCCGCCCACGGCAGCGGCAAGGCTTCGGCATTGGCCTTCACGAAGCTGATCCCCAGCCCCGCCGTGCGCCGCGCCGCTTCACGCAGCATGGCAGGGCTGAGGTCGGCGGCCACCACTTCTGCGCCTGCTTGTGCCAGCAGCGCCGCATAAAACCCCGCGCTGGTGCCGATATCCAGCCAGCGCTGCCCCACTTGCGGGCGGGCCTGCTGCAGAAACAACGCCTCCTCACGCCGCAGTGCAAACGGCTGACCGCTGAGCAGCGTGAGCGACTGCGCCCGCCAGAGCGAGTAGCCCAGGGCCACCGGCGGGACAAAGTTGCTGCGCTGCGCCAGGGTCAGCCGGTGGGTCATGGTCCGTGAGCCGCCACGCCTCAGAACAGCGGCAGATGGCCCAGAGCCGTCACTTCGGGGCGCTCGTCGCCTTCGGTAAAGACCGCCAGCACCGCGCCGAGGTCGCCGCCCACCGCCGTGATGATTTCCTGCAAAGAATGCAGCGTGCCGCCGCTGGACACCACATCGTCCACGATGGCGACCCGCTGGCCGCGTACCTTTTCCACATCCAGGCCGTCCATCACCAGGGTTTGCGGCTTGCCGGTCGTGATACTGACCACCTCACGCACCACGGGGTTCACCATGTAGGGCTTCTGGGTCTTGCGAACCACGATGTAAGGCAGGCCCGACTCGCGGCTGATGACGTGCGCCAGCGACAGCGCCTTGACCTCGGGGGTAATCAGGATTTTGATGTCCTCGGGGATGAGTTTCGCCAGTTCCTTGCCCGCTTCTTCGGTGATGGCGGTGTCACCGAGCATAGGTAGTGGCTGTACCAACGTGATCTACTGACAGGATGCCGGAGTGCCCAGCCTGTCAAAGCACACACACTGTCAAAAATGGGAAGGCCAAAAATGGCACCCAGACCTACTTATGTAAGGGTTGTGGCCGTCGTTTCCACCCGGAGGCCCGCCCTATAGCGCACAGTGAAGCGACCCGGCAACAAATTCTTGATGCTGTCCACGAGCGGATGAGTCTGAGAGGAGTACAGCGCGTCTTTGGTGTTCACCGCAACACCGTGATCCGGTGGATAAAAAAGGGGCCCGTGAAGTGATGCAGACTGGTACAGTCTGCATGACACCTCCAGAAGAAGTGGTCATTGAGCTGGATGAAATGTGGACCTTCGTTGCCAAGAAAAAACAGACGAGGTGGATCTGGATTGCCCTGGAGCGCAGCACCCGCAGGGTGCTGGCCTGGGTATTGGGTGACCGCAGTGAGCAAACAGCGTTCAAGCTCTGGGAACGCTTACCATTGTCCCTTGAGCAGCGACTGAAAGGGACGTTTTGCACCGATCTGTGGCGAGCCTACGATGAACCGCTCTTGGGGGTAAAGCGGCTAACCCGGAAGGGAGAAACGAATCATGTCGAACGATTGAACTGCACGCTGAGACAGCGGCTGGGTCGGCTTGTTCGTAAGTCGTTGTCTTTCTCGAAGACGGACGAAATGCTCGAAGCCAGCCTGACTCTGGCCTTCCACCGATACAACTTGTCACGTTGATGCAGCCACTACCCGAGCATATTGAACAGCGCCACATTCACGGTGTCGGAAACGGGCACCACGGGCAGGTCACGGGTGAGTGACCCAATCTGAACGCGGTGGGTGCGGAGGGGGGCTGAATCAGTCATAACAGGCAGTGTAGCGCTGGACGCAGCCCGCCCCCGCCATAAAAACGGCTCCCTCATGCAGAAGGAGCCTGGGGCAGGCGGGTGAATTTCAGCCCTGGGGACCGCCGTCAATACCGCCGCCCGTACTGGCCCCGGCGCCACCCTTCACTTCGCCTTCCAGGTCGCTGCCCGTCAGGGAGTTGGGGTCGCCCTGGCGGTCCTCGCCGTCCCAGCCACCGCTACGGCCGTCGGCGAAGCCCGGCTCGTCGTTGGGGTTGCCCATGTCCTCGGCAGCACCATCACGCAGCAGGTCCTCATTTTCCAGCTTCTCATCCGTGATTTCGGGCTTGGTGTCGTCCACCTGAACGTCCTCACCGATGTTGATGTTCATGTCGTCTGGGTTGGTCATAGCTGTGAAGATACCCCGCTGACCGCCGGGTCACAGGCTTGCTTCAATGAAAGCCCAACATGCTGCAGTGCTTCCGCCCAAATCCCCCGATCTCAATATGACGCGGTTGATATCGGGAATTTGGAAAATAGATATTGAATATCTTGACATCTGCTCGGCACCAGATTTACAGTCGGGGAGTGAAGTCGTGCAGTGCGTCCCATGACAGCTGTTGCTGTCCCGCCTATGCGGGTCCGGCAGGTGGCTGGGTGGGCCAGCGCCGCTCCTGACCTCTCCCCCCCCCGGCTGCTCTGTTTCCCAACTGCTGCCTCAGACCCTGCCAGGACAAGGCCCACCCGGTTTCTCTGCGCTCTCGCCCGGAAATCTGCTGCGACCTTGTCCGTTGCCGTTTTGTCACCTTTCCACTGCTGCGCTGCCCGCGCGCCCCTTAAGGAGTGTTGATTCGCATGACCCTAGGTATTCTCCTCGCCGTTGCCGTGCTGCTCGGCCTGTTCGCGCTGCTGCGCTGGATGGACCTGCGCCACTATTCGTTCTCCAACCGCGTCTTTACGGCGCTGGGGCTGGGGCTGCTGCTGGGCGGAGCGCTCGGCGTACTGGCTGGCCCCAACCCCGAGCTGCTCGCGGGCATCCGCGACTGGTACTCGCTGGCAGGCAGCGGCTACGTGAGGCTGCTGCAAATGATTGCCATGCCGCTGGTCTTTATCTCTATCCTTGCGGCGCTGACCCGCATGGAGCCGGGGCGCAACCTGGCAGGTACGGCGGGGCGCATCATCGGCTGGCTGGTGGGCCTGACCGCCATTGCCGCGCTGGTGGGCATGGGTACGGCGGCGCTGTTCGGGCTGGACGCCTCGCAGATTATGCAGGGCCAGGCCGAGCTGGAACGTGGAGCCAGCATCGTGGAAAAAGCCGCCACGGTAGGCGAGCAAAGCGTGCCTCAGCGCCTGCTGGAGCTGCTGCCCACCAATCCCTTCTTAGACCTGACCGGAGCGCGGCCCACCTCTACCATCGCCACCGTCATCTTTGCGGCGCTGCTGGGCGTAGCCTACCTGGGCGTGGCCCAGAAGAAACCCGCCGAAGCTGCTACCTTCCGTGCGGGCGTGGACGCCATTCATGCCGTGATTATGCGGCTGGTGCAGCTCATCTTGCGGCTGACCCCCTACGGTGTGCTGGCAATTCTGGCCTCGACCATCGCGGGCACCAACTACGGCGCGGTGTTGGACCTGGGCAAATTCGTGATTGCCAGCTACGTGGCGCTGGGCGTGATGCTGCTGGTGCATCTCGCGGCGCTGGCCCTGCGCGGCCTGAACCCTGTCACCTACCTGAAGAAAGCCGCGCCCGTGCTGCTGTTTGCCTTCAGCTCCCGTTCCAGCGCAGGCACGCTGCCCATGAACGTGCAGGCGCAGCGTGAGCAGCTCGGCGTAGAAGAAGGCACCGCCAACCTGGCTGGCTCGCTGGGTATTTCGATTGGGCAAAACGGCTGCGCGGGCGTGTACCCCGCCATGCTCGCCTTCATGATTGCGCCTGCGGTGGGCATCAATCCCCTAGACCCCGCCTTTATCGCCACCCTGACGGGCGTGGTGGCCCTCAGCTCCTTCGGCGTGGCGGGCGTGGGCGGCGGCGCGACATTTGCCGCCATCTTGGTGCTGTCGGCCATGAACTTGCCCGTAGCACTGGCAGGCATCCTGATTTCGGTAGAACCCCTGATTGACATGGGCCGCACCGCCCTGAACGTGAGCGGCAGCATGGTGGCGGGCACACTCACCAGCCGCAGCGAAGGCACGCTGGACAAGGGCCACTTTGACGGCGAGAGCAGCGGCGGAATGGTGGTGGCGGGGGACTGAGAGTTGACCACCAGCAACCGATAAGACAGCAAAAGGCGGCGAGCGCTCAGATGCTCGCCGCCTTTCTCCATATTTGCTTCAGCCCTCGCTGCTGTAGGCCACCACGCCGCCCACTACCGTCAGCACGGGCCAGCCCTTCAGCGTCTCGCCCGCGTAGGGGCAGAACTTGGCCTTGCTCTGGAAAGTGGCGGGGTTGACCTTGCGCTCGGTGTCGGGGTCAAACACCAGCAGGTCGGCGGGAGCGCCTGCTTCCAGGCTCGGCTCGGGCCAGCCCAGGACGCGAGCGGGGCCAGCGGTCATCAGGTCCACCAGTTTTTCCAGGCCCAGCTTCTCGGCAAAGCGGGTGTACATCACGGGCCAGGCCACCTCGATGTAAGGGATGCCGAAGGGCGCTTCGAGCAGGTCGCGCTCCTTTTCGGCGCGGGTGTGCGGGGCATGGTCGGTGCCGATGCAGTCCACCGTGCCGTCCAGCAGGCCCTCGAACAGCGCATCGGCGTCAGCTTGAGTACGCAGGGGCGGAGCCACCTTGTACACCGCGTCAAAGGAACGCAGTTTCTCATCGGTCAGGGTGAGGTGGTGTGGGCTGACCTCGCAGGTCACGGGCAGGCCGCGCCGTTTGGCCTCGCGCACCCGCTCCAGCCCCGCCGCGCTGCTGAGGTGCTGCACGTGCAGGCGGGGGCTGTTGCCGCGCTCGTGCAGCCACGCCACAATTTCCACGTCGCGGGCGATGCGGGCGGCTTCAGCGGCAGTGGGGTTGCCTGGCACGCCCAGCGCCTGCGACACTTCGCCCTCGTTCATCACCCCGTCAGCCCGCAGGGTAGCGTCTTCGGCATGAACGCTGACTACCATGCCGAGGCTTCCGGCGTATTCCAGGCCCAGGCGCAGCACACGGGCATTTTCGTTGGTGCGGCCATCGTCGGTGAACATCACGGCCCCCGCTTCCTTGAGGGCGCTCAGTTCGGCCAACTGCTCACCCTTCTGGCCCTTGGTCAGCGCTGCCGACACATGCAGCCGTGCCAGTCCCAGCGCCGCCGCCTTGTCCTGCAAGGTGCGGATGATGGCGGGGTCGTCAATCACGGGGGTCGTGTTGGGCATACAGACCACGTTGCCGTAGCCGCCCGCCGCCGCCGCCGCCAGGCCGCTCGCCAGGTCTTCTTTTTCGGTCTGCCCTGGCTCACGCAGGTGCGCGTGCGGCTCGGTCAGCGCGGGGATAATGGTGCCGCCGCGCCCGTCTACCGTCTCGCCGTGCTGGTCTTCGGGCAGGTTCCAGCCCAGGATTTTGCCGTCTTCGATGGTGACGCTCTCGCGCTCGCTGGAGCCGAGGCGTTTGACGTTGGTAATGGTGAGGTTCATCTTTTACTCCTTTTAAGTAGATGGTAAGGGCTTAGAGTCCCCAGATATCCGCGTAATCCTGCGTTTTTAGTCCCAAAACCCTGATTTCTCCGCAACTGGCCCAGCCGCCCGCATAAGCCCCATGAGGCCGGTCTGTTCTCCATCCGGCGGGCAGGCTTGCATTGGACCGCAGACGAAAAACAAGAAACGGCGCTGTCTTTTTCTCGCTGCCTCCGCCCGTCATATCCTCTGAACGCATCGGCCACCACTCCACGCGGCAGTCCGCTACAAAACGGGAATCCAGAGGTGCAAACTTGCGGCAATCGGGGCGCTCATCACCCAGTAGCCAGCGCAGCCAGGGGTGGCGCGGGGTAACCTGAACGCTTGACGTTTCCGCCCTCTGCGCCACTTGCCGCAGTTGCCACTGCACATGCTCCTGCGGCGAGCCACGCTGCAAAAAATTGACGAACACTCCAGCGCGGCCCTTGTCGTGAATATCCAGCATCTCTTCCAACCCAAAAGTATGCGTTAGCCGCAGGTGCTGCGGGCTGAGCCGCTTGCTGAGCAGTTGGTCGGGCGCTGTATGCCAAGCATCTTGAGCCACCCGAGTGACTTGAGTGCCCGCTGGCAGGCGGTAGCAGAACACGCGCCCAAACTCGCCCGCCTTTGCTTGCCAATCTGCGCTACAGGGGCGCGTTTGCCAGTGGTGCGGCTGGGGCATGGGCGCATCCCAGGGAATCATGGCCAGCGCTGGACTACAGGCCAACCCCGCAGACGGCAGCACCACAGCCAGCAGCATAGGCAGGGTGCGCCAGTTCTTGAGGGATGGTCGGTCAGTCGTCATGCTTCAGGTTGCCTGCTGGCGGTTAAACCCAGCTTCAGTCCCGCCCGACCAGCAGGCTATACAGCACCGCCATCCGCACCGCCTGGCCGTTTTCGACCTGCTTGAGGATGCGGCTGCTTTCGCCGTCGGCAATCTCAGAGCTGATTTCCACGTCGCGGTTAATCGGGCCGGGGTGCAGGGCAATCGCGCCCGACTCGGCCTCGGCCATCAGGGCGGAATTCACCTGATAGGTGTCGATGTAGTCCTGCAAGCTGGCGAGGTAGCCGCCTTCCATCCGCTCGTGCTGCAGCCGTAGCGCCATCACTGCGTGAGCGCCGCGCACCGCTTCAAGGGGATTGGTGGTCACGGTCACGCCAGGCATCTGGCCGAGTTCCAGAGGCAGCAGGGTGGCGGGGCCGCACAGCACAACTTCCGCGCCCAGCTTGGGCAGCAGCTCGGCGTTGGAGCGGGCCACGCGGCTGTGCAGGATATCCCCGATGATGGCGACTTTTTTGCCCTTCAGGTCGCCGTACTCCTGGCGAATGGTGTAGGCGTCCAGCAGCGCCTGAGTGGGGTGGGCGCGGCGGCCATCGCCCGCGTTAATCACGGGCTTGCCGCTGTAGCGGGCCACCAGATGCGCGGCTCCGCTGGCGGCGTGGCGCACCACGTAAGCGTCCACCTGATAGGAGGTGAGCGTTTCGATGGTGTCGCGTAGGCTCTCGCCCTTGCTGAGGCTGGACGAACTCGCGGCGAAGCTCACCACGTCGGCGCTCATGCGCTTGGCGGCCAGCTCGAAGCTGATTTTGGTGCGGGTAGAGTTCTCGAAAAAAGCGGTGCAGACGCTGAGGCCTTGCAGGGCAGGCACTTTTTTGACCGGGCGCGAGAGCACTTGCAGCATGGTGTCGCTGCTTTCGAGCAGGCCTTGCAGGCGCTCGGGGGACCAACCCTCGAAGTCCAGCAGGTTGCGGGGGCGGCCACTGATTCCTGCGGCGGTCATGCGTGCTCACCCCTGCGGTCCAGGCCGGCTTCCCGGTCCAGTTCAGGCCGGTCCCACAGCTCCACACTGTCGGTGCCGTCGGTCTCCTGCAGTTTCACCTTGACCACCTCGTCCTGTGCGGTGGGCAGGTTCTTGCCCACGTAGTCGGCGCGAATGGGCAGCTCGCGGTGCCCCCGGTCCACCAGCACGGCCAGCTGAATGCCGGTGGGCCGCCCGATGTCTATCAGAGCGTCCAGCGCGGCGCGGACCGTGCGGCCGGTAAACAGCACGTCGTCCACCAGAATCACCCGGCGCTGCGCCAGGTCGAACGGCACCTGCGTCTCGCGGATGATGGGCTGCCGGGCCACTTCGCTCAGGTCGTCGCGGTAGAGGGTGATGTCCAGGCTGCCGGTGGGCACCTCTACCCCCTCCAGCTCGCTGAGCTTGGCGGCCAGGCGGGCGGCCAGCGGAATGCCGCGTGTATGCACGCCGATCAGGGCCAGGCCCTCGGCGCCCTTGTTACGCTCGATAATCTCGTGGGCAATGCGGGTCATGGCGCGGCGCACTTCATGGCTGTCCAGAATCACGGCCTTGGGCTGTGCAGTGTCAGGCATACGCAGCCTCCGGCGCACAAAAAAAATCACCGCTCAGCATGGGCTGACGGCTCGTATCGGTCTGGTTCATGGCGTCTCCTTCTCCTGCCTCACGGGGCGGGTGCAGCCTCACAGGACTGCTGGAAAAAAGGATGTGGGGGCAACTTCAGGCCAGCGGACTTTCCACCGGCTGGTTAGCAGCATAACACCGGGCGCTTGGGAGCAGGCCGCGGGGCGTCTCCCCACAGCCGTTCGCGGAACTGCGTGTCTGCTCAGAAAGCACCGGCAGTCTCCCTCTGCTCCGCACTCGCTTCAGGCGTCAGGAAGATCTTCATTTTTTTGCCGAATGCTCCAGCTGCGCTGCCAGTTGCTGCCACATCTCCCCCGCCGGGTCGAGCAGCGGCACCGGGCTGAGGGGGGCCAGCGCGGCCCCGAACGCTGGGAAATGCGTGCAGCCCAGGATGATGGCCTCGGCTCCCAAGCGGGACAGCAGCGACGTCAACTCGGCCAGGTGGAACGCCTGCACGGTGTCCTGCGGAGACCGGCCCTGCTCGACCGCGTCGGCCAGGTCCAGCTGCGCGAACTGTATGAGCCGCAACTCCGGGTTGGCATGCAGCAGGGTGCGCTCGATGCCGGCGTGGCCGCTGGCGTTGGCAGCCATGACGCCCAACGCGCGGTACTCGTGCGCCCACTCGCGGTAGGCGTGCAGCGGGGTAACCAGCGGCAAGCCCAGTTCGGTCCCCAGAGCAGACAGGTCGGTGGCCCCACTCAGCGAGTTGCAGTAGATATAGGCGCCGTGTGCGCCCTGGGCCTGCACGCCGCGCAGCACCTCACACATGTGCTGCTGGCGGAACTCCGGCCCAGCGTTCTGAAACAGGGTCTGTGCGCGGGGCGACTCGGAGACGGACTGCTCCAGCAGGTTCAGCTCAGGCGCCAACCGCGCCAGCACTTCAGCGCCCAGGCAGGTGTCCTGCGGGCTTCCCCCGATAACGGCCACGGTTCGCATGGCTCAACATAACAGAGTGCCCACCAGAACAATGGAAGCCTGGAGGGCAGAAAACAGCGTCATTCGTTCAGAAACCGGGCGTAGCTTTGACGCAGCTTGGCAACTTTGGGCCCCACCACGGCGCTGCAGTAGGGATTCTGCGGGTTGTTGGCGTAGTAGTCCTGGTGGTACTCCTCAGCCACGTAGAACTCGCTGGGTTCCTCAATGCTGGTCACGATGGCGCCGCCGAAGGTGCTGGTGTTCAGCTCCTCTATCACCGCCTGAGCCTCGGCACGCTGGGCATCCGTCAGGGGAAACAGGGCGCTGCGGTACTGGGTGCCCCGGTCAGCGCCCTGGCGGTTGAGGGTGGTGGGGTCGTGCGTGCCGAAAAAGATGTGCAGCAGGTCGCGGTAACTTACCTCGGCAGGGTCGAAGGTCACCCGCACCGCTTCGGCATGGCCGGTGACGCCGGTGCAGACCTGCTCGTAGCTGGGGTTGGGCCGCCGGCCACCGATGTAACCGCTTTCCACCTGCTGCACGCCTCGCACACGCAGCATGACTGCTTCGGTACACCAGAAGCAGCCGCCAGCAAAGATGGCCTGTTCGGACGGATGGGCTTGAGTCATGCCCCATGATGTTCCTGCGGAAGCAGCGCAACACTGCTGCAGTTCACCAAGCGCCCCGGAAGCGAAGCAGCCGCAAGGCAATATAAAAAAACCACCCCGTTAAGGAGTGGTGGTCATTTTGGTTGCAGGGACAGGATTTGAACCTGCGACCTCCGGGTTATGAGCCCGACGAGCTACCAGACTGCTCTACCCTGCGTTATTTCGCGTGGCTGTTTCCAGCGCTCAAAAATAATAAGGCTGGAGGGCGATTTTGTCAAGGTGTGCCGGGGTGGGCAGGCAGTGGGGCCTCAGCTGAGGCGGTCCAGCACTTCCAGCCGCACTTCTTCAAAGGCGTCGAAAAACTCGTCTTCCAGGTCAAGGTCGCGCTCCAGGGCGTCCTGCTCCGTGTGCAGCTGGGCGTGGGTCCAGCGCAGCCGGGCCTCGCTGGCCGAGTAAACGTTGCCCTTGGCCGCCACGTACTCGGCGGCATGCCGCACTGCCGCCACCGGGTCGGAGGTGGGCGCCACCACCGAAAGGTTCCGCAGGTCGCCCTGGTCGTTGACCAGCGAACAGGTCACTTCCAGGCGCTGACCCTTGCGGGCCAGAAACACCTGGTCCACCCGCCACATCGCCGTGGCCCGGATGGGGCGGCGGTCGGTATCACGGGGACGGCCTCGGCGCTTCATCTGGAACCTGTGTAGTGGGAATCGCTGTGGTGGCCGGTATGGTGGGCCCCGGCAGCACCTGCCGCCACCCCCGGTGCGGCGGCGGCTTCAGGCGGCCAGACCGTGACCGGAGACCAGCCCAGCAGGGCGCGGCCGGCAGCGTGGGCCACCGCTTCGAATTCGGGGTCGCCCGGCACCACGAACACCGGCGCCATCCAGCTCAGGCGGGCTTCCAGGCGGCCCATCACGCTGTCCCAGCGGGCCAGCGGGCCGGTCAGCACAATGGCATCGGGGCGGGCGGTCAGCGCTCCTGCCTGCTGCCCCACCGCGCAGGCCACCTGATGAACGAATGCGGCGGCGGCCGCCTGCACGCGGGGGTCGGTTTCCTCGGCGGCCATCAGCTCATGCACGGTGCTGTAGCCGGTCAGTGCGCGCAGGCCGCCTTCACCCGTCCAGAACTCGGTCCAGGCATGCCGGGGAGGCCAGCCCTGCTCGCCGCCCTGTATCAGCTGCTGCAAGGTGGCGGGCGGCACCGGGCCAGCTTGCCGCAGGCCCATCGGCCCACCGCTCAGGCCCGACCCGGTGGACCCGACGGGCCGCCCACCCCGGTAGGCGGTCACACTGCTGGTGCTGCCAAGGTGGGCAGTTACCACCGCCGCCTCGCTAAAGCGCTTTCCCACGTCAAAGGCGGCCTCGCGGGCGGCCATTTCGGAATTGAGCACATGAAAACGCGGGTCGCGCTTCAGGCCGGGAATCCCGGTTTCGCGGGCTTCGGCGGGCAGTTCGGTGCTCTGCGGCAGCGGCACTGTCAGCAGCGGCACGGCCAGCGCCTGCGCCCAGGCAATCGCCAGCCGCAGGCCGCGGATGCCCAGCACGGCGCCGGTCGGCAGGTCCTGCCCAGCCAGCGCCAGGTGCTCAGGCTCAATCCGGATGACCTGCGGCCGGCCAGCCCAGTGCCCCCCGGCCGGGTCATCCCACTGGGCCAGGGTAACCACAGCGTCAGGACGGGGCCAGTCGGCCGCCGTCTGCTGCAAGCAGGCCAGAGCGCGGTCCAGGTTGAGGCCGGTGCCGTCCAGCAGTTCGCCTTCGGCAGGAAAGTCGCTGCGGGTCAGCGCAAGGTCCAGCCGGCTGTCCGGTGCCGGCAGCGAGGACTCCGCTGCGGCCTCTGTTTCAGGAAGATTGAGTTCGGCCAGCGCCACTTTCAGGCGGCTGCTGCTCACGCTCAGTACGTACACGCGCATAAACAGTCCAGTTTAGCAAAGCGGCCCGGACACTGTGTGCTGCAATATGCAGATTCCGGGTCTAGTCCGGCGCCGATTCCGTTACGAAGAACTGTGCCGAGGGGCACCACTCCCGCAGCACACACGCGGGGCATCTGGGAGCATGGCGGGTGCAGATTTCACGTCCATGGCGCACTCCGGCACGGTGAAAGGCGGCCCGCAGGGGAGCGTCCGCTGGCAGCACGCCTTCCAGCCACAGCTCCTGGCGGTCGGCCTTCCAGCCGGGCGGTACCACTTCCAGGCGGTGCAGCAGCCGCTCGATGTTGCTGTCTACCGCTGCCGCCGGCTGCGCCAGATGAAACAGCAGCAGAAGGCTGGCGGTGCGCTGCCCCACACCGGGGAGCGCCTGAAGCACCGTGCGGGCCTCGGCCGGGGGTAGGCGGTGCAGAAAGCGCAGGGAAGGCCGCCCCCGCTCCTCTTCCAGCCGGCGCAGGATGCCCCACACTGCCCTGGACTTGGAGCAGGCCAGGCCGCCGCCGGCACCGCGCAGCACAGTTTCTATCTCTTCCGGCTCGGCCAGCAGGGCAGCTTCCCAGTGTGGATAGGCAGCCTTCAGGGCTTCCCACTGCCGCTGGGCCACGGCCCAGGTGTTCTGCTGGGCCAGAATCAGGCGGATCAGGCCGTCCAGCGGCTCGGGATTGGGGGTCAGGGAGACGCCGCCAGGGCCAAATCCATGCGCGTCCAGCAGCGCCTCTATCCCCTCCATCCACCAGTCGGGCGCGGGCAGGTCAGCAGGTGTGAGACGGGGAGCGCGGGGCGCAGCCAACTTACTGGACGCGGCGCTCGGCCTTGTTGCCGGCGCGGTCGAGCACGGTGATGTCGGCGTAGATGCCCTGGGTCTCGGCATAGAAGGTGACCTTTTGGCCCACAGCGATGTTCAGGCGGCGGCCGTCCACCAGCACTTCGGCCACGCGGTCGTTGTCGGTCGCCACCCCGGCCACCCGGATGGTGTTGCCGAAGCGCTCGAAGGAAGTGATCTTCACCGTGGGCACCTGCGGGTCCAGGTCCAGGTCCATGGTCAGGGTGCTTTCGTTGCCGGCGCGGTCACGGGCCTTGAAGGTAAAGCTGTTCTGGTTGCCTTTTACCTGCGGCTGGTAGCTGAAGTACTTGATTTTGGGACTGCCGGAATCCAGCGGCACGGACTGCCCGTTGATGGTAAGCTGAATGGCTCCCCGGTCGTCCATCACGTATCCCTTGAGATACAGGTTCTCGGCTTTGGCGACCCCGCCGCCCTCAGGCGACGTGACCACGATACGGGGCTGGAAAGTGTCATTCTGGCGGGCACAGCTGCCCAGGCCCAGGGGCAGCAGGAGCAGCGCTCCCAGTCCCCCCCGTGTGAAGTGGGTGCCAAATCTGGAGTTTTGCCGCTGCGAACCGCTCATTGCCTGCCAGTATACGCGCACGCTCCAGGCTTCTTCTGCGGAGTGACCCGCCTCCCGGTCGGTGCTGCGGCGCGGGCGCTAGCATCTGGCCCATGACGTTCCTGCGGACCCTCACTGCGGCCATTTTCGGCTTTGCTTTCAGCCTGATTGCTTTCGCCGCCTTTTACGTGCGCGGCGACCTGGGAGCGGTGTTCCGGTATCTGGGTGCCCGCGGTGACGCCCGCCGCCTGGAAGCGGCCGGGGGCAGCCCGGAGCAGCTGGCTGCTGCACAAGCGCAGGTGCACGCCCTGGCCGACGCCGCTGCCGACCCGGATTTCGCCGTGCGGATGCTGCCGCTAGCATTGCTGCTGGGCGTGCTCGCCGGCTACGCGCTGTGGCGGCTGTTCGGGTCACGCGAGGGCCGGGCAGATGCGGGCGACGTGCAGGAGCGGATGTTGCTGCGCCTGGCCTACCGCAAGGGCGGGCGATTTAGCCTGGACGACCTGACATCCTCTTCCCCACTGACCGAGGTGCAGGCCGTGCAGGTGGTCCGCCGTATGAAAGAAGCCGGGCGGCTGAGGGATGCAGGCAGCGGGCTGTACGAGCTGGTGTAACCCTCAGTCCCAACTATTGAACAGCGCCTCGGCCCGCGTGCTGGGGCGCTCCTTTTGCACCGCCCGCGCTTCCCAGGCACCGCCAAACTCAGAGTTCAGCAGCCGGGCACGTTCGGCGGGGGTCAGGTCGGCCAGCAGCCAAGCGGGGTCCGGCAGCACCGGCACGCCGGACGCGCTCAGGGCGTCCCAGACTGGCCCACCGCCCAGCAGCGGCCAGGGGGTAACGTCCGGTTGGCAGGGCGCAGAAGCGACGGCGGCCACGTTGCCAGTCAGGAGAACATAACCCAACACCGCGCCGAGGACCGCTTCGGTGCGGTGCTGGTGCAGGTCGCCGGGTTCCGTGTGCCAGGTCCAGCCGTGCCGCTGGGCCACACTGTCCAAATGGCCCGTGACCACCTGCGGCGGCTGCGGCCCCCCGCCCCAGCGCTCGTACACGAGGCGGTTAATGACAAGAGGTTCTCCTGTTATTTTTGCTGCTCCGCTGCCCAATGCAGCACGGCTGCACTCAGGAACTCGGCGAGGCCCGCACGCACACGGTTGTAATTCTTGGCGAAGCGTTCGTCACTAAGCCACAACTGCGCCAAATCCGCCATCATGCTGGGGCTGGGGTCGTAAAACCAACGGGCGAAATAGTCGCGCTGCGCTTGTGCCAAAGCTAAGGCTTCGGGGCTGTCAGGCAAGTGCCCAGCGTCCATCAGGGCCACTGCGCGGGCGTTGATAGCGTCCCCTTCGGCCTTAATTTGTTCCCACTCGGCTTTCCCATAACGGGCGGTGCGCTCTGAGCTTTGGCGGTAAGCGTCCGTCTGTCCCCAGCGCTGCTGGGTCTCGGCCTCGTAGTCGGCAGGATTGAAATCCTGGAAGATCTGGCGGATAGCGTCTGCACTGTTCATGTCTTCTCCTCTCAGGAGGCGCGAAATGGCCTGCAATTGCCGCTTGGTCTCGGCCAATTGGGTGTTCAGAGCCACCGCCTGAGCGGAAAGCAGTTGCTTGCGTACCGTTTCATCAGCTTCCAGCACTTCCGCTATACGCGCCAAAGGCAACCCCAGTTCACGGTAGGCCAAAATCTCCCACAGCCGCGCGAGGTCATGGTTTTGATACAGGCGGTAGCCGCTTTCGGTGCGGTCAATGGGCGACAGCAACCCAATTTGGTCGTAGTGGTGCAGGGTACGCACACTGACGCGGGTCAGCGTGGACACTTCGCCCACTGTCCAGAACGTCTGTTGCTCGCTGGTCATCTCGTTTCACCTCCTTGAAAGAGAGGCTAGAGGCTGACGCAGCGTGAGGGTCAAGACTTCTTTCCGTAGTGCTCGCGCACGTACTTTTCCAGCAGTTCCTGAAACTCTTCAGCAATGCGCGGCCCCTTGAGGGTGGTCAGCAGCTGGCCGTCCTGATACACCGGGGCGCGGGGGTCTTCGCCGGTGCCGGGCAGGGAAATCCCGATGTGTGCGTGCTTGCTCTCGCCAGGACCGTTCACCACGCAGCCCATCACGGCCACCTGCATCTCCTCCACGCCGGGATACTGCCCCTTCCACTCGGGCATCTGGTCGCGGATATAGTCCTGAATCTTCTGGGCCAGGCTCTGAAAAAAGGTCGAGGTGGTGCGCCCGCAGCCGGGGCAGGAGGTCACTTGCGGCAAAAACTGGCGCAGGCCCAGGCTCTGCAGAATCTGCTGGGCCACTTCCACTTCCAGCTTGCGGCTGGCGCCCGGCTCCGGCGTCAGGCTCACGCGGATGGTGTCCCCGATGCCTTCGGTCAGCAGCGGCGCAAGGGCCACCGAGGTCGCCACCATGCCCTTCATGCCCATGCCCGCTTCGGTCAGACCCAGGTGCAGCGGATAGTCGCACTGTGCGGCCAGGCGGCGGTACACCGCCCACAGCTCGGGGGCACTGCTCACCTTGACCGAGATGATGATCTTGTCGTGCGCCAGCCCCAGCTGCTCCGCGTAGGCTGCCGATTCCAGCGCCGAAACCACCATCGCCTCAATAGTCACGTCGGTGGGCGAGCGGGGGTTTCCCCGGGCGGCATTTTCGTCCATCAGCCGCGCCAGCACCTGCTGGTCCAGCGACCCCCAGTTCACCCCGATACGCACCGGCTTGCCGTACTCCTTGGCCACTTCAATCATGGTGGCGAAGTTGGCGTCATGGCGCTGGCCGGCGCCCACATTGCCGGGGTTGATGCGGTACTTGGCGAGCAGCCGGGCAGCCTCCGGATACTCGCGCAGCAGCTTGTGGCCGTTGTAGTGAAAGTCGCCCACAATCGGCACGCTGATGCCCAGGTCCGAGAGCCGCGCCACGATTTCGGGCAGGGCAGCGGCGGCCTCGCCGTTGTTCACCGTGACGCGCACCAGCTCGGAACCGGCACGCACCAGCTGCGCCACTTGCATGGCGGTGGCCTCGGCGTCGGCGGTGTGGGTGTTGGTCATGCTCTGCACCACGATGGGGTGGTCCGAGCCCATCCTGACCCCGCCTACGTCCACACTCACCGTGCGGCGGCGTGGGATGGCAGCGAAAGCAGGCAGCGTGGTGGATTCCACGCCGTCCATGTCCAGTTGGGGCAGCGACTCGAAACTCATGTGCTCAGTGTACGGCGTCCGCTCAGGCCTCTTCGGAAACCTCCACCCACTCCCAGCGCGGCAAGCCTTCGCAGAGGATTTCCACCATCACCGATTCGGAAGCGATGAACAGGTGGCGGTAGCGCGGGCGCGAGCGCTCCAGCTCAGCCTGTGCGGAGTTATTACGCTCTACCATATCGTCAAATTCGGCTTGTTGCTCTGGCGTGGGCGGCTCCTCGCCAGTCCAGAAGTAGACGGCTCTGTGGCGCTTTTCCACCGCGGCGTACCGGCCACCACCGCTGAACGTATCGGTGTCACGGTGATATTCCAGCACCGTCGGCGCATAGGGTGGGAAGGTGTCGGTGTTGTCGTTTTCGCGCAGAATTTCGGCCACCCAGGGGTCGGGTTCGTTCACGACTTCGTAGAGTCCGTTCGCCTCCACCCCCTGCTTGAACGGATGAAACGTGCCGAACGGTCCGGCATAGAACTCGTCGTAGGTTTGTAGGAAAAAGATGCGCTCGGAGTGGTGCAGGGTCACGCCACCCTCATCCAGGCCCCCATCCACATATTCCCAGCGGCTTTCCCAGGTGAGCCGCAGCATCCGCGCTGGCCCGCTCTCACCTGTGCCGCAGGCAGCGTATTTGGCTTCCAACTGCGCCGTATCCGCGAAATATTCGCCTTCAACCTCAATGACCAGTGCAGGTTCACTGCCCAGCCGCTGCTCCACTCGCGTGACATAAGGCATAAACAGGTGCCCTGCCGCCGCCACCAAGCCCTCGTCCGGCCAAGCGGCCCACTGGTACTGCGAAAAGCGTTCGCGTCTGCCCATGCCCCAGCCTAACGAAAAAAGAGGCGCTCCTCGTCTGAATAGGAGCGCCTCCTGCCTGCTGTTACCTGCTTTCAGCCGCGTGCCTGCACCAGCTCCGCCGCTGTCACCGTGTTCGCCATCAGCTGCGCCACGGTCAGCAGGCCCACGCCGCCCGGCACCGGGGTCAGGCCGCCGGCGACCTGCACCACATCCGGGTGAACGTCGCCCACGATTTTGCCCTTGCCGCCCACCTCTATGCGGTTGATACCTACATCAATCACGGTGGCGCCCGGCTTCACTATGTCGGGAGTCAGGAACTGCGGGCGGCCCACGGCGACCACCAGAATGTCGGCCTCGCGGGTCACGGCGCCCAGGTCGGCCGTGCGGCTGTGGGCGATGGTCACGGTGGCGTCGCGGCCCAGCAGCATGGCCGCCATCGGCCGGCCCACGATTTCGCTGCGGCCCACCACTGCGGCGCGCTGGCCTGCCACCGGAATACCGTAAAAGTCCAGCAGTTCCAGAATCCCGGCAGGGGTGCAGGGATTCAGCCGGGCATGGCCGGCCCACATCTGCGCCACGTTGAACGGGTGAAAGCCGTCCACGTCCTTGGCGGGGTCCACCGCCAGCAGCACCGGTTCCTCGGCAATGTGGGCGGGCAGCGGCAGCTGCACCAGAATGCCACTGACTGCCGGGTCGGCGTTCAGCCGGGCCAGCAGGGCCAGTAGCTCGGCCTGGGTGGTGGTTTCGGGGAGGGCGTGGACCTCGCTGTCAATCCCCACCTCGCGCGCCTTCTTGTCCTTGGAGCGCACATAGCTCACGCTGGCCGGGTCGTCGCCCACCCGCACCAGCGCCAGCCGGGGCACCTGGGCCAGGACGCGGACCCGCCCGGCCACACGGGCCAGCAGAGCGTCGGCCACGGGAGCGCCTGGCAGCAGCCGGGCCGTCATGGCTGGACCTCCCGGTCCCCTACCTTCAAGTGCCATTTCAGGCCGAGCAGGCAGCCCACAGCCTAGTCCTGCTCGGCCTGGCTGGCAGAATCGGGGGCCGTGTCAGAAGTACTGGCGACGGTGGACCCACCCACGTCCGCACCCGCAGAGGGCAGCGGCTGACCTTCCAGCGAACGGCTCAGCGTGCCCAGCACACCGTTCACGAAGCGGCCCGAATCCTCGCCGCCGAACTTGCGTGCGATTCGTACGGCGCTCTCAATCACAGGCGGGTGCGGCTCGGGGGTGAACATCATCTCGAAGGCGGCCAGCCGCAGCACGTTCAGGTCCGTCTGCGCCATCTGCTCGAAGGACCAGCCCCGGATAGTGCGCTGCAGCGCCGCCTGCACCTCGTCCCAGTGCATGTCCAGCCCCTCGGCCAGCGACCGGGCGAAGGCAATAGCGTCCGGGGTCAGTGGGGTCAGGGTTTCGTCGCCCTCGTGCATCTGGGCTGCCGTCCGCATAAACACCTGCTCCAGCGGCAGCTCACCGCGCTCGGACTCGAACAGGGCACGGAAAGCGAACTCACGGGCGGCACGGCGGCTGCCCGTAGGGGCCGCGCTGCGTTCACGGCGGCGGGTCAAGAGCCGGCTCCCGGCTGGGAGCGTTTCCCCGCAGAGGAAGACGCGGCGGGCAGGGAGACACCCAGCACCGATACGTTCACGGCGTCCACCTGGCACCCGCACATCAGTTCCAGGTTCTCGGCCACCGAGCGCTGAGTGCGGGCGGCCAGGTCCACCAGATTCTGGCCGTAATCCACATTCAGTCCCAGGTCCACAGCGACGCTGTGGCCGCTTTGGGTCAGGCGCAGGGCGCGGGGCAGCCGGGCCGTTTCACTCTCCTTGAGAACCTCGCCCACCGGGCTGGGGGCGGGAGCGATGCAGACGCCGTCAATGTCCTCCACGGCAGCCATGACAATGTCACGCATCACGTTTTTGTTGATGTTCAGTTCCATACGGCCCCATCTTAGTGCCTTCCAGCCTGCAGCCGGCTTTCCGGAGAACGGCCGTGTCCCCAACTGCCTCAGGCTCCGGACAGGCAGCGAAGAATATTTCAGCCCGGCGCACTGAATATTTACCCAGTTTTCACAATGGTGTATTGTGACCGGGTCAGTGAATTTACCAGTGTGTTCAGTGTCTCGCGTTCCGCCTCTCCCGGCAGGGTTCCTGCGTGGGTGGGGCTCTGCAAGTATCTCCATGCATGGGAAGCAGTACGCAGTGTACGGCGGGAAGCCGCAATGTCATGAGTTATGCTGCAGCGCAAGAACACGAGCGGTCACTGAAACGAGCCTGCCTGCAGGCAGCTCCAGCTCAGCAAGCACCCTTTTTCTATTTTCCGCCTGGCAGGCTGCGTCCGCAGCTGTCCTCCCCCACCTGGCCGGCCACCTCCCTGGCCCCTCCCCCCTCTAGGAGCTGAAATGTTCAACTTGATTGTCAAGCGGCTGCTTCAGATCCCGGTCATCATGCTGGTGCTGTCCATGCTGGTGCTGGGACTGACCATGCTGCTGACACCCGCGCAGCGCGCCGCCGGTTACGTGAAAAACGAGCAGCAAGCCGCCCGCATCGATGAAATCATCCGCGAGCGTGGCCTCGACCAGCCGTTCCTCACCCAGTACTGGACCTGGCTCCAAAGCACCCTCCAGGGCGACCTGGGTTTTTCCAAGTCGGTCGGTGAGCCGGTGCTAACCGCCATCATGACCCGCTTGCCCAATACCATTGAGCTGACGCTGTTCGCCTTTATTCCCATCATTTTGCTGGGCATCTGGCTGGGCACCCTCTCGGCCCTGAGAAAAGACGGCCTGGTGGATCAGATCATCCGCGTGCTGGTCGTTATCGCTTTCTCGGTGCCCAGCTTCGTTTTGGGTATCGTGCTGCTGGCGGTCTTTTACGGCTACCTGGGCATGGCCCCCGGCCCCGGCCAGATCACGGTGGAGAACCGCCTGCTGCTGGACCAACTGATTGCCAGCGGAGAGTTTCAGAAGTACACCCGCATGCTGAGCATCGACGCCATGCTGAACGGCCAGTGGCGTATCGCCCGCGACGTGCTGGCCCACCTGGTGCTGCCGGTCACCACCCTGTCGCTGGTCATCACGGCCACCATCGTGAAGCTGATGCGTACCAGCATGCTGGAATCGCTGACCAGCGATTTCGTGCGGACCGCCCGTTCCAAGGGCCTGAGCGAGCGCGTGGTGAACAACAAGCACGCCCGCCGCAACGCCCTGATTCCGATTATCAACTCGGGCGGCTTCATCCTGCTGAGCCTGCTGACGGGTTCCATGATTACCGAGTCCATTTTCGCCTACCCCGGTATCGGCCGCTGGCTGCTGACGGCCGCGCAGCAGCTGGATATTCCTTCCGTGCTGGGCTACACCCTGTTCGTGGCCCTGCTGGTGGTGGTCATCCGCACCCTGATCGATATCGGCTTCGCTGTCGTTGACCCCCGCGTGAGGTATGACTGATGACCACTGCTCTTCCCCAAGACATTGCCACCCTCAAGAAAAAGTCGCGCTTCCAGGAACTCTGGCAGGGCAAGCCGATGCGCAAGCTGCGCCGCAACAAGCTGGCTGTGATCGGCCTGATCATTACCCTGCTGTTCGGGCTGATTGCTCTGTTCGCCCCCCTGATTGCACCGCCCAAGTTCAACTGTGCCCGTGACCTGGGCATGACCGAGGAAAGCCAGATCTACAACCCGGCCAGCCCGGTGATGTGGAAGGCCATGCTGGCCCCGCCCCGGACCTGCTACCAGACGCAGCGCATCAGCTTTGCACAGGCGCCGCAGCCCCCCAGTGCCAAGGCTCCCTTCGGCACCGTGAACGGCTACAACATCTTCCACGGCATGATCTGGGGCACCCGGCTGGTGTTCAAGCTGGCCTTTATCATCGTGGGCATCAACGTGATTCTGGGGATTATCGTCGGCGCAATTTCCGGCTTCTTCGGTGGCTGGGTGGACAACCTGATTCAGCGCTTTATCGACGTGATCTTCTCGTTGCCCGACCTGGTGCTGACCATCGTGATTCTGACTATTCTGCGTGCTCAGAACCCTGGTGGTGATCCCACCATTCCGATCATCATCGCTTATGTCATCACCGGCTGGGCAGGTTACTCCACCTACGTCCGTGCCGACGTGCTCAAGACCCGCCGGCTGGAATATGTGGACGCCGCACGCGCCCTGGGCGGCAGCGACGCCCGACTGATCTTCAAGCATGTGGTGCCCAACTCGGTGGCCACCCTGCTGACGCTGGCGGTCATGAGCCTGGCCACGGTGCCGCTGGGCATTGCCGCGCTGTCGTTCCTGGGCCTGGGCTACCCGGTGGGCTACACCGAGTGGGGTCAGATGATCAACTTCGCCCGCCCCTGGCTCAAGCCCGAATTCTGGTACGTGCTGATCTATCCGGCCGCGTTTATCGTGCTGTTCAGCCTGGCGGTCAACCTGTTCGGTGACGCCCTGCGCGACGCCTTCGACCCGCGTACCCGCTAAGCCACCCTTCACACAAGCAGCACGGGAATTTTCTCCCGTGCTTTTTTCATGCCGTCATGGTGCCTGTCACAGCAGTCAGGCCTGGTGACCCTACAGCTGCCGGGCCCACTGTCCCAGCTGCCAGCGGCCTAGCGCATAGGCCAGGGCCGCCAGTCCGGCCAACCCCAGCGCCAGCTGCGGCCAGGGCAAGGCGGCGCAGGCCAGCAGCCAGGGCACAGCCGGCGCCGCCGAGAGGCTGAATGCGGCGGCCAACAGCTGCGCCCGCCGCTGCCGGCCCCCAGCAACCTGTGCTAGTCCCCGCCGCAGTTGCCAGCCGCTGAACAGGAACATCAGGGTGGCCAGCGCTGAGCCGGTGCCCAGCAGCGCCCAGGCAATTTCAGGGCGTTCCAGGGCGAGCGGCTGCAGCCACAGCCCCAGCAACCCCAGCAGCACGCCCAGAGCAGCCGTCAGCCCAAAGGCGGCAGCGTAGGCCTGCTGCACGCCGCCGGCCAGTTGCGCTGGGGTCTCCGCGTCCAGGGCACAGGTCAGTGCCTCCAGCCGGGTCCGCAGAAAGTGGGAGTCAGGAAGCATCGGTCGTGACCGGCTCGGTCATAGGCAGCTGCGTCACCGCCTGCCCATTCACTTCCAGTGCTGCGTCCTGCGGCAGGTCCAGCCGCAATCGGCACAGGGCCAGGCCACCTGCCTCCAGACCGGTCTGTCCCACGGCACGGCCCGCCGAGACCACTTCACTGCCGACCTCTGTTCCGGCAGGCACCCGCAGCCGGCCCAGCCCGTAGCGGGCCCGGCCCCGCGCTTCCAGTCGGGCCATGATTTCCTGCCCCACATAGCAGCCTTTGCGGTAGCTGATGGCAGGCAAGGGGCCGCCGGTGTCCAGCCCCACCTCCTGCGGCAGGTGCCCCAAGAATCCGTCCAGAGCAGGCTCGGGGAGGCCGGCGGCCACCCGTGCGGTTTGCAGCTCGGCCCAGGAGCGCTCGTTCAGGGGCAAGGCGGTGTGCAGTGCCGCCATCACTGCTTCCTCCTGCGCGGCCAGGTAGTGCAGGTCCAGGCCCAGCTGACCGCTGCGGTTCACGGCCCCGAGTAGGACCGCTGCGCCGCCCATTTGGACGGTCCAGGCAGCACCGGCCGCCGCCGCCACCTGGGGCCAGCCCTCTGTCACGCCTGCAGGCCACTCTCCCCACAGGTGCAGGGTCCGCAGGTCGGCGCTCAGGTCCTGAATCTCCACCTGGTCGAAAATGACGTAGCGGCGTAGACGCTCGGCCAGCGCCGGGGCCTGCCCGGCGTCCAGATGCAGGTAGATGTCGTCAGCGCGGCGGTAGATGCGGGCAAAGTGCTCTATCTGCCCACGTACATTCAGAAAGCAGGCCGCCACGTAGCCGGGCGTAGGGCAACCACGCAGGTCGTTGGTCATCTGTCCCTGCACGAAGTCGAGGCGGTCTGCCCCAGTCACGCGCAGCGCACCCGAAGGCACCAGGGTAAAAAAAGTGCTCATGGCCTCAGCCTAGAGTATGGGCGCCCGCAGCATGGCAGCGGAGGCGCCACCTTCAGCCGGCCAGCACTGCCGCAGCGTGGCGGCGCAGCTGGGCCTCACGGGTGAGGTGCCAGCGCATCAGTTCGGCGACCGACTCACGGATAATCGCCTCGGCGTGCGGAAGTGCGGAGCGGCGCCATTCCAGATTGCGTGCCACGATGCTGTTCAGGTCGTCCAGGTTGTACAGGTACGCCCCCGGCAGCTTGGCAATGTCGGGCGCCAGGATACGCGGCATGCTGATATCAAAGAAGAACAGGGGCCGGCCCGCCCGCCGCTGCAGTGCCTGCGCTGCGTCTTCACCCTGCACGACCCAGTGGGGCGCCGCTGCCGAAGCGATCACCACATCGGCCTGCGGCAGGGCACGCTGCAACTCCTGATAGGGGCAAGTGCGCCCGCCCCAGCGGTCGGCCAGCGAACGGGCCCGCTCCTCGGTGCGGTTGACCACCAGCACGTCGGAAACACCGGCGGCCTTGAGGTGCGTCATGGTCAGCTCGGCGGTCTCGCCAGCGCCCAGAATCAGGGCGGTGCGGCCCTGCAGGTCACCCAGCACCTCGCGGGCCAGTTCCACGGCGGCGCTCGACACGCTCACCACCCGGTCGCTTAGACCGGTTTCGCTGCGTACCCGTTTGCCGGTGGCCAGCGCCCCCTGCACAATCTTGTTCAGCAAGGTGCCGGTGGTGCCGTAGCCGGCTGCCTCGGCCAGTGCCCGCTTTACCTGGCCCTGAATCTGGGTTTCACCCACCATCAGGCTGTCCAGGCCAGCCACCACCCGGTACAGGTGGTGAACGGCGTCGCGCTCCCGGTAAGCGTAGAGGTGCTCTCCGAACTCGCCCCGGAAAGCGCGGTTAAAGGCGGCCTCCAGCGAACCATGCACACCGGCCAGATACACCTCGGTACGGTTACAGGTCGCCACCACCATCACCTCGTCGGCATAGTCGCGTAGCGTGCCATACAGCACGGACGCCCCCTGTACCGGCACCGCCGCCTGCTCCCGCACCGACACCGGGGCAGTCTGGTGGTTCAGGCCCACCACAGCGAAGTCGAGGGTGCGTGGCTGGTTGGGTGCAGCGTCCAGCAGGGACTGGGCCGTGGGACAGGTCAGAATCAAAAGGAGGGTCCTCCGGAAAAGGCAGATGGGGCGGGACCATGCTGACCGGCCAGGAGGCACAGGCGCCAGCGCGGAACAGAAAAAGCGGGGGCCAGAGCACCGGCCTTTTCAAACAGCCCTCAGCATACTCCAGTGGCCGGGGGCGGCCGTCCCGTACTGACCGTTCGGACAGCGACCCAGACGCACTCTTTTGTTTCCGGCCGGTCAGCCAAGCGGTCTGCAGTGTGCAGCGCCCTTCTGTGGCGGCCCTGCCAGCCCGCGCAAAGTTGCCAGTATTCCGTCCAGCGAAGGGGTCTGGGCCGGCACCACCCGGATAAACCCGGCGGCACGGGCCGCTGCCGCTGTCTGTTGGCCCATCGCCAGCAGAGGAAGCGCTGGCCCCAGCTGCTCGGCCAACCCACGGGCCACCACGCCCGACGCCACCACCACCCAGTCGGCCTGCCGTAGGTCACGCCGGGCCTGGGGCGGGTAACGGACTGCACAGGAACGGTACAGCTCCAGTCGCCGGTACGCGGCGCCGCGCCCTTCCAGGCCACGCTGGAGCTGGTCGCGGCTGTCCTCGCCAGTCGCATGCAGCACCGTGTCCCCCAGCCCGACTGGCAACTCCGCCGCCAGGGTCCGGGCGTCGGCCTGGGTGGGGAGAAAGTCGGCCGGTCGGCCCCAAGCGGCGAGCGGCCGGGCTGTGCCCTCCCCTACTGCGGCCACCCGCAGCCCGGCCAGCGCCGATGGCCCGAGGCCCTGTTCGGCCAGCCCCGCCGTCAGGCTCCGTACCCCCTGCGGACTGGTCAGCACCAGCCAGCTGTAGCTGCCCAGCGCACGCAGCTCCTGTGCCTGACCGGTCGGCTCGAAAGTCAGCCCCGGCCATAGAGACACCTGCCAGCCGGTCTGCTGCGCCCGTGCGGCAAGTTGCTCGCCGCCGGTCCCGGTCAGGGTCACCACGACCCGGCCCACTGGCAAGACGGTGCTCTGTTGCGGCCCTTGCGCCTGCATAGACTTCAGAGTAAATCACCCCCCCTCTCACGGCCAGCTGGGCGCTGTCCCGCTATAGTGAATGTCCAAATCTCTGGGGCCCGCGTCACCGTGCGGGTCGCAGCAGCGGCGAAGTTCCCACCCGGACGCGAGGGAACTTCGGCACCGAAAGGAGCGTCTCTATGCATAAAGTAGCCATTGTGGGCCGGCCCAACGTGGGCAAGTCCAGTCTGTTCAACCGCCTGATTGGCCGCCGTGAAGCGGTCGTGGCGGATTTTCCTGGCGTCACCCGCGACGCCAAAGAAGAAATCATGCTCTACCACAACCACCGCATCACGCTGGTGGACACCGGCGGCCTGTGGAGCGGTGACGAGTGGGAAGCCGTCATCCGCGAAAAAGCCGAATGGGCCCTGGAAGGTGCCGACGCGGTCATCTTCGTGCTGGACCCCCGCGACGGTCTGAGTGCGGCCGACTATGAGGTGGCCGACTGGCTGCGCCGGCTGGGTAGGCCCGTGGTCGTGGTCGCCAACAAGATAGATTCGCCCAAGCACGAGCCTTACCTGGCCGAGTTGTGGGCGCTGGGGTTCGGGGAGCCGGTCGCCATCAGCGCCGAGCACGCCCGTGGGCTGGACGACCTGATGGACCGCATCATGGAGCATCTGCCCGCAGACGAGGGCGACGTTTCCGAGGTGGCCCCCATCCGGATCTCGCTGATCGGACGGCCCAATGTGGGCAAGTCCAGCCTGCTGAACGCCATCACCCAGTCGGACCGCGCCATCGTGGCCGATGTGCCGGGCACCACTCGCGACAGCCTGGATGTGGAGTGGGACTACGGCGGCCAGCGGTTCGTGCTGGTGGATACGGCCGGTATCCGCAAGAAGCCGGACACCGCCATCGAGGACTACGCCATTCAGCGCAGCCAGGCTGCCATTGAGCGCAGTGACCTGATTTGGCTTGTCCTCAACGCGGACGACCTGGGCGACCATGAACTCAAGCTGGCGAACCTCGCTTATGACAGTGGCAAACCCGTCATCGTGGTGGTCAACAAGTGGGACCTGGTGCCCGACGAGGACCTCAAGCGTGCCGAGAAGGAGCTGGACCAGAAGCTGTTCCACATTGCTTACGCTCCCCGCGTGTACACCAGCGCCATCAACGACTACGGCATCCACGACATGCTGGCCGAGGCGATGAAGCTGTACGACAAGTGGCAGTCGCGCGTTCCCACCGCCGAGCTGAACCGCTGGCTGGAAATCTGGCAGATGAAGCACGCCGTCCCCAACTTCGGGGGCCGCCCACTCAAGATGTATTTCATGACGCAGGTGGAAACCGCGCCCCCCACCTTCGCCATCTTCTGCAACCGGGCCGACTACGTGACCCGTTCCTACGAAGGCTTTATCCAAAACCGTATCCGAGATGACCTGGACCTGGCCGGCATCCCGGTGCGGCTGAAGTGGAAGGAAAAGGGCCCCTACAAGAAGGGACGTAAGGGCCAGCAGGCAGACGAGTAGGACAGAACAGCACAAAGGGGGCCGGAGAGAGCAGCATTTCTCCGGCCCCCTTTTCGCTGTAGGCTCTAGCGGCCGAAGTAAGCCCGAACTTCAGGCTGGAAAGCGCCGTACAGCAGGGCAAGACCGATCAGCGGCCCAAAAGGCAGATTCAGCAGCGAGAACACGCCTATCAGGATGGACATGATCCAGGCCCACCCCTTCCCCTCTTTGACACCTTCGCGTACAAAGTACAGCAGCAGGGTCAGCGCCATCAGAATAAAAAAAGTGGTCCACAGGGTGCTTTGAAGGAGGGCCGGGGACAGCTCCAGATTCTCCACGCCCAGTTGCGGCAAAGTGCGTTGCAACTGGGCAATCAGCTGCTCCTGAGCGAACGGCAGGGTCAGCAGGCCGATACCGTTGCTGACCAGCTCAAGCAGCAGAGGTAGGGTCATCCATTTCAGCTGGGGCGGCACCGGACGGGCGGGGGTGGCAGTCTTCTCACGGGTCATTCTGCCCATTTTACGCACTCTGGTGGCTGCGCCGAGGCGGACATGCAGGCAGGACCGTGGGCCAGCATGGCAGCCTCAAGGAAAAAGGCCGCTCCCTAGACGGGAAAGCGGCCTTTTCAGGGCGGGGCAGCCTTACTTCTTCATCAGTTCCTGCGCCAGGTTGTTGGGCACCTGGCTGTAGTGGTCAAAGAACATGGAGTAGTTGGCGCGGCCCTGGGTCATGGAACGCATGTCGGTGGCGTAACCGAACATCTCGCTCAGAGGCACGAAGGCCTTGACCAGCTGGGCGTTGCCGCGGGCTTCCATGCCCTGCACCTGACCGCGGCGGCTGTTCAGGTCGCCGATGATGTCGCCCATGTACTCTTCGGGCACGGTCACTTCCACGCGCATCACGGGTTCCAAGATGGCGGGAGCGCCCTTCTGGACGGCTTCCTTCAGGGCCATGGAGCCGGCGATCTTGAACGCCATTTCCGAGGAGTCCACTTCGTGGTACGAGCCGTCGTACAGGGTGACCTTGAGGTCCACCACCGGGAAGCCCAGCATGGGGCCGCTCTGCATGGCTTCTTCGATACCCTTCTGCGCAGGAGCGATGTACTCCTTGGGCACGGTACCGCCGACCACGGCGTTCTCGAACACGAAGCCTTCACCGGGCTGCAGGGGCTCGGCCTTAATTTTCACGTGACCGTACTGACCACGGCCACCCGACTGACGGGCGAACTTGGAGTCCACGTCTACCAGCTTGGTGATGGTCTCGCGGTAGGCCACCTGCGGCGCACCCACGTTGGCTTCCACCTTGAACTCGCGCTTGAGGCGGTCCACCAGAATTTCCAGGTGCAATTCGCCCATGCCGGCGATGGTGGTCTGACCACTCTCGGGGTCGGTTTCCACGCGGAAGGTGGGGTCTTCCTCGGCCAGCTTGCTCAGGCCCAGGCCCATCTTCTCCTGGTCGGCCTTGGTCTTGGGTTCAATCGCCAGCTTGATCACGGCCTCAGGCACGTCGATGCTTTCCAGCAAGACTTCCTCGTCACCGTCACCAATCAGGGTGTTGCCGGTACCCGAGTCCTTCAGACCAATCACGGCACCCAGCTCGCCGGCCTTGAGCACATCCACTTCTTCGCGGCTGTTGGCGTGCATCTTCAGCAGACGGCCCACGCGCTCGCGCTTGCCCTTGGAAGCGTTGTAGATGTAGCTGCCCGAGGTCATGGTGCCCGAGTACACGCGCACGAAGGTCAGGCGGCCCACGTAGGGGTCGGCCATGATCTTGAACGCCAGCGCGGCCAGTTGGCCTTCGGGGTCAGCGGGGAAGGTGCGGGTTTCGGGATCTTCACTGGTGTCGTCGGCCAGCACACCCTTAATGGCGGGCACTTCCAGGGGGTTGGGCAGGAAGTCGACCACGGCGTCCAGCAGCAGCTGCACACCTTTGTTCTTCAGCGAGCTGCCGCACAGCACGGGGAAGATGAGTTTCTCGACGGTGCCCTTGCGCAGCGCGGCCACCAGCTGCTCTTCGCTGGGTTCCTCGCCCGACAGGTACATGTCCATGATGGACTCGTCCACTTCGGCCGCAGCTTCGACCAGCTGGTCACGCATTTCGGCCACCTTGTCGGCGTACTCGGCCGGCACGTCTTCCTCGCGGATGTCGGTGCCCAGGTCGTTGGTATAGAAGTAGGCGCGGCGGCGAATCACATCAATAATGCCCTGGAACTCGCTCTCAGCACCGATGGGGTACTGCACAGGAGCCGGAATGGCGCCCAGACGCTCTTTGATGTCGTTAATCACCAGCTCAAAGCTGGCGCCGGTCTTGTCCATCTTGTTGGCGAACGCGATGCGGGGCACGCCGTAACGGTCGGCCTGACGCCACACGGTTTCACTCTGAGGCTCCACACCCTGCGAGGCGTCGAACACGGCCACCGCACCGTCCAGCACGCGCATGGAACGCTCCACCTCGATGGTGAAGTCCACGTGTCCAGGGGTATCGATGATGTTGATGGTGTAGACGTCGTCGGTGCCCGAGCGGGTCCACTGGGCGGTGGTAGCGGCAGCGGTGATGGTGATTCCGCGCTCGCGCTCCTGTTCCATCCAGTCCATCTGAGAAGCGCCCTCGTGGGTTTCACCAATCTGGTGAATGCGTCCGGTGTAGTACAGGATGCGCTCGGTGGTGGTGGTCTTGCCGGCGTCGATGTGCGCGGCAATTCCGATGTTGCGGAAGTTCTGCAGGTAGTTCTGGGCTTTGGTGGTCATAGACTCCCTCATCTTGGCAGCCCTGCGTGAGCAATCTGTCACGCGCTGCACGTTGAAGTAATGGACGTTCCTAGAAAGAGGCGAAGGGGTCAGGGCCCTGCAGGGCCGACTTCCCTCGCCTCACTGTAGGGAATTACCAGCGGTAGTGAGCGTAGGCGCGGTTGGCTTCAGCCATGCGCTCCACGTCGTCTTTCTTCTTCATGGCGCCGCCACGGCCCTCGGCAGCGTCCATGATTTCGCCGGCGAGCCGCTCAATGGCGGTGCGCTCGGGGCGGCTGTTGGCGGCGTTGACCATCCAGCGCAGGGTCAGGCTCTGCTGACGGCGGGGGTTCTTGTCGAACTCCACAGGCACCTGGTAGGTGCTGCCACCCACACGGCGGCTGCGTACTTCGACGCGGGGCTTGATGTTCTCATAGGCTTCACGGAAGACCTTCAGGGGCTCCTGGCCAGTGCGCTCCTGAATCAGGCGGCAGGCTCCGTAAAAGATACGGCTGGCCAGGTTCTTTTTACCGTCCTGCATCAGGCGGTTGATCATGGCGCTCACCAGCACGTCCTGGTAAACCAGGTCGGGCTGCAGTTGGCGCACTTCTGCTCTACGGCGACGAGACATTGAATGTTCCTCCTTAGGAAATGGGGCGGGGAAACTGGGCTGGGATCAGGCCGAGCCGGTTCGGCGGCCACACAGCCGAGGCCCAGGCATCACGCGAGCGGCGCGGCCTGGGCAGATTCCCGAATTACTTGGCAGCCGCTTTGGGCTTCTTGGTGCCGTACTTACTGCGGGCCTGGTTGCGGTCTTTTACGCCCTGGGTATCCAGCGCACCGCGCACGATGTGGTAACGCACACCGGGAAGGTCCTTGACACGTCCGCCGCGAATCAGCACCACGGAGTGCTCCTGCAGGTTGTGGCCTTCACCAGGGATGTAGGCGGTCACTTCGTAGCCGCTGCTCAGGCGCACACGGGCAATCTTACGCATGGCCGAGTTGGGCTTCTTGGGGGTGGTGGTCTTCACCACGGTGCACACGCCACGGCGGAAGGGGCTTCCCTTCAGGGCAGGCACTTTGGTCTTCTTGGCAACGGTCTTACGACCCTTACGGACAAGCTGCTGTACAGTTGGCAGGTCAATCACTCCTATCTGGGGCTGGAAATATGCCTTCACCCTCGCGAGTGGGGCCGGTGGCCCTCTCTTCCCTGTCAGCATCCAGGTGAGCGGTGTGGCTGCCGAAACCGTGGACAGAGCAACCCGTCTGCTCCAGGTTCAACCGAAGCAGTTTAGCGCCACTCAGCCGGGTGAATCAAGACGTGGCGCCCAGAGTAGGGCCCGGCGGCGCGGGTCAGGTGCCGGGGCAGCGGTCCGACTCCTGCCCCGGCACCGCAGCCGTCAAGCCGAGCGGCGCTGACCCGAATACTGCAGCTGCTGAAGCCGCGAGTAGTAACCGCCCTGTTCCAGCAGTTCGCGGTGGCTGCCCTGCTCCACAATGCGGCCCCGGCGCATCACCACGATGCGGTCACAGCCTTCGATGGTGCTCAAGCGGTGCGCAATGATGATGGAGGTGCGGCCCTGCATCACCCGTTCCAGCGCGGCCTGAATCCTGAGCTCGGTTTCGGTATCTACGTTGGCGGTCGCTTCGTCCAGCACCAGAATGATGTCGGGATTCTGCAGCAGTGCCCGGGCAAAGGCCAGCAGCTGCTTCTGGCCGGTGCTGAGGCCGGCGCCGCGTTCACGCACCTCGGTTTGGTAGCCCTGCGGCAAGCTCATCACGTAGTCGTGGACACCCACGTAGCGGCAGGCTTCCTCAATCTGTGCCTGAGTCACGTCCGGGTTACCCAGCGACAGATTGGAAGCGATGGTCCCCGCAAACAGGAAGACGTCTTGCAGGACCACGCCCACATGCCGGCGCAGGTCGTGCTGCTTCAGGTCGCGCACGTCGTGTCCGTCCACCTTGACCGCTCCGCGCTGCACGTCGTAGAAGCGGCTGACCAGAGCAGTCACACTGGTTTTGCCGGCGCCGGTCGCTCCCACCAGCGCCACACTCTCACCGGGCCGGATGTGCAGGTCCACACCACGCAAAATCCAGCGGGGGTCGTCGTCCGGGGTGTCGGCCGTGACATCCGGGTCATAGGCGAACCAGACGTTCTCCAGGTCTACCCGGCCTTCCAGCTGGCCCAGCGTGATGGCGTCCGGGCGGTCGGTGATTTCCTCCTCCTCGTCCAGCACCTCGAAAATACGTTCGCTGGAGGCCATCGCCGCCTGCAAGTTGTTGAACACGTCGGCCAGGTCCTGAATCGGCTGGAACAGCTGCTGCGTGAACTGCACAAAAGCGAAGATGGTGCCCACCGTGACCCCGGCCACCACGCCAGCGGCCTGGTCCTGCAACAGAAAACGGGCCGCAAAGTACACCACCAGCGCCACTGCAAGTTGTCCAAGCAGCGCGACCGTCGGCATGAACAGCGAGAACCACTGCACCGAGTTGACATGGGCGGCCAGCAGGCTGCGGTTGGCATGGTCGAAGTCCAGCGCCGAGCGGGCCTCGCGCCCGAACAGCTGCACCGTCATGGCTCCGGAAATATTCTCGTTCAGCTGGGTGTTCACCACGGCCTGCTCCAGCCGGGTGCGGCGAAACGCTTCACGCATCTTGCCCCGAAAAAAGTTGGTGGCCCAGTACATCAGCGGCAGCACCGTAAAGCTGATCAGGCTCAGCCGCCAGTCCACCCGCAGCATGATCCAGACATAGGTGACAATCAGAAACACCGAGTTGATCAGGCTGACCAGCCCGCCGGTGATGAACTGGTTGATGGCGTCCACATCGCTGGTCACGCGGGTAATCAGGCGGCCCACCGGGTTGCGGTCAAAGTAGGACAGCTGCAGCCTTTGCAGCTTGCCGAACACGTCGGCGCGGATATCGCGCAGCACGTTCTGTCCCAGATAGCCGATAGCAACGGTAGAGGCGTACTGCACGGCGAAATCCAGCAAGCGCAGGCCCATGTAGCCGAGTGCCACCGTCAGCAGGCCCTGGTAAAGCGCCTCCGCATCCAGGCTCCGGTCATGCTCGAAGGGCACCAGATAGGCGTCGATGGCATGCTTCTGAATCAGGGCGAACTGCGGCTGAATCAGCGAATGCACCAGCGTGAGCACCACCGCGCCCACGGCCAGCGCACCGTAAGGCCGGACGTAGCGCAGAATGCGGCGGACCAGCTCGAAGTCCAGGTCCTGGGTCTCCGGCTTCAGCTTTTCGGGACGGGTCATGCGGTTCCTCCTGCGGAAGTGAGGGCCGGCGCTGGGGCAGGGTCCTCGTCCTCACGCTCTACATCGCTGCTCAGGCTCTGCAAGCGGTCCAGCTCGGCATAGTGACCGCCCAGCGCCAGCAGCTCCTCGTGGCTGCCCCGCTCGACCAGCCGGCCCTCGTCCAGCACGGCAATGGTGTCGGCGTGGCGCAGCGTGCTGACGCGGTGGGCAATCAGAATGATGGTGCGGTCCCGGCTGACCTCGCGCAGCCCCTCGATGATGCGCCGCTCGGTTTCGGTATCTACCGCACTCAGGCTGTCGTCCAGAATCAGCACGCGTGGCTCACGGGCGATGGCCCGGGCAATCGCGGTGCGCTGCCGCTGACCACCACTGAGCGTCACACCGCGTTCGCCCAGCAAGGTGCCGTAACCCTCCGGGAAGTGTTCCACGTCGCCGCTCAGCCCAGCCAGCTCGGCGGCACGCTGCACGCGGCCTTCCTCGGGCCGCTGCGGAATCAGCGGTGGGGCGGGCACGTCAAGCACGCTGACTCCGGTGGGGATGGTAGGCAGGTCCTCGCGTTCCAGCCCAAAAGTGATGTTGTTGGCCAGCGTGTCGCTGAACAGGAACGGTTCTTGCGGCACCACACCCACCGCGTCCCGCAGTTGCCGGGTAGGGATGGCCCGCAGGTCGCGGCCGTCCAGCTCTACTCGGCCCTCGCTGGGGTCCACCAGCCGTGTCAGCAGGTTCGCCAGGCTGGTCTTACCGCTGCCGGTAGGCCCGGTGATGCCCAGAAACGTCCCTGCAGGAACGTGCAGGTTGATGTCCTGCAGCACCTCAGTGTCCCCGTAGCGCAGGGTGACGCCTTTCAGGTCCACCGCGCCCGCGACCGGCGCAGGCGCAGCTGCTTCAGCGGGTACGCGGGCCACCTCTGGGCGGGCATCGAACAGCTCCACCAATCGCCGCCACGAGGCCAGCCCCCGCTGGGTGACGGAGGTGATCCACCCGGCCATCAGCATCGGCCAGGCCAGGCGGTCCAGCGTGCCCACGAACTGCACGAACATGCCCACCGTGAAGTCGCCGTTTCCCTGCAAAATCTGCCGCCCACCTACCAGCAGCACCAGCCCGAAAGCCAGCCCCAGCAGCAGCGTGGCAAAGGACCGCAGCGGACCGTCCACCTTGGTCAGAGCGATATTGCGGCGCAGCAACTCCAGGTTCAGAGCACGGTAACTTTCCAGCTCGCGCTCCTCCATCGCATAGCCCTTCACCACCCGCGCCCCGCTGAAGTTCTCCTGGGCCTTGGCGGCAATCAGGCTGTTTTGCTCCTGCACATGGGTATGCCGGGCATGAATCATACGGGCCAGCACGTACAGCGCCCCCACGATGACCGGCAGCACACCCACCACCACCAGAGTCAGCTGCCAGCTCAGGGAGAACATCACTGCCAGGCTGGCAGTGAAGGAGGCCGCGATATTCACGATCTGCCAAGCGCCGAATCCCAGCAGCTCACGCACCGACCCCAGGTCGCCGGTCAGGCGGTTCATCAGGTCGCCCGTGCGTGAACGGTCAAAGTAGGCCTTGTCCAGCGTCTGAAGGTGAGCGAACAGGTCACGGCGAACCTCATACTCAATCTCGCGAGAGGCCACGATAATTTGCCGGCGCATGATCAGCATCAGCGCCCCCGATACCAGTGCCGAGAGCACGATGTCCAGGGCGTACCAGCCAATCTGCCCGAGGGTAATCCCGGCCAGGGCACCCGCCTGTACCCGTGCATTCAGCCCATCGATGATCAGGCGGATAAAGTAAAAGGGCAGCAGTGCCGCTGCATTGGAAACGGTCACCGCAAGGATTCCAATCAGGTACTGACGGCGGTGCCGGTAAAGATAAGCCCATAGTGTGCTGAGATTTCGGTCCATCCATGCTCCCTTGCCGGGCCGCCAGTGCGGCCACGAGGTTTTCGTGCTGTTGTCGCCTGCCTCTGTGCTTGCCCAAAGGTCCATCCGGCGCAGGCTCAAGTGGCTTAGTCTAGTCCTTGTATCCCATCACGTCCGTGCCTTTGCCCGCACACTTGCAGGCCCGCCCCCATGCAGCCCCGGGGTCCTGACTTCATCCGGCGCAAGCTTGGCTAGGCCAGCAACAGTGCCACCGCTCTGAATGTGTACCGGCAACAGCAAACCGCCGCCCTGAACCATGAGTGTTGACACGGCCTGGTACCGGTGTTACTATCTCCATCCGGAAGTGAGCGAGGCCCACGAAAAGGGAAAAGGCGCTTCCGACCTGGGAAACCACTCGGTTCCAGACCGGGTTGCTAGGTTGATAATGGGAACGCCACCCTAGCTCAACTGGTAGAGCACCCGACTTGTAATCGGAAGGTTGGGAGTTCGATTCTCCTGGGTGGCTCCACACAAAACCAGAGCCGAACAACATAGCGCGATTGGGTAGGTGGCCGAGTGGTTAAAGGCGACAGACTGTAAATCTGTTCTCGTAAGAGTACGGCGGTTCGAATCCGCCCCTGCCCACCACCACACTCAGAGGTGTATTTCGCTCCTGTAGCTCAGAGGTAGAGCACTCCCTTGGTAAGGGAGAGGTCGTCGGTTCAATTCCGACCAGGAGCTCCAGACCGTGACTTGCCCTAGAAAGCAAGTCACTTTTTTTGGTCATACTGCGCAGGCGGGTCAAGTTGGCACGGCCGGTGTTCTTAGGAGCAGAGGTTGTGTATTCTAGTAAGGCTTACCCGTACGCGGGTAAAGAATCCAGGAGGAACTTATGGCAAAAGGTACGTTTGAACGCACCAAGCCCCACGTGAACGTGGGCACCATCGGACACGTTGACCACGGCAAGACCACCCTGACCGCGGCCATTACCTTCACCGCTGCTGCGATGGACGACACCGTCGAAACCCTGGCTTACGACCAGATCGACAAGGCCCCCGAAGAAAAGGCCCGTGGTATCACCATCAACACCAGCCACGTTGAATACAACACCGAAGGCCGCCACTACTCCCACGTGGACTGCCCCGGTCACGCCGACTACGTCAAGAACATGATCACCGGCGCAGCCCAGATGGACGGCGCTATCCTGGTCGTCAGCTCCGCTGACGGCCCCATGCCCCAGACCCGCGAGCACATCCTGCTCGCCCGTCAGGTCGGTGTGCCCTACATCGTCGTGTTCATGAACAAGGTCGACATGGTTGACGACGAAGAACTGCTCGAGCTGGTCGAGATGGAAGTCCGCGAACTGCTCAGCAACTACGAGTTCCCCGGTGACGATCTGCCCATCGTTAAGGGCAGCGCCCTCAAGGCCCTCGAAGCCCTGCAGGCCAACCCCAAGACCGCCCGCGGTCAGGACGAGTGGGTCGACCGCATCTGGGAACTGCTGGACGCCATCGACTCCTACATCCCCACCCCTGAGCGCGACACCGACAAGGCTTTCCTGATGCCCGTCGAAGACGTGTTCACCATCACCGGCCGCGGTACTGTGGCGACCGGCCGCGTGGAACGCGGCATCGTGAAGGTGGGCGACGAAGTGGAAATCGTGGGTCTGACCGACACCAAGAAGACCACCGTGACCGGCGTGGAAATGCACCGCAAGCTGCTGGACAGCGGTATGGCGGGCGACAACGTGGGCGTGCTGCTGCGTGGCGTGAGCCGTGACGACGTGGAACGTGGTCAGGTGCTGGCGAAGCCCGGCAGCATCACCCCCCACACCCAGTTCGAAGCCAGCGTGTACGTGCTGAGCAAGGACGAAGGTGGACGTCACAGCGCGTTCTTCGGTGGCTACCGTCCCCAGTTCTACTTCCGGACCACGGACGTGACCGGTGTGGTGGAGCTGAAAGAAGGCGTGGAAATGGTGATGCCCGGCGATAACGTCGAGTTCACCGTGGAACTGATCAAGCCGATCGCCATGGAAGAAGGCCTGCGCTTCGCCATCCGCGAAGGTGGCCGTACCGTCGGCGCCGGCGTTGTGACCAAGGTCATCAAGTAACTTCAGCTTAAGCGCTGCAGAAAACTGACCGGAGCTGGCTGGGAGTATTCCCAGCCAGCTTTCCCGTTCTCCTCTCCGCTTGGCCTTGACCTTGAACCGGGGAGGCACTAGTGTGTATAATTTTCAGGTTCATGACTACGCACCTGACGTGGTCAAGGAGGAACCTTATGAAGAAAGATCTGCACCCCAAAGCCGTTCCCTGCAAAATCATCTATCAGGGCCAGGTTGTCATGGAAACCCTGTCTACCCGCCCCGAAATCCACGTGGACGTGTGGAGCGGCTCTCACCCCTTCTGGACCGGCGAAGAGCGCTTTGTTGACACCGAAGGCCGTGTAGAGAAGTTCTCCAAGCGCTTCGGCGACAGCTACCGCAAGCGCAGCTAAGCGGAGATACAACGTTCAGAGGGGGAGGCTTAAGCCTCCCCCTTTTCCTCTGGTTACTCTCGCGTCTCAGCCGGGCTACAGGCATATATCTCTATACCTCGGGAGCGAGACAGCGGCAGCTCAGCAAAGATGCAGTTGAGTTTCCAAAAGAGGAGGGCAGCCCTAACAGGCCTGCCCTCCTCTTCCACTGAGTGTCTAAGCTTTAGCTCTGGGTTTCGTTGTCGTAGCCTTCAGTCAGGGCCACGGCTTCGCCGGCGCTCATCTCAGGGGACTGAGCATCAGGAATGCCTGCGGTCTTTTCTGCAGCTTTGCTGGTGTCAGCCTTATCGGCGCTGTCGGAGCTCATGCCGAACTGCGCAAAGAGGTCAGCGTAGACATCGCCCAGCTTGGTACTGATCTTGCCGCCCTGGCTGGCGTCCTTGGCCGAGTAGTTGTAATCGGCACCACGGCCGCCGCCACGGCCACCACGGCTGTTGCCACCGCTATAACGGTCAGTGCGGCTGCCGCCACCCTGGCTAACGAAGTCACGGTTGCCACCTTCACGGGGAGCAGGGCCACCGCCCAGCGCACGGCGGCGGGACAGACTGGCGCGCTGCTCTACAGGATCAATGTTCAGGATGACAGCTTCGATTTCGTCACCCTTCTTGAACAGGTCAGCAGGGTTATTCACACGCTGGATGTCCAGCTCGCTGATGTGAATCAGGCCCTCAATACCCTCTTCAATTTCCATGAACACACCGAAGTCGGTCAGACCAGTCACCTGGCCCTTGACTGGGGTGCCAGGGGGGTAGCGGTCAGGCAGGGCGCTCCAGGGATCATCCGTGGTCTGACGAATACCCAGGCTGATACGGCGCTCCACCGGGTCCATCCGCAGGATGACAGCTTCGGCTTCCTCACCCTCGGTCAGCACTTCGTTGGGGTGACGCACGCGCTTGGTCCAGCTCATTTCACTGACGTGGACCAGACCTTCCAGGCCAGGCTCCAGTTCCACGAAAGCACCGAAGTTGGTCAGGTTGGTGACCTTACCCTTGACACGCTGGCCGATGCTGTAGCGCTCCATGGCACCTTCCCAGGGGTCGTTGGTCAGGGACTTCATGCTCAGGTTGATGCGCTCGCGGCTCTCGTCCACGTCAATGACCTGCACCTTAACCTTGTCGCCCACAGCCACAACTTCACGGGGGTGGTTGAAACGGCCGTAGGTCAGCTCGCTGCGGTGCACCAGACCGTCAATGCCGCCCAGGTTCACGAATACACCGAAGTCGGTGATTTCCACCACGGTGCCTTCAAACTCGGCGCCGGACTCCAGGTGAGTCATGGTTTCCTGCTTGGCCTGTTCCTTCTGGGCGTCCAGGATGGAGCGGTGGCTGATGATGACGCGGTTGCGCTTGCGGTTCAGCTCAATCAGCTGCACCTGCAGAGGCTTGCCGACGTAGGGGTCCAGGTCGTTCACCCGGCGGGTGTCCACCTGACTGGCGGGCAGGAAGGCACGGATGCCTTCTACCTGAGCCACCAGGCCACCACGGACTTTTTCCAGCACCTCAACCTCGAAGGTCTGGCCTTCTTCCTGCATCTTCTCCAGCACGCGCCAGCCCTTGTTCTGGTCAGCACGCTTCTTGGAGAGGACAATCTGGCCGGTGTTGGTATCCACACGCACCACGTAGGTGGTGATGGAATCGCCGGGCTTGTACTGGGCCTGGGCTTCCTCGGCGGTCATCGGCTCGTCGCCCAGCTGGGTCAGGGGCACGATGCCCTCCACCTTGGCGCCGATATCCACGGCAATGCCTTCGGAACCGATAAACACCACGGTGCCGTCGACGATGTCGCCACGGTTGACGTTCTGGGGCTCCTGAGCTTCGCTCGCCAGCACGTCTTCCATGGTCATTTCGGGGTAGTCGCGCTCCTCGGTCTGGGCAGCCTGAGGCTGAGCCGGCTGGGCCTGCTCCTGCTGCACATCACTCTGGGTCGCGGTCTCGGTGCCCTGATCGGGCTGAATCATCCCGCCTTCCTGGGCGGGGGTCTGGGTCTTATCTTCCATGAACTCCTAATCCTCCTGGATATAGCCTGCGCGTCTTGGCGCGGCAACACCTCAGCCTAGCATCTGCACATAGGCCGGGGCAAGAGAAAAAGGCGCTCAGGCAGCCCTAGCACCCTTGCAGGCCCCGGCGCCTCTTTGCTACACTCCTGCGGTGCGCTTTTTGCGTGGCTGCTGGTAAGGCGCATACGTCCGTTCCCTAACAGGCGGACAACCCTCAAATCCACACCCTTGAGGCATCACTATGGTTAAGATTCGTTTGTCCCGCTTTGGTTCGGCCCATAACCCCCACTACCGCATCGTCGTTGCCGACGCCCGCCGTCCCCGCGACGGTGGTTACATCGAGAGCCTGGGCCACTACGACCCCCGCAAGAAGTCCGAGAACTTCCTGAAGGTGGATGTAGAGCGCGCCCAGCACTGGCTGGCACAGGGCGCCCAGCCCACCGCCACCGCCCGCCGACTGCTGAAGTCGCAGGGTGTGCGCGTCCGCTAAGCGGGCCAGAGGCGGCGCTCTGGTATAGCCGAGTGCCACCGGAAGAGGACTGTTCATCTGAGCAGTCCTTTTTTCTTTGAGGTTCCCGGATACCTGGCTCCAGATACTTGGCGCTGTCCAGGCTCCGCCTTTTTCTGAGGGCTGTCACAGTCCGGCGCCCATTTCGCCTGCCTCGCGGGGCGTGCCACTATAGAGGCATGACCCTCTTCGACGAACTGGAATTCTCCAACCTGCAACTGGACCAGCACGGCCCGCTGGCGGTGCTCACCATCAACCGTCCCAAGGCACTGAATGCCCTGAACACCGATACCCTGGCCGAAATCGGGCAAGCAGTGGACTTGATTGCCGAGAACGCCGACATCAGCGCTCTGATTCTGACCGGTGCGGGTGAGAAGGCGTTTGTGGCCGGAGCCGACATCAGCGAGCTGAGCGAGATGAACAACGTCTACTCGGGCCGTGAGCTGTCGCTGGGCGGCCAGGAAGTGATGCAGTCGCTGAGCAACTTGCCACTGCCTACCATCGCCTGCATTCAGGGCTTCGCACTGGGCGGCGGCCTAGAGCTGGCGCTGGCGTGTGACATCCGCGTAGCCTCTCCACACGCCCGCCTGGGTCTGCCCGAAGCGGGCCTGGGGGTGATTCCCGGATTCGGTGGCACACAGCGCCTGCCGCGCCTGATCGGCAGCGGGCGCGCCCTAGACCTGCTGCTCACCGGCCGGCAGGTGGGCGCTGAGGAGGCCCTGGCCATGGGCCTGGTGAACTACGTGTCTGACGAGCCGCTGAGCAAGGCCCGTGAGGTGGCCGAGCAGATGATGCGCAATGCACCCATCTCGCTGGCGCTGATCAAGGAAGCGGTGCGCCGCGGCGCCCATCTCAGCGTGGAGGAAGGTATGGAAATTGAGGCCGACCTGTTCGGCATGGCCGTGGCGACCAGCGATTTTGCCGAGGGCACCCGCGCTTTTCTGGACAAGCGCCGTCCCGAATTCAAAGGCGAGTGATGGCGGAGCAGGCAGAGCAGTCCGGGCAGCGTTGCCGCGGCACCCAGGGGACCTTCCGCCTGGACGTGCTGGGCGGTACACCCCAGGAGATGGGCGGTGTGCAACCGGGAGAGTCGGTTGCCAGCCTCCAGAAAGAGGGGCTGGAATCGCAGCTGCACTTCACCACGCCCAGGGCCAAGCTGATTGAAGCAGCGCAGGCCTCAATTCGCTCGGACCTGAGCGAGTACCCACGGGCGCTGGCTGCCTTTGAGGCCCTCCAAAGCGACCCGGAAGCGCTGGCCCACTGGGACATGGCGAACTACATCACCATGCGGAAGCTGGGCTACAACGACCACGGCCGGGTTCACGCCTTTATCACCGGGGCAGCGGGCATCACTATTGCGCACCTGCTGCTGGACGCCGGCGTAAAACCCGACCTGATCGAAAGCGGAATCGGGGACGCGGACGACGTACTGCTGACGGTCATCCTGGGCACCATGCTGCACGACATCGGCAACCAGGTGCACCGCGCCGGGCACGAAATGCACGGGGTCAATCTGGCCCTGCCGATTCTGGACCGCATCATGACGCCGCTGTATGGGGATACCTTCAAACGCATCAAGGTGCGCTCGTTCATCCTGGGTGCCATCAACTGCCACGACCTGAACCCGCCGCCGCTGACCATTGAGGGCGGCATCACGGCGGTGGCCGACGGCACCGACATCACCAAAGGACGTGGGCGCAAGGCGTTCAAGATGGGCAGCGTGGACATCCACTCCATCAGCGCCCTGGCCGTGGACCAGGTGGTGATCGAGCCCGGCGAAACGCGCCCGGTCCGCATCAGCGTGACCATGAACAACTCGGGCGGAATCTTTCAGGTGGAGGAGGTGCTGGCCTCCAAGGTCATCAACACCCCACTGCGTGAATACATTGAGCTGCACGCCGCCACCCGGCCCAGCGGCGACAAGCAGATTCTGACCCGAGTGCGCCTGGAAGGCAGCCAGTTCGTGGTGGACTTGGAAGGCGGCGAAAAGGTGGCCGTGGACGTGGACAACTCTGCTGCCGAGGCCGCCGAGGCCCAGGCCGACACGGCTCCGGTACCGGAGCCCTGAACCGTGCCCCCCGCGCTCAGGTGCGGGGGACCCACTCTGCCTGGGGCGGCTCCATCACGCCGTCACTTCCCAATCGGCACCAGTTATCGGCACCACATTCCCAGTCGGCAGCCCCCTTTCACCGCAAATGCTGAGCAGATTGTTAGACTGCAGCGATGCCCGTGAATGCTGCTCCAGAAAGCCGTTCTTCTTCCCCACGCCGCCCCGGTCCCTGGCTGTGGGGCACCGCTGCGCTGACGGCCCTGCTGGGCAGCGCCCTGGCCCTCAGCCTGGGCCAAAGCGGCAGCGGTCTGGCGCCCGGCGTCCGTATCGGGGGCGTGGATGTGGGGGGGCTGAGCCAGGAGGAAGCGCAGGCCCGGCTCAGCCGTGACCTGCCAGCCGCGCCGCAGATGACGGTCCGCGCTGGAGGCAAAAGCTGGCAGCTGAGCGCGGCCGAACTGGGCTGGCAGCGCGACACGGCCGCCGCACTGGAGCAGGCACAGGCCTACACCGCCAGCCGGGGCTGGACGCAGCGCCTGCAGGGGCTGACCGGGCAGGGGCAGCCGGCCGACTTCAGCGTGCCGGTGCGGGTAGACGAGGCGCAGGCCGCCGCCAGACTCGCGCGGTTGACGGCCCCGCTGGGCGTGACCCCCCAGGACGGTGAAATCAAGTTCGATGAAAAAGCCTACCGCTATGTGGTGAAGGGGGGGCGCGAGGGCAAGCAGGCCAATGCCAAAGCCGCCGCCCAGCAGTTCGCCGCGCACCCGGAGGCCACCGAGCTAAACGTGGCCTTCCAGGCGGTGACGTCGGCGTACTCGCCTGCCCGGCTGAAAGTGCAGGCAGACAAGGGCAACGCGCTGATTCGGCCCCTGACCGTCCGCCTTCAGGATTCGGACACGGCCGTTACTCTCACCGCGCGGCAGGTCGCCAACCTGTACTGGGCCACCCGCGACGGTATCAAGCCCGACCCGGACGCCATCGAAGCAACCTTTAAGGGTTTGCTGGCACAGGTAGACCGCCCGGCCACACCGGCACGCTATGTGGCCAGCGGCAAAGACTGGGTGCCGCGCGAAGGCCGCAGCGGTCACGAGGTGCAGCGCGAAGAGGCGCGGCAGGTGTTCGAGCAGAACGTTCTCGATCCCGCAGCGACCGAGTCGGTGTGGCCGACGCAGCGGACCGAGCCGGGCTTTACGGTGGCCGACCTGCCCGACCCGGCCGGGCTGGAACTGGTGGCGAGCGGCGAGAGCACCTACGAAGGCAGCAGCGAGGCGCGGCGAGAAAACGTGCGGGTGGCGGCGCAGAAGCTGGACGGCTACGTGGTGCCGGCCGGCGAGAACTTCAGCTTCCTGCAGGCGATTGGCGGCATCACGGCTGAGGACGGCTTCGTGAGCGGGCTGATTATTTCCGGTGGACAGACGGTAGACGGCCTGGGAGGCGGAGTATGTCAGGTGTCCACCACGGCCTTCCGCAGCCTGTACAACGCTGGCCTGCCGGTAGTAGAGCGCAACCAGCACTCTTACCGGGTGCCCTACTACGAGCCGCAGACCGGCTTTGAGGCGGCGGTGTACGACCCCGGCCTGGACCTGGTGATGAAGAACGACACCGGTGCGCCGCTGGTGGTGCGGACCGTGAACGACAATGCCCGCAGCCGCCTGACGGTAGAGCTGTGGGGCAAGAAACCGGAGCGGCAGGTCACGGTGAGTGACGCGGTTATTACGGCGCAGCTGCCGGCTCCAGCTCCGCGCTACGTGGTGAATTCCAGCCTGGCTCCTGGGCAGCAGCGCTTTGTGGAAGGGTCGCGCCCAGGCCTGTACCTGTACATCAACCGCACCATCAAGGATGCGAAAGGCACCCGCACTGAGCGGCTGGACACCCGCTACGAACCCTGGCCCGGCACCATTGAGCGGGGGCCGGCCCAGTGAGTGGGACCGTGAATGGAGGGGGAAGCGGGGCCACCCTGCCTGCCCGCGTGCGGGTCACCCGCCCTCCCCTGCCGCTGGCCCCTGCACTGGCCAAAGCGGCCGGCCAGCTGCTGCCGGATACCGACCTGGCGCAGGTGGAGGCGGCGGCCCTGGCCATTGCAGGCGGCAGCGTGATTGGCGCGGCGCTGCGGACCGGGGACGGGACAGCAACTTCGGTGGCCCCCGGCTGGCGCGGCAAAGGGATAGAAGCGGCGCTGACTGCCGAGCTGGACACCCCTGCGGGATAGGGCGGGACCACCGCCGCGTGGGCGGTCTGCTAGCCTGAATGCCATGCCACAAATGAACTTTGCCCTGGACGATGAGGGCCGCCTGATTGTGCAGCACGTGCGCGATTTCTGCCGCAGCGAGATTGCACCGCTGGCCCGCGAATACGACCGCGAGCACCGGTGGCCGGAGCCGCAGCTGCGCGGCTTGGCCGAGCTGGGCCTGTTGGGCGCCACCGTGCCTGAACAGTGGGGTGGCGCTGGCCTGGACAGCGTGACCTACGCGCTGTGTCTGGCCGAGATTGCCGCCGCCGACCCCAGCGTGGCAGTCATCGTGAGCGTGCAAAACGGCCTGCCTGAACAGATGATTCTGAACTACGGCACCGACGAGCAGCGAGAGCGTTTCTTGCGGCCGCTGGCCAGCGGGGAAAAGCTGGGGGCCTTTTGCCTGACCGAGCCGCAGGCGGGCAGCGACGCCGCCAGCCTGAAGACCCGCGCCGTGCGCGACGGCGACGACTGGCTGATCAGCGGCTCCAAAGCCTGGATTACGTCGGGCGGGCACGCGGACCTGTACATGGTGATGGCCCGCACCGGCGGCGAAGGAGCACGCGGCGTGAGCTGCTTCGTGGTGGAAGCCGGCACACCTGGCCTGAGCTTCGGGCGCCCCGAGGAGAAGATGGGCCAGCACGCAGCGCACACCACGGCCGTGACCTTTGAGGGCGTGCGGGTGCCGGCCAGCGCCATGATTGGCGAAGAGGGCCAGGGACTAATCGTGGCGCTGTCCAGCCTGGACGCGGGCCGCATCGGCATTGGGATGCTGGGCGTAGGAATTGCCCAGGCAGCGCTGGAGCACGCTGCCCGCTACGCTGCCGAGCGCGAGCAGTTCGGCAAGCCTATCGCGGCTCATCAGGCCGTGAGCTTCAAGCTGGCGCGGATGGCCACGCAGCTGGAAGCGGCCCGGCTGGTAGGCCTCAAAGCCGCCTGGCTCAAAGACCAGGGCCAGCCTTTTTCCAAGGAAGCCAGCATGGCCAAGCTGCTGGGCAGCGAGGCGGCGGTGGACGTGACCCGTGACGCCGTGCAGATTTTCGGCGGCAACGGCTACAGCGCCGAATACCCGGTGGAAAAGCTGTACCGCGACGCCAAAATCACCGAAATTTACGAGGGAACCAGCGAAATTCAGCAGCTGGTGATTGGCCGTGCAGTGCTGAGCGAACTGACCCGCTGAAGGCGGCCAGCCAATGGAAGCAGGAAAGCGGCTACAATGCGGCCCTCATGACCCGCAAGCGGCAGGCCGGACTCAACCAAGCCACCCTCTCCCTGCTCGGCCTGCTTCTGGCCGGCGCGGCGGCGCTGTGGGGCTGCGGCGAAGACCTGAACCTGCCGAACCTGCCCACCCCTCCCGGCGAGAGCGTCCCTGGGGCTTATGGGGACGCGGGGCAGTGCCGCGACGAGTGGCGCGGAGGCATTCCTACGCTGACAGGTAACCAGACCCGGCTGCTGTGCCGCCAGGAGTATGCGGCGCTGTATGACCCCCAGCACCGCGTGCCCCGTGTGGTGGGCGAATACCTGGCACCCACCGAGTTCAGCGGCGACGTGCAGCGCCAGGACGACTTCGCACCCGACCCCGACCTGCCGGCGGGCGAAAGTGCCGAGTTGAACGACTACCGGCGCAGCGGCTACGACCGTGGCCACATGGCCCCTGCCGCCGATTTCAAGTCCAGCCCGCAGGCCATGCGGGAGTCATTTTATCTGAGCAACATGGTGCCGCAAAACCACGACATGAACACCGGCGTGTGGGCGGCGCTGGAAAGTGCGGTCCGGGCCTGTGCCAAAGACCGCGGCGGCGTGTTCGTGCTGACCGGGCCGGTGCTGGGCAAGAAGCCGGCGACCATCGGCGGCGGGGTGGCAGTGCCCGACGCGCTGTTCAAGGTGATTGTGTCGGGCAAGGACGCCCGTGCCTTCGTGATTCCCAACAAGGACCAGGCCAGCGACACCAACTTTGGGCGCTACGAGGTGACGCCGCAGATGGTCGAAGGCCTGACCGGCCTGACCCTGTTCCCCGACGGCAGCGTGACCCTGGACCAACAGGGCCGCTTCTGCCGTGGCTCGTTCGGGGGCTGAGGCAGGGCGGGGTTTGAAGGGCCGCCCCCGGCTCACGGCTCAGTTGCTGTCAGTCGGCTCCAGCAGGGGACCGGGGCCGGACCCTGGTTCTACCGGCACCCGCTCCGGAAAGAGTTGCGTGGGTACGCGCTGCAGCTGGGTGTTCAGCAGCCGGGCGGCCGCGCTGCGGGCCAGGGCACTGCGTACCTGCGGCGCTGCCTGCTCGGGGGGAATCACCCCGGCGGCGTGGCGTTCGGTCACTTCAACCACGTGCCAGCCGTGGTCGGTCTGGACCACCTGCGGCGTACCCAGCGCCGCGCCGAACAGTGTCGCCTCAAAGGCAGCCACCGTCTCGCCGGGCGCCAGGCAGCCCAGCTCGCCCCCGCGTGAAGCGCTGCCGGGGTCGCGGCTCTGCGAGCGGGCCAGCAGGGCAAAATCGGCCCCGGCCAGCAGGGCCACGCGCAGGTCACGGGCCTGGACCTCGCTGGTGACCAGAATGTGCCGGGCACAGGCTTCCTCGCGCTGCACGAAGCTGTGCCGGTTCAGAGCGTAGTAGCTTTCGACCGCCGCGTCGCTAAAGGTGAAGCGGGTACGCAGTTCGCTGCGGTAAGCGTCCAGCAGGGCCCGGCGGGCCATTTCGGACAGATAGTCGGCCTCGTCACGGTAGCCGGCGCCGGTCAGATAGTCGGCGTAGCCCTGCGGCTGCGCGAAGGAATGCACGCCGATGCGGGGCGGCCCCTGATAGGTGAATTCCGGCAGGGCCTGACGGGCGAGGTATTCCACCTGCTTATCGTGAATGAACTGTTCAAAGAACTGGCTGCGCGACGGAGCGAAAGATGTGAGCAGGTCGTCCCGCAGCGGCAGCCCCTGGCGGTTGAGAACCTCGCCCACCGCCAGGCGAAAAGCGCGGTCGAAGTCGGCGCGGGTCACCCGCAGCGCACCGGGGCCGCTGCCGATAATGGCCAGCAGGTCGTTCTCCGGCTGGCCACTATCGGCAGTGGCCTGAGCACCCGAGGCAGAGACCGGCTGGGGGCCGGTCGGCTGTACACCGCTTCCCTGAGCCTGGGCCGGCTGCGCCAGTGCACCCAGCGCCAGCAGCGCCAGCAGCATGGGCCCTGCACCACCCCCGCGCCTCCTGCAACAAGCCGTCATGGGTCCACTGTAGAGCATCGGGCCACATGGAGGCCTCTCCGGCCAAACCGTCTAAGAGGCTTCCATGTGGCCCGGGGCTTTGCCTGATTCCATCCTGCTCTCCCACTGTTCGGCCGGGCCAGCACCATCCCTGCGGCACATCGGCATATGTCCGGGCCAGCAGACGGACACTCCGGGCCCAGCCACTTCCATGCACAGGCACTTTCATACACAGGCACTTCCATACACAGGCACCTCTATACTCGGACACCAGATGCCCCACAACCTGCCCCCCGCTGCGCCGGCTCCGGCACCAGCCCTTCTGACGGCCCCGCCCCCTCCAGCCGTGCTGTCCGCCTTCTGGTTCGGCACAGCCTTTCACTGGCTGGTGCTGCTGCTGATTGCCATGCCGGCAGGCGTGGTGCAGTTCATGGGCGAGGGCGCCAAAGGCACCTGGCTGGGTGTACTGACCGCGGTTGGGGCGTTGGTGGCCCTGGTGCTGCCGCCTATCGTGGGAGCGCAGAGCGACCGCAGTGGGCAGCGGCTGCCCTACCTGCGCCGGGGGTTGGCGGTAAACCTGCTGGGTCTGGGGGTAATGGGCGGAGCCGTGGCCGGACTGAGCGGCGCGGGCGGCTTCGCGGTCTTCGTGCTGGGTTTTCTGCTGGTGCAGTTCGGGAACAACTACGCCACCGCCCCCTACTCGGCGCTGATTCCGCAGCTGGTGCCGCCTGAGCAGCGTGGGCACTATTCCGGCGTGATGGCAACCCTGCAGGCAGTGGGGCAGCTGCTGGCAGCGGCGGCCACCTTCGCGGTCGCGGCGCTGCACCTGCCGCCTGCCGCCAATTACCTGCTGATTGCGGCTGTGCTGACCGTGCCGGCCCTGATTACCCTGCGCGGTGTGGCCGGGGCAGACCAGGCGGGCCAGGCCGCAGCGGGCGCCGCACAAGCACGCGCCCTGAGCCTGCGCGAACTGTTCGCGTACCAGCCCTTTTTCTGGGTGTTCTGGACACGGGTGCTGTTTGCACTCGGGCAGTATTCGGTGCAGCCCTTCTTGAACTACTACAACCGCGACGTGCTGCGCCAGGCCAACCCCGACCAGAGCACTTCGGTGATGCTGGCGGCCATTATCATCGCCAGCATCTTCAGTGCGCTGCTGGGCGGACGGCTGAGCGACCGCCTGGGCCGCAAGCCGGTGATTTACCTGGCCGGCGGCCTGATGGCGCTGGCCGCTGTGCTGCTGATTCTGAACGGCAGCTACACGCTGGCCCTGGGCATCGCCGCGCTGTTCGGCTTGGGCTTCGGGGCCTTTACCAGCGTGGACTGGGCCCTGGGCAGCGACGCCATGCCCAGCAAAAGCAGCTTTGCACGCGATATGGGCATCTGGCACGTGGCCTTCGTGGCGCCGCAGTTCGTCAGCCTGCCGATGGGCACCCTGCTCGATACGCTCAACCGGGGCGGCGGCACTGGAGGCTATACGGCGGTGTTCGGGCTGGCTGCCGTATTTTTCGTGGCTGGCCTGCTGCTGGTGCGGCGGGTGCCGGAGCGGGTGCATCCTCACACTGCCTAACGAGCGGGTGCATTCCCCCGCTGCCTGAGGGCCGGGTGCATTCTCACGCTGCCTAGCGGGGCGGGAACATCTCCCCTACCCCGTCAGCCTCTCAGCGAGCATTCAAAAACCGCAGCACTGCCCGCGCGATGGCCTCGGCCTGGCGCTGACGGTACTCGGCCGAGGCGAGGCGCGGGCCTTCGGCGGGGCTGGACCCGAAGCCCAGTTCGGTCAGGATGGCCGGGGTGGTGGGGCTGCGAATCACATAAAAGGCGTCGGTCTTCACGCCACGGTTCTGGGCGCCGGTCGCGGCCACCAGCTCGGCCTGCACCAGTCCGGCCAGCCGGCGCGAGAAGCTCAGCTTGGCCTGCGAGAGCAGGTCGCCCAGCACGCCCTGTGCCGAGCGGGCGGCCTGGAAGGTCAGCGCTTCGCCCACGCTGCCGCCGCCGTTCTCACGCACGGCCAAGCTGCGGCCTTGCCCCGGCAGCGGCTGCCCGAAATAGTAGGTCTCGATGCCCTGCGCGGCGGAACTGGTAGACGCATTGACGTGAATACTGACGAAAGCGCTGACTTGCCCCGCAGTCGCCATGCGCGAGCGCAGGTTCAGGTCAGTGCCCTTGTCTGTGTGCAGATGATTGTCGGAGCGGCGGGTGAGGGTTACGGCGACTCCGTGCGCTTCCAGGGCGCGGGCGGCACGCAGGGCCACATCCAGATTCACATCCGCCTCGCGCAGCCAGCGGCTGGTCATGCCAGGATCGATGCCGCCGTGTCCAGGGTCCAGCACGATGCGGGCCTGCACCGGGCCAGCGGGGCGGCCAGGGGTAGGCGTGGCGGCAGGCTTGGGCACAGGTGTAGGCGTGGGGGCCGGAAGGGCAACAGGGACCACCGCCGCAGGCTGAGGCGCAGTTGCAGACGTCCGCTCTGGCAACAGTTCCAGCAGCAGCCCCGGTGGCCAGCCACCCACCGCCGGCCAGAACTGCGCCCGTATGTCGCTTACCCCCGGCCCCAGCGTGAGGTTCAGGCGGCGGCCCTGGGCGGTGTAGGCAGGCAGCTCGGGACCCAGCTCCCCCCGGAGCGGCACAAACTCGAACGGCAGCTCCAGCCAGGCTTCCCGCCCCTGCACAGTCAGCTGTGGGGGGAAAGGCGGGGTGCCGGCCGGCAAGGTCACGAACACCCGGCTCTGTCCGGCGGCCTGCCGCAGCTCCAGCTCGAGCTGCACTGCAGGCCGTGAGGGAGCAACTGGAGGCACTGCCAGCGGCGCGGTGGCGACAGCCGGGGAAGCCAGTGCCAGCCCCAGTGCTGCCAGCAGCGCCCCGCGCCTCCGTAGCCCTCTCCTCCCCAGCCTCCCCATCGCCCCCAGTGTAGGAGTCACGCCTGACAGAACCCTGCCAGGTGCCCGCAAGGGGGGGTTGGCCGCAGGGAATCCGTGTGTTCAGCATCTGTAGTTCCGGTTTCTCTATCTCCAACATTCGTGGCTCCAGCATTCACGGCTCCAGCATTCATGGCTCTGGCATTCGGCTACTGCCCCGTGCTACACCGCAAGGCAGCATGACCGACTCTGCCGCTGCCCCGCTTCCCTCCACCCCACTTATCCCAGTGTTCTACACCCGCGCCAGCTGCAAACTCTGCCAGCAGGCCGAAGCGCTGCTCCGAGCATGGGAAGTGCCCTTTCAGCGCGTGGACATCGCGGGCGACGAGGACCTGATTGCCCGCTACGGCCACCACGTACCGGTGCTGACGCTACCGCTGCCCGGCGGCGAGCGGACCCTGCACCGAGGCCCTCTGACCCGCAGCAGTCTGCCCGCGCTGCAGCTGCGGCTGATTCGGCTGCGCCGGGAACTGAGCAGCGCGCCGCGGCAGCTGCACTGATGCCCGGCAATGCCGTTTCGGCCCGGATCAATTCCGCAAGCAGGCGCTATGGTGAAGCACATGACATGGGCAGACCGACTGCGCGGAGGACTGCAAAAAACCCGCGCCCAATTGAATCAGAATGCCGGCTTTCTGGGCCGTGACCTGCGTTCCTACACCCGTGACGAAGGCGCCCTCGAAGACCTGGAAATGGCGCTGCTGGCCGCCGACGTGGGCGGGCCAGCCACTGCCGACATTCTCAGGAGTGTGCAGGCCAGCCGCCGCCCCGACCTGCTGGCGGCCCTGTCCGACGCCCTGATTGAGCAGCTTGAACCCCCCAAGCAGGAACCGGCGGCCGGCAGCAACGGCCTGACCCCCTGGTTTCAGCCACGGGTCAAACCCTCGCCGGTAGAACCCGCCGGACACGTGGTGATGGTCATCGGCGTGAACGGGGTGGGCAAGACCACGACCATTGCTAAGCTGGGACAGCACTACATGGAGCACGGCAAGAGCGTGATGTTCGGAGCCGGGGACACCTTCCGCGCCGCGGCCGGAGCGCAGCTGGAAGTGTGGGGCAACCGCCTCGGCGTGCCGGTGGTGCAGGGCAAGGAAGGCGGCGACCCTGCCGCCGTGGCCTTCGACGCCGCCGACAAGCGTAAGGCACGCGGTACCGACCTGCTGCTGGTGGACACGGCTGGGCGCCTGCACAACCAGACCAACCTGATGCAGGAGCTGCAAAAGGTTCACCGCGTCATTGGCAAGGCCGACGCGGGCGAACCGGCCGAGGTCTGGATGGTGCTGGACGCCGTGACTGGCCAGAACGGGCTGCAACAGGCCAAGAAGTTCAACGAGGCTATTGCGCTGACCGGCGTGGTGGTCACCAAGCTGGACGGCACGGCCAAGGGCGGCATCCTGATTCCGATTGTGCGCGAGCTGGGCGTGCCGATTAAGTTTATCGGCGTGGGCGAGCAGGCCGACGACCTGCAACCTTTCAACGCGGCGGAATATGTGGAGGCGCTGCTGGCCCAGTAGGAAAGAGCGTAGAAAAGAGCGAACGTGGCGGTGGCTGGTTTCCCCCCGTATGAAAAACCAGCCACCGCCTCCGTCTGTCGGCCAGGCTCAGATAATCAGCCGCACGAACTCCTCACGCTCTACGGCCCCGAAATAGCGCGAAAGGTCGAACGGTTCCAGCGCCGCCGCAATGTCCTCGGGGCGGTAAGGCACGCCTGTCAGCGCCCGCTCAAGGTCGGCCACGTCGTCCAGCGCGAAGAAATCGCCGTAGATGCGGATGTCCTGAATATGCTTTTTCTCCACGTTCATCCGCACGTCAATCAGGCCGCTGGCAAACTTGTGGCGGCGCTCCAGGCTGAAATCGGGCGAGCGGCCAAAGTTCCAGTCCCAATTCAGGAAGTACTCCTGGCGAATCCGCTCAATCTCTTGCCAGTCATGCCCGGTGAGCTGGTATTCGGTAGGTTCCTCGCCGCTTTGCTGGGCCAGTTGGCGCAGGATTTCGTCGCGGAATTCGCCGGTGGTCATGCCCTGAAATTCGGGAGCCAGGTGCGGGCGGATGTTCGTCACGCGGGCACGCACCGACTTGATGCCCTTGGACTCGATTTTTTCCTTCGGCGGCTTCAGCGCGGCGGCCACATGGTCCAGGTTCACGTCATACAGCAGCGTGCCGTGGGCGGTCATGCGGCCCCCTGCCACGTACATGGCGTTGCCCGAAATCTTCTGGTCGCCAATCACCAGGTCGTTGCGGCCGCGCAGTGCCGCTTCTGCCGCGCCCATCCGCTGCAGTGCCGACACGACAGGTTCCGTAAAGCTGGCGAAATCACGGAACGAGCCGTCATCATCCTTGATAAAGCAGTAACAGAGGTTGCCGCCGTCCTGATACACCGCGCCGCCCCCCGACAATCGGCGTACCACCTGCACGCCATTTTCCTCGACATACTCGCGGTTGATTTCCTCGATGGTGTTCTGATTGCGCCCCACGATGACGCAGGGGTCGTTGATGTAGAACAGCAGCAGCGGACCATCGACCAGGCGGTTTCTGACCAGATAGGTTTCCAGCGCCAGATTGACGGTCACGTCGTGGTTCTCGGCGTTGCGGATGTAGTGCATGGTGCCCAGTGTATCGCCGGGCAGTGGGAGTTCCGGCAAACGTGCCTTGCGAAGTCGAAGGGTCTAAGGGCGGAGGACCTTCCTGCCCTCCCTTAAACCTTTAGACTCTCAGACCCTTAGACCATGTTCTATCCCCCGCTGCTCACTGGCCTCGCCCACGCCCTGAACGCCGCCATATCCAGGCAGTTCACCACGTCGGCAGAGGTCAGGCCCGCTTTCTGCGCCATCAGCACGCCGTAGCGCAGGTCGCGCAGGCCCGCCACCGAGTGTGCGTCGGTGTTGATGCTGAACTTGACCCGTCCGCGCCAGCGCAGCACGTCCTGCCAGCGCAGGTCCAGCCGCCAGGGGTTGGCATTGATTTCGGCGGCGGTGCCCGAAGCAGCGCAGGCGTCCAGCACGGCGTCAATGTCCAGCGCGTAGCCCTCGCGGCGCAGCAGCAGGCGTCCGGTGGGGTGGCCCAGGATATTCACCAGCGGGTGCGAGGCGGCCCGCACCAGCCGCGCCGTCTGGTCGGCAGCACTCAGCCCGAAGCCCGAGTGCACGCTCGCCACCACATAGTCCAGCTCGGCCAGCAGGTCGTCGGCGTAGTCGAGCGAGCCGTCAGGGAGAATGTCCACCTCGGCCCCCGCCAGGATGGGCAGGCCCTCGGCTTGCAGGGCACGGATTTCCGCGATGTACTCGCGCAGGCGCGGCGGCGTTAGCCCACCCGCGTAGGCTGCCGACTGCGAATGGTCGCCCGTGCCAAGGTAAGCGTGCCCCAGCGTCTGCACGCCCGCCACCATCTCGCGCAGGGTGGCGGTGCCGTCGGACCAGACCGAGTGGGTGTGCAGCATCCCCTGAATGTCGGCCACTTGCAGCAGCGCGGCTGGCTCGGGCAGGGTCAGGCCCGCGTGTTCGGGTTCATCGAACGGCAGAAAAAGAGCAGCAGGCTCGCCACGCTCCAACCGCACAGGCACGCCGCCCCAGCGCCCGCTCAGGCTCTCGGCGGTCTGCTCGCCCGCCGCCCAACCTTCCAGTGCCGCCAACGTCTGGGCCCAGGCGGCAGGCTCTCCCCCACTTACAGTCAGGTCGGCCCCGCCCAGCGTGTCGCGGCTACGGCCCAGGTCACCGCTGAACTCGGTCCCGAAGCCAGCCTGCGCGAGTGCTCCGGCAACCGCTTCCGCCGCCAGGGTCGCCTGCGAGAGCAGGAAGCGGTCCTGCGCGTCCAGTACGAACTGCGCTGCCTGGCCCAGCGTCTGTGCGCCCTTGGCCCCGAAGCCCTTGACGGCGGCCAGTATGCCACTCTGCGCCGCGTCGCGCAGGGCAGGCACCGAGTCAATGCCCGCGTCCCACAGCGCTCGCACCTTTTTCGGCCCCAGCCCACGCACAGCAAACAGCCCCTGCACGCCTTCGGGCACCCCTTCGGCGGCCTCGTCGAGCGGGGCAAAGCGGCCCGAGTCAAGGTAGGCCAGCAGCTCGGCGGCGATGCCCTTGCCGACTTTGGGCACACCGGCGAACCGCGTCTGTTGCAACTCCTCCAAGCTCGCCTCGTGGCGGTCCAGGCTGCGGGCGGCGTTGCGGTAAGCGGTGGCCCGGAACCCGCCCTCGTCGCTTCCCAGCACATCCAACAGGTCGGCGGTCGCGTTCAGGGCGCGGACCAGGTCTTTGCGGGTGACATCAGCCATAACCCCCGCATGATAGAGGCTTGGGCGCAGCGACCTAGCCTTCTTGGGCTTCCAGCAGCGCCGCCGCGTCATGCCGGACCGAACGCTGATACATCGGCAAATGTCCAGCCAGCAGGTGAAGGGCGTCGCTCAGGGCTTCCCGCTCACGGCCCAGGTCGGCCAGCACCAGCGCACGAAAGACCCGAACCGCCTCCCACCATTCGTCCCGCTGCGCCAGCTCGGCGTCCAGCAGGGCCAGGCTCTCCTCTGGCCGCCCCAGGTTGCGCAGCGTGCTCGCCAGCTGGATGGTGGCCTGACGGCGGCGGGGTTCATCCAAGCCTGCCGCCAGGGCCGCGCGGTAAAAGGCTTCAGCGCTGGCCTCATCGCCGGTGCTGTCACAGGCACCTGTTGCTCGAAAGCGGCCAGCGCGGGGTAGGAAGCCTGGGCCGCCAGCGCGTCCATGCGGCGCACCAGCTCAGCGGCGGGCCACCCGTCGGCCTGCTCCCAGTCTGCTTGGAGTCAGCCCCCTTCCACAGCGGCCAGCTGGCCTAACGGCCCCAGATGCGGCCCAGGGCCACCACCACCGTCATCACGGCGTCCAGCAGCAGGTTGGTCTTCCAGAACTGGCCGTTGCGCTCCCGCTGCTGCTCGTAGCGGTCACGGGGCGGCGGTTCCGTCCGGCGCTCGGTCGTGCCTGGGTGCTTGGGCATAGGCAGAGTCTAAAGTAAACCGGCAAAGCAAAGCCTCCGGCCAGGCCGACCTGCTGGTCAGTCGGCGGCCGGAGGCAGGGAACCGGGTCAGCCCTGGCGGGTATCCATCAGTTCCACATCAAAGACCAGCGTGGCGCCGCCGGGAATGACGCCGGGGATGCCGCGGGGGCCATAGGCGAGGTCACTGGGAATGGTCAGCCGGGCCTTGTCGCCTACCCGCAGGCCCTGGATGCCCTGGTCCCAGCCCTGAATGACCTGACCGCTGCCCAGCACGAACGAGATCGGCTCACCACGGTCGCGGCTGGAGTCGAACTTCTGGCCGTTTTCGAGGGTGCCGGTGTAGTGCACGCTCACGGTGTGGCCCTTTTCGGCCACCGGGCCGCTGCCTTCTTGGTACTTTTCAATCTTGAGTTCTTGGCTCATGTTCCCCAGAGTAGCGGGACTGAGGCGCCGAGACAGGCGGGGCTCAACAAGGTCTAAACTTCAGGCCATGTCCGCTCCCCCCAGCCCCCCCGCTTCTCCGTCCCGCTCCCCCGGTGCCCTCCGGGTCTTCTGGGCCGAGAGCTGGCCCTGGCTGCTGGGCACGCTGGCGCTGTGGCTGGTGCTGGCTTTCGGAGCGTCGCTGGCGCGGGTGAGTGGCGATTCCATGAACCCCACCCTCCGCAGCGGTGACACCCTGCTGCTGCTGAAATACCCGCGCCTGCTGGACCCCGGCTTTCCCCGGCGCGGCAGCGTGGTCGTGTTCCGGGGACCGCCGGACAGCCCGTATTCCTATACCAGCCGCACACTGCTGGGCCGGGAGTTCCAGACGCGCCCGGTGCATATCAAGCGGGTGCTGGGAGTCCCTGGAGACCGGATAGAGCTGCGCGGCGGGCAGGTGTGGGTCAACGGACACGCTCTGGCCGAAAGCTACGTGTCGGAAGGCTGGGTGGACGACCTGCCCCCCCGCACGCTGGGCAGCGGCGAACTGTGGGTGATGGGCGACAACCGCCGGGTGGGCAGCAGCCTGGACTCGCGTGCTTACGGGCCAGTCCGCGTGCAGGACGTGCTGGGCGAGGTGCCCCGGCGGCTGTGGCCCAGGCCAGATGTGCTGCCGGGTACCCCACCCTGACGGCGGGCCATACGGCGGCCCACAGGACAAAAAACCTACGCCTACATCAGCTTTACGTCAGACTCGGCCAATCGAATGCTCATGCGGGGTTGGTAGCGTGACAGACATGAACTTCAAGCCTCAGATTGCCCTTGCTACGGCCGCCGCTGCGATGCTGGCTGCGCCCGCTTCCGCCCAGCAGTACGTGACCTACACCGAAAACGCCCTGCCCTACACCGTCAGCCTGCCCGCCGACTGGTACGGCCTGCAGATGAAGGGCCCGGCCGGCGTGAACCTGACCTCGGCGCAAAAGGCCCCCTTCCTGCCCCTGATCCGTCTGACCTACATTCCCAAGACGGCCGCCGTAAACACCCTGCCCAAGGCTGTGGCCGCCTTCGAGAAGGAGCTGAGTAGCAACGGCACCATTAACCTCAAGCGCTTGGGGGCCAAAGACGCTTCTTACGGCAACATCGCCGGCAAGGAAATGGAATACTCGCTGACCGGCGGCGGCAACGAGCTGCGCGTGCGCCTGTGGATGGGCCTGGGCGCCAAGAACGTGTACGCCTTCCAGCTGATGGACAAGCCCGCCACCTACGCCGCCAACCGCGACAAGACCTTCAACACCATCCTGAAGTCGGTCAAGTTCAAGTAAATCTGCCAGTCAGGCAAAAGGAGCGCCTCCCATCAGGGGCGCTCCTTTTGTTGTTTTTCGGACTAGCGCCGCAGCCACAGCCAGGCGGCCGCCGCTGCCCCCAGACCGCCCAGGAACAGGGTCCGCATCGGGTCGGGGTCGCCGGCCCCGCGCCGCTCGGTGGGCACCGGATGCGACAGATACCAGCCGCGCTGAGGCCGGGCCTCGGCGTCGAAGGTGCGGGCCAGGGCGTCCAGCTCACGGCGCAGGCGTTCGCCGGACATGGGGTGACCGTGCCCGGTGGCAGCCAGTTCAGGCTGTAACCCGGCCAGATTCTGCACAGAGGCGCGGGCTTCTTCCCAGTTGGGCGTGTAGTAGGGAGGCGGACCCTGCACCTGCATGGGGTCGTTCAGCAGGGCGCCGCGCACGGTCTGCTGCGGGGTGGTCACGAAAGCGTCGCCCACCACCAGGGTGCGGTCGGAGTCACGCCACAGCGAGACGTGGCCGGGGGTGTGGCCCGGCGTATGCAGCCACTGCCAGCCGTGGACATGCGGCAGGCGGCCTTCCGGCAACCTCCGCACCTGCGGGCGGAAGTCGTACGGGCCCGGCAGAAACGCGGGCGAGAGCAGGCTCATCGCGCCGCCCACGGTGGGGTCAGGAAACGGATAGGCCGCCTCGCCGGTCAGGTAGGGCAGCTCCAGTTCGTGTGCATAGACCGGCACCGGCCAGTGGCGCAGCAGGTCGTGCAGCGCGCCCACATGGTCGAAGTGACCGTGCGTCATCACGATGGCGGCTGGGGGCCTGGCACCGTGAATCTCGCGGGCAGCCCGCAGAATCAGCTCAGCCGTGCCGGGCATGCCGGCGTCCACCAGCACCCACGGCCCTCCCGGCTCACCCAGCAGGAACACGTTGACCAGCGGCAGGCGCACGCGGTAGAGGTCGCGGCGCAGAGCCTGAATGCCGCCGAAACTGGACACCGCAGGAGCACCGGAAGGTGGGGCCGTCAGCTGAAAAGAAACTCGCATGCCCCAGGGTAAAAGGCCGGCCCCCACGCCGAATGGTCAGAGGGCCGCAGTTCAAAGCTTGCCGCAAGGCACGGCGTGGGATTTTTCACGGGCCGTGACCGGCTGCAGCGCAGAGGTGCGGTCTCCCCTGCCGCGCAGCCTTGCGGGGGTTTGCCCGTCCTTTCAGCGCAGGCGGCGGGCCTCGATGAATTCCAGCACCTGACTGCGCGTGTCGCCCAGCCAGCCCAGCGGCCGGGCCAGCGCGGCGGCGATGGTGACGTGGTTGACCCCTTTCACCACCCGGCGCTCCACCGGCACCCCGGCGGCCTGAAGCGCCCGCTCCATGTTCAGGGCGTTCTGGGGGTGCACGGTGGTGTCGTTCTCGGCCACCAGCAGCAGGTGGGGCGGTGCGTCCCGGCGCACGTGACGGTCAGGCATGATCTCATCCGGCAGGCCGCCCTGTGGGAAGGCCTCACGGCTGGAATAGTCGCGGAAATCGTAGGAGTACGGCCCTGCCAGCCCGATCACCCCGCGCACCGCCGAGACCGGCACCCCAGCTTCGCGCAGCCAGCGCCCGTTAACCACCGCTTCCACAGCGTTGAAGGCCCCGGCCGAGTGACCCATCACAAACAGGTTGTCGGGACTGCCACCGTACTGCGCGGCCTGCGAGCGCAAAAAGGCCAGGGCCTGAGCACTGTCTTGGACATAGCTGGGATAGCGGAACTGCGGGGCCAGACGGTAGTTCATCACGCCCACCACGTAGCCGGCGCGAGCCAGGCTTTCGCCTACGAAGCGGTATTCGGATTTCTCCCCACTGTTCCAGCTGCCACCGTGGATAAACAGCACCGTGGGCGCGTTCTGAGCACCTTGCGGCGCGTAGATGTCCAGCCGCTGCCGGGCGTCCCGACCGTAGGCCAGGTCGGTCTGTACGGTCAGGCCACGGGTGGAAATCAGGCGGTTGAGGTTCTGCTGGGCATTCTGGGCCGAGCAACTGCTCAGGGCAGTGGTCAGCGCCAACGCACCCGCAGTGAAGAGCGCGGCGCGGCGAAAGGAGCGGGAAGTCATAGCAGGCATGATTGACCTTGAGCAGCCACAGCAAGGTGAGCCGCCTTCCGCTCGGTAGAGCCAACTGTTGGCTCACCAGACCGCCAGGCAACCCTTATGAAGAGACCCGGTGCGGCACCAAACGCAGGTTCCAGGCACGAACCTGGGCATGGTGCGGCGACCATGCCTGCCAGACCTGCTCTGCCCACTCCCGCGCCAACCGGCCACGCTCCGTATCCAGGACCCCCTCAAAGATCTGGAAGGTCGGCAGGTGCCCAAGCGGTGGTCTAGCCAGTGGCGTAAAGAAATCAGGGCGAGACTGCATCATTTCCCGGTGCATGGCCGACCCCTCGGCCACGGCCTGGCCACACTCCATATACAGCTGAAGCGTCATCAGACACAGAGCCGTCGTCTGCACCCCCAGCCGAGTGGTGTCGTCCGGATGGGTACAGGCATAGGCGTCTACAACATACTGGCGTTTGCTGACCAGGGCGGGCAGATAGAAAGCCGAGAGGATCTGGCTGCTGGCCGCGTAACATTCCCCGGAAGCCAGAAGGCCTTTTGGGCGTGGGAGACCCAGATCGGGATGCAGCAGGCCACAGGAGGGACACTGAATGTCAGCCATAGCGCTTCCGGTCCGCCTCCATCAGTATCTGTATCCAGCCGAGAACAGGGGTATCCTGCCTGGCCCACACCTCCCAGACTTGGGCGGCCCAATGAGAGATGGCGCTCTGGAGGTCATCTTCGGCAAGGCAAAGAATCCCAGGAGCGTGCAGTTCCCCCCATGTTTTCGGCGGTTCCAGGGCGGGCCAGTCTTGCAAGCCAACGCGCGGCAGCAAGGTTGAACTGACGCTTGACCGAAAACGGGGAAGGTGCGACAAGGGCAGACCGAAATCAAAGTGCGCGCCCAAAACAATGAGGTGAACAGCAACGGAGCCGCGCTGCCGCCTGTCCTGCAAGGCGTTGCCTGGATGCTGCGCAGCGTAGGCGTCCATATGCAGAGGAGCCGACACACCGTGTGCAGACAGGCGCGCCATCAGCTCACCGTAGCTGCGCCAGCAGGCGGGCAGGGCGGACATATACGCGTGGCTGGGGCCATCTTCGGAGGCGACAGCTGCCCCGCAATCACAGTTCATGGCCAGACGATAAAGCCTCACGTAGTGTCAGGCTCAAGTCCTGGGCAGTTCACATGACCTGTTGCGGGCAAGCTTTAAGCTGCCCCTCAGTCCCACTCAACTCAGTCTTCGTTCGCCAGCACTGCCAGGAAGGCTTCTTGCGGCACTTCCACCGTGCCGAACTGCTTCATGCGGGCGCGGCCCTTTTTCTGCTTTTCCAGCAGCTTCTTCTTGCGGGTGATATCGCCACCGTAACACTTTGCCAGCACGTCTTTGCGGTACGCCTTGACGGTGGCGCGGGCGATGATTTTGCCGCCGATGGTAGCCTGCACCGGCACGGGGAACATCTGGCGGGGAATCACTTCGGCCATCTTGTCCACGATTTTGCGGCCCAGCGAGTAGGTCTTGGTTTCGTGAACAATCACGGCGAGGGCGTCAATCACTTCGTTGTTGACCAGAATATCCACTTTGCGGAGGTCACCCTCGCGGTAGCCGATTTGCTCGTAGTCCATGCTGGCGTAGCCACGCGAAATGCTCTTGAGGCGGTCATGGAAATCGTACAGAATCTCCGCGAACGGCACTTCATACACCAGCTCCACCCGCTTGCCGATGTAGTTCATGGTCTGCATCGCGCCCCGCCGCTCCTGCAAGAGTTGCATGATGGGGCCGACATATTCCTCAGGCACCATCACCGAGAGCTTGATGTAGGGTTCTTCCACCAGCTCAATGCGGTCACGGGTGGGGAACTCGGCGGGGTTCTGCGTCTCGAACACTTCGCCGTTGGTCAGCGTGACGCGGTACACCACGGCGGGCGCGGTGGCAATCAGGTCCAGGTCGTACTCGCGCTCCAGGCGCTCCTGAATGATTTCGGCGTGCAGCAGCCCCAGGAAACCGCAGCGAAAGCCGAAGCCCAGCGCCTCGGAGGTTTCAGGTTCAAACGAGAAGGCCGCGTCGTTGAGCTTGAGCTTTTCCAGCGCCTCACGCAGCTTGCGGTAGTCCTCGGTGTCGGTGGGATAGAGACCGCTGAACACCACCGGCTGAGCAGGTTTGAAGCCAGGGAAAGGCTCAGCGGTGCGGCTCTCCTTGCCCGTGAGCGTATCACCCACCTGCGCATCCTGAATGTCCTTGATGCCTGCGGCCACCCAGCCCACCGCGCCTGCGGGCAGCGTGTCGCCCACCACCAGGCCGGGGCTGAAGGTGCCCACCTTGTCTACATCGAAGCTCTTGCCCGCATTCATCAGGTAAATCTGGTCCTTAGGGTTCAGCGTGCCTTCCAGCACCCGCACGAACAGAATCACGCCCTGATAAGCGTCGTAGAACGAGTCGAAAATCAGCGCCTTGAGGGGGGCCTCTGGGTCACCGCTGGGCGCAGGGATGTTCTCCACAATCGCTTCGAGGATGTCGGGCACGCCCGCGCCCGTCTTGCCGCTGGCGAATACCGCGTCCTCGGCGGGAATGCCGATGACCTCTTCCAGCTCCTGCGCGGCTCCCTCGGGGTCGGCGGCGGGCAGGTCAATCTTGTTGACGACAGGGACGATTTCCAGGTCGTTGTCAATCGCCAGGTACGCATTCACGATGGTCTGTGCTTCCACGCCCTGCGAAGCGTCCACCAGCAGCAGCACGCCTTCACACGCCGCCAGCGAACGCGAGACTTCGTAGTTGAAGTCCACGTGGCCGGGGGTGTCAATCAGGTTGAAGATGTACGACTCGCCGTTGGGGCGGGTGTAGCCCAGGCGAATCGGGGTGGACTTGATGGTGATGCCGCGCTCGCGCTCCAGCTCCAGCGTGTCGAGCGTCTGGTCACGCTTGTCACGCTCTCCCATCGCGCCAAGCTGCTCAAGAATACGGTCCGCCAGCGTGGACTTGCCGTGGTCCACGTGGGCGATGATAGAAAAGTTACGAATGTTCGGGCTGCGGGTCATTGCTCTGTAGTCTAGGGGAAAAGGCGGGAGCGGCGCAGGCACGGCGCGGCTTTTCCCGCTACGGTCAGACGTCATCTCAGGATGCTCGCACCGCTTATGCGCGGCGAAGGAGGAGCAGGAGGAAGGTGCCAACCTCGCCACACGGTGACTCCAGATAGCGCCAGCGAACGCAACGTGCTGCGGGCGGGGGTTAAGCAGGCGGGGCCTGCGCCCGACTTGGACGCAGCCTGCTCCGCAGTGATGGAGAACTGGGGACACAAAGACCTGAACGTGCTACCCACCAGCCCCGGTAGAGCGCTGCGCACTCAAGCCGCAAGCACTAATGCCTACAATGCCGCAACACTTACTTGGCTGCGATGCACTCGATTTCCACGCTGGCTCCCAGTGCCAGCCCGGACACGCCCAGGGTAGAGCGGGCCGGATACGGCCTGACCATCCAGGCGCCGTATACCTCGTTCATGGTGGCAAAGTCCTGCATATCGGTCAGCATCACCGTGCATTTCACCAGCTGGGCACGGGTGTAGCCATAACGCTTGAGCGAAGCTTCGATGTTGTCCAGCACCTGCCGGGTTTCGGCCTTCACGCCGCCGGCCACCAGCTTGCCGTCGGCGCCGGTGCCGATTTTGCCCGACAGGTACAGGGTGTTGTCCACCTCCACTGCGTCCGAGAAAGGCAGCGTGCCGCCGGACGGGTGGTAAGTGATGGCCGGTGTCGGCGTGGGCGCAGGCACTTCAGCGCCGCCAGCCAGGGCTGTGGGAACGAGCAGCAACGGGACCAGCACAGTGAAAGGTTTCATGCCTCACCGTAGCAAGGAACGCCGAAGATTCCCGGCGTCCCCTAAATTTTGCTGAGGGTGGCCCTCATCGGCCTTTGTCGCGGCACAGGGCAGCCGCTGCCGGGGCCAAATAGGCAAGAACGCACGCCGCTCAGTGGACCTGGGCCGCGCCGGCGCCGTCCGGATAACGCACACTTTCCACGATGGCCTGGGTCTCGGCGCTGGGCGGCGGGGTCAGGCGGCTGACCAGCAGCGACACGGCCACGTTCAGCAGCAGGCCGATGGTGCCGAAGCCCTGGGTGCTGATGCCGAACAGGTACTGGTCCGGCGTGCCGGGACCACCGATGGACGGGGTGAAATACCAGATATAGGCGGCCGTGCACAGCAAGCCCACCAGCAAGCCGGCGGTCGCCCCCTGCCAGTTCATGCGCTTGTCGAAAATGCCCAAAATCAGCATCGGCGCGAAGGTGGCCGCCGCAATGCCGAAGGCCATCGCCACTGTCTCGGCGACCAGCCCCGGCGGATTGATGCCGAAGTAAGCCGCGAGGACCGACGCCACCAGCACGGTCAGGCGGCCAGCATTCAGGCGGGCACTTTCGCTGGCGTCGGGGCGCAGCAGCTTGTAGTAGATGTCGTGCGCCACCGCTCCCGAGATGGTAATCAGCAGGCCCGAAGCGGTCGAGAGCGCCGCCGCCATTGCCCCGGCAGCCACCAGGCCAATCACCCACGGAGCCAGACCGGCGATTTCGGGAGTCGCCATCACGAGGATGTCGTTGTCAAAATGCAGTTCATTGGCGTTTTTGGGGTCGGGGGTGCCGTCGGCGAGCAGGGCCTTGCCGGGGCGGTACTGAATGATGCCGTCGCCGTTTTTGTCGGCGTGCTTGAGCAGGCCAGTGTTTTCCCACTTGGTGAACCAGCCTGGCGCTTCGGCGTAGACCGTGCCGTCCAGCCGGTTGATCAGGTTGGATTTGGCAATCACCGACAGGGCCGGCACGGTGGTGTACAGCACCGCGATAAAGCCCAGGGCGTAAATCGCGCTGGTGCGCGCCCCCTTCACATCCGGCGTGGTGAAAAAGCGGGTGATGACGTGTGGCAAGCCGGCGGTGCCCAGCATCAGCGCCATGGTCAGGGCCACCTTGTCGGTCATGGAGCGCAGCTGCTCGGTGTAGGCCGGAAAGCCCAGCTCGGTCAGCAGGCTGTTCAGCTCGGGCACCATGCCCATAAAGGAAATCTGCGGCACTGGGTTGCCGGTCAGCTGCCCGCTCAGCACGATGGGCGGAATGATAAACGCCAGAATCAGCACCAGGTACTGGGTCACCTGGGTCCAGGTGATGCCCTTCATGCCCGACAGCCCCGCATAGAAGAACACGATGACCGCTCCCAGCATCACCCCGATATCCACCGACACGTCCAGCGTGCGCGAGAACACCACACCTACCCCGCGCATCTGCCCGGCGATGTAAGTCATGGAAATCAGCACGGCGGTCAGGGCCGCCAGACCGCGCAGCAGGTTGGAGCCGTAGCGGTCCCCCACGAAATCGGGCACGGTGAACTTGCCGAACTTGCGCAGGAAGGGAGCCACCAGCAGCGCCAGGAGGACGTAACCGCCGGTCCAGCCCATCAGGTACATGCTGCCGTCGTAGCCCAGCGCAGCCACGATGCCGGCCAAAGACAGGAACGACGCCCCCGACATCCAGTCGGCGGCAATCGCCATGCCGTTCCACACCGGCGCAATGCCTTGTCCGGCCACGTAAAAGCTCTTGGTGTCGCGCACGCGGGTGGCGTAGGCGATGCCGATATACAGGGCGAAAGTGGCGATAATCAGCCCGTAGGTCCACAGTTGAACGTCGTTCACGCTAGTCTCCTACTCCGAACTGCCGGTCCAGGGCGGCCATCCGGCTGGCATAGATGGCAATCAAGGCGATAAACACGTAGATAGCGCCGTTATGCCCGATCCAGAATCCCAGGGGGCCGCCCAGAATCTGGAAGCGGTCAAGCGCGGGGGCCAGCAACACGCCCAGGCCGATGCTCACGAACAGCCAGACGGCCAGCAACCCCAGCGTGAGGCGGAGGGTGGCCTGCCAGTACTGCTGGCGGCGGCGGTGCTCCGCTGCCGGCGTGCCGGGTGGAAGTGGGGTATGGGTCATGCGGTCCTCCTGTCGGGAAAAAGCAGGGCTCAGAAAAAGGACCAGCCAAAGCAGCGCGGCTAGAAGCAGTGCCCCTGGAGGCCGAAGCGTCCTGGCTGTCCAGAGGAAAAAATTGTGGGATGGTGGAGCCTGACTTTAACACCCCATGCCGGGCCGGGGCAAGTATTCGTTAACCTAGGATCGATGTAAGGATTCATTCAGCAGATATAACGGACACAGACACTCATATCCGGCACCTATTTGGGCCGAAAACCCTCCAACTGCTATGCTGCTGCCTATGCTGAGCGCTGTTCGCTTCTGGCTGGGGCTGAATGTGGTCCTGCTGCCGCTGATTCTGCTGCTGCGTGCTCAGACACCCCAGGCGCCGCTGACGCCAGCCGGAGTGCTGTGGACCCTGGGCCTGAGCGCCGCCGGCTTTGCGCTGGGGCTGGCCTTTGCCCGCTTCTGGCCACTGGAGGGCTCTCCGGGGGCCCGCGCTGTCCGCACCGCTTTTATCACCCTGCCGGCCGTGGGGCTGGCCATGGTCCTGACCTTAACCGTGCAGCCACCGGTGACAGCACTCGTCCTGACGCTGGCCGCGTTTCTGGGCTCGCAGTGGCGCCCGGCCGCGGCCGCAGGCATTCCAGCCACACCCACAGAGCGCTGACTACCCACCGCTCTTCGCTGGCCTCTGTCAGACCGCTGCGTGGTCCCGGCCGCTAGGGTGGCTTTGTGAGCGGGATGCCACCGGCACCTCCTGAACGAACAGCTGCCGGTCAGCTCTGGCCGCTAGGGTAGCGGGCACAGGGCCAGGAAGCGAGCATGTCTCGGCGCCTGCGCCGGCCCGGCGGAGAAGCCCCCAGCACCCAGGACCCGGTACACAGGAGAGAACCTTGCACCAACTGTTGAGCCGCCAGCTCTGGCAAGAAGCGCTGCGCCTGGGCCGCAGCCAGCTGCTGCTGTGGCCGGCAGTGCGGCAGGCGAGCGGTATTGCCCTGATTTACGCACTGGTGTGGAATACGCTGGGGCCGGTGGCTCAGCCGCTGGCGCTGGCCGCCGCCGCCGGAGCGCTGATGGCGGGCCTGGCCGCCGTGACCGGCCCTTCGCGGACACGGGGCCGCATCCTGCTGTCCATGACCCTGCTGCTGGGGCTGTCGGTGGCGCTGGGCCTGCGGGTGGGCGAATACGGGCTGCTGGCGGCCGGCGTGGTGGGCATAGGCACCTTCGGCTTCGCCATGCTGGCGGCCGCCAATCCGCTGTACCAGACCATCGCAGTCATCAGTGTCTCGTACATGGTGTCCTACGCGGCGCAGGACCTGCCGGCCGAGCTGTGGTGGTCACACGGTCTGGCAATCGTGGTGGGCGGGCTGCTGCAGCTATTCTACCTGACCCGGATGTGGCCCCTGCCCCCACTCCAGCCCGAGCGCCAGCAGTTGGCTCAGGTGTACCGCGACCTGGCCGAAGGCGTGCGGCAACTGCCTGGCCAGCCCCGGCCCGGGCTGATGCTGCACCACTCCGCCGCACTCGCCGGGGCGCAGGTGATTACCGTGGAGCACTACCACCCGCAGTGGCAGGCACAGCAGCGCGAACTGACCCGGCTGCTGGACTGCCTCTACGACCTGGACGCCGCCCTGACCGGCTACGGGGTCAGGGCCGCCCACTGGCTGGCCGAACTGGACGGCCCCGCGCAGGCAGCGGACACGCCTGCAGAGGTGTCTTCTTCCCCCGCCAAAGCAGCAGCGCAAGCGGAGGTCAGCGCTGTCACCGAGGCGGCCGCCACATTGCTGGACCGGTTCGCCGTTGGGATTGAAGCCGGTCACTGGCAGCTGGACGGCCTAGCGTGGGGGGAGTGGCAGGCGACGCTGACCGCCTCGCCCCCAGCGCTGGCCCGTGAGGCACAGAGCGTTCTGGCTGCCGTTCAGCTGCTCCGCACATCCGGCACCTTGCCAGAACTCAGCGTGCAGCGCCGCGCCGACGAGCCGGTCTGGCAGGAGCTGCTGCGGCCCTGGCGCGACCCGCACCGGCTGCAGTTCTCGGCGTACTACGGCCTGAGCATCGGCGCACTGACCTACTTCAGCGACCTACTTCCCTGGGAAAACAGCTCCTGGCTGGTGATGACCTACGCCCTGATTTTCAGCTCGGACTATCAGCGGCTGCTCACGCGGGGGCTGGCGCGGATAGGCGGCACCGTGGCCGCCATGGCCCTGATTCTGCTTATTCAGCAGCTGTTTGGTCTGACGGAAGCACTTTCCACGGCGCTGTTTCTGCTGGCCAGCTATCTGGTGGTCGCCACCGTGCAGGCGGGTTACCTGGCCGTCACACTGGCCTTTACGGTGTACACCTTCGCCACCATGAACCGCTGGGAAGTGCAGCTGGCCGCCGCCGACCGGCTGTGGATGACCTCCGGCGGAGTGCTGCTCGCGGTGCTGGCCTACCAGCTGTGGCCCAACTGGCATGTGCGCCGGCTGCCGCAGCTGCGCGAAGAAGCGGTGCAGGCCCTGCGCGACTTCATGGCGGCCCAGCGAACGTTTGCCCAGCATCTGACCGGCACTTCCGCATCCACAGACCAGCCCGGCGAGAGGCAGCCGGTGCACGCCGCCGCCAACGCGATGCGCCGGGCGCTCCTGAAGATGGGCGAAGCCTACAAGGCCGCCGCCGAGGTGGCCGGCGCCAGCCGCGCCGAGCCCATCTGGTCCGAGTACTCTGGGGGCAATCCTCTGGAAGAACTGGAAGTCCTGGAAAGCCTGGCGGCCGAAACTGCCGGCATCTACGCGCACCTGCTGGGCGGTACCCTCAGCCCCCGGCAGGCGGCCCAGGCGCTGGCCCGCACCGAGCAGCGGCTGGACCGGCTGGAGCTGAGCGAGTTGCCCCAGCCCCGGGCCTTGCCCAGCCTGCCCCTTCTACGGCGGCGCGGCACCCGCTGAACCAGACCACTGGGCCGCTGGCAGTTGACCGCCCCGGCAGGCCACGCTAGGATTCGGCAGAACACCTCCCGCTGCCGGCGTGGCGGAATTGGTAGACGCACTTGACTCAAAATCAAGCGGGAAACCGTGGGGGTTCGAGTCCCCCCGCCGGCACCACCCCTGGCCCCTGCCCTGCGCGGGGGCTTTGCTTTTTCCATCCTGTATCGCTATCAGCATCTGCATCCTCGTGCGCGCCTACATCTGTGCAAAAGTCCGTGGACCCACCCACCGGCGACGCCCACGGTCTTTCGGGGCCGATTCCACCGGGCGGCACCATGCCCAGCCCCCCGCCGTGGCATGCTGAAAGGAGATGCAGCTTGTCCGTTACCCCCGCAGCCCGGCCCTCCACGCCGTCATCAGTGAGCAGTCCTATCCCAGCGGCACGCCGGTGGTGGTGCAGGGCCAGCGTGGACCGGAGCTGGCCTATACCCGCGGCGAGGCGGGCGCAGGAAGTCCGCAGGCCAGCCAGCCACCTGCAGGTCAGCTGCTGCGGGCAGCCTCTCCTGAGGACCTGGCCCAGGCCGAACGCCTGAGCGGCCTGGCCGAAGACATCAAGTGGAGCCTGCGGGCCCAAGCCCGGGCGCAGGGGCTGGCGGTCAAGATCGTCAGCCTGGAATTCACCCTCGACGAGGCGCTGCTGACCCTCAGCTACTCGGCCGAGGACCGGCTGGACCTGCGCGGCCTGATTGCCGAGGTGCGCCCCTACACCCAGGCCCGCGTGAACTTCGCGGCGGTGGGCGCACGCGAACAGGCCGTGACGCTGGGCGCCATCGGGGCCTGCGGACGTGAGAACTGCTCCAGCCGCTTCCTGCAAGAGCTGCCGCCCATTACCATTCGCATGGCCCGCGACCAGCAGCTGCCACTGAACCCCGACAAACTCAGCGGTCCCTGTGGCCGGCTGATGTGCTGCTTGCAGTACGAGCACCCCATGTACCTGGAACTGCTGCGTGACCTGCCCCGCCGCGGCGCTCACGCCTGCCACACCGGCAGCGGCGCCTGCGGCAAGGTGACCAAACTGCACCCGCTGACGGCTCAGGTGGACCTGGCCACCGAGAACGGCGTGCTGGAACATGTCCCCGTGAGCGAGCTGGAAGTGCAGCGCGGCAAGGGCAAACGCGGCGGGCGAGCCGGAGACTGAATCAGGGCTGGAGCCTGCAAAAGTTGGAAGAAAAAACCCCGCTTTTCAGCGGGATTCGGTTTCTTCTTGGCGCACCCTAAAGGACTTGAACCTTTGACCGACCGCTTAGAAGGCGTGTGCCGGACCTTCCCGCTTGATTTTAGATGAGTCCAATTAATCCCTAAAATGCCCTTCTGGACGGTATTTTTTCTTGCATCCCCTGAGCGCACACTCGCGGTTCAGGTGGCCAGATCCCGCCTCATCCCGCTCCGGTTGGGCACGCGTTGGGCACGGGTTGGGCATGAAATCCCCAGGAGCGGCGGCGGAGAGTTGCAGCTTCAAGGACCCCGGATCACGTGGGATCCGGGGAGCCAACTTGCCAGTATTGAGCCCGCAGGAGGGACGATGCGAGCCAGGAACAGGGGTCTCTCTACGCCCAGACTCTGACGCCACCTTGACAAAGGCCGGGGCCGGGCCTATGTTCAGGTTAATCGTTTAACCCACTTGGAACTTTATGACCAAACGCGAACACTCCAACGTCACTATGGCTGCTGTCGCCCGCGCCGCCGGGGTATCGACCGCCACCGTGTCATACGTTGTCAACGGCACCAAGGCTGTCACACCAGCTGTGCAGCGCCGGGTTGAGCAGGCCATTGAGCACCTGGGATATGTCCCCTCTCATGCCGCGCAGGTGCTGCGGACCGGGCGCAGTTTCACGCTTGGCCTGGTGCTGCCCGACCTGACCAATCCTTTTTTTCCAGCGCTGGCGCAGTCATTGATAGAAGAAGCGCGGGCACAGGGCTACGCCGTTCTTGTGGCCGACTCTCACCGTGACGAGAGGCTCCAGACAGAAGCCATCCATAACCTTCAGCAGCGCGGCGCTGACGCTCTGATGATTATCCCGGTCAGTCACACCGAAGCGCCCGACACAGGCGCAGTCCCCAGCGTCATTCTTGACCGGCCAGGGGGCGCACATCTGAGCGTGCAGAGCGACAAGTATATGGGCGGGCAGCAAGCAGCCCAGCACTTGCTGGACCTGGGCCACATACGCTTTGCGGTTCTGGCCGGTCCGGCACGCCGTGGCCAGCCCGGCGAGCGTGTGCGCGGCATGCTGGACACCTTGAGTACAGCCGGGGTCCAGATTTCTCCCGAACTGTTCATCTATAGCCCTTACAGCGTTGAAGACGGCATGGCCGGTGCGCAGCAATTACTGACACGCGGGCCGTTCACCGCTTTGCTGTGTGCCAACGACACCCTGGCTCTGGGCGCACTCAGCACCCTGCGCCAAGCGGGGCACCACGTGGGCAAGGACCTCTCCGTGGTCGGCTTCGACGACATTTCCTGGGCAGCCCTGTCCAACCCGTCACTGACCACAGTTCAGCAGGATACAGACGAGGTGGCCCGTACCGCCGTGCGCCTGGCTCTCCAAGCGATTGAAGACCCGCAGCTTAGTGACAACTGCACCGTGCCGACCCGGCTGGTTGTCCGTGAGTCTTCAGGCCCTGCGCCAAGCCCTATTCAGGAGGAACCTGCATGATTCTGGTTGCTGGAAGTGCCAATCTCGACTTTGTGACCCGCCTGCCGCATTTGCCGGCCCCAGGCGAAACTGTGCTGGGACAGACCTACCGCACCGCGCCCGGAGGCAAGGGGGCCAATCAGGCGGTTGCTTGCGCCCGGGCCGGTGCCCAGACAGCGTTTGTGGGCGCTCTGGGCCGTGACCCCTTCGCAGAGCCGCTGCTCGCTTCATTGCAGGAAAGCGGTGTCCAGGACCGCACAATACGGCTGGACGCTCCAACCGGCGCTGCCTTTATCACTGTCTCAGAAGATGGTGAAAACAGCATTGCCGTGGCAGCTGGCGCGAATGCTTTGCTGGCCCCGGAGCATTTACCCGACCTGAGCAGGGTGACCCACCTGCTGCTGCAACTTGAAGTGGCGCTGGACACGGTACAGGCTTTCTCGGCAGCGGCGCAGGCGACTGGCGTGCAGGTGATGCTGAACGCTGCTCCCGCCCAAGCTCTACCGGTGGACCTGCTGAAGCATGTGAATTTGCTGCTCGTTAATGAGGGTGAGTTGGAAACGCTGGTGGGTGATGGGGAACTGGAAGCCCAATTGCGGCGTGCCCAAGCAGCTGGGCCTCAGACAGTGGTGGTCACTCTGGGTGAGCGGGGATGCCTGGCTGTAGAGGGAACCGAGCTGATGCGCTTACCCGCCCACCGGGTTGAAGTCAAAGACACCACCGCTGCTGGAGATACCTTCGCGGGGGTGCTGGCGGCTGCGCTGGCGTCTGGTCAGCCACTGCGCCGGGCTCTGGAACAAGCCACCGTCGCCAGTGCGCTCACCTGCACGCGTGAGGGCGCTCAGCCCAGTATCCCCTGGGCGGACGAGACCGCAGCGGCATTGGCCGAATATCGGAGACACCAGCCCCCCCAAGAGTCAGAGATGGCCCACACCGCGCAGGAGACCCAAGCATGAAAAAGTCTGGACTTCTTAACCCTGAGCTGAGCGCTCTGGTCGCGCAGGCCGGGCACACCCAGCGCATCGTCCTGGCAGACGCTGGCCTGCCTATTCCGCCTCAGGTCCGGTGCATCGATGTGTCGGTCAGCGCCGGGCTGCCCCAGCTGCTGCCTGTGCTTCAGGCCATCCTGGGTGAACTTGTCGTCGAAACGGTCAGCCTGGCGCAGGAAACGCGGGACCACTCGCCCGGGTGGTACAGCGAGCTGCGAGGTGTCCTGCCAGACGTGCCGGTCCATGAGATTTCGCACGAAGCCCTCAAGGAAGAGCTGCCTCAGGCGCTGGCCGTCATCCGCACCGGTGAAACCACCCCTTACGCCAATATCATCCTGCACTGCGGAGTGAACTTCTGATGACAGCACTGCATGAAGGCTCTCCCCCAGCTCAGCCACTGTCTGCACAGTCCCTGCCCGCACAACCCCCAGTGCTGCACATGACCGATATCGTCAAGCGCTTCGGCTCCGTTGAAGTGCTTCACGGCGTCCATCTGGAAGTGCGTGCCGGTGAAGTTCACGCCCTGCTGGGCGAAAACGGCGCTGGCAAAAGCACCCTGATGAAAATTCTTGCCGGGGTTCAGCCAGCCACCTCGGGCGAACTGCGCCTGAACGGTGAACCTGTCCGCTTCCGCAGTGTGGCCGATGCCGCCCACCACGGGGTCCGGATGCTGTTCCAGGAATTAAGCCTCGCCCCTGACCTGAGCGCCGAGGAAAACCTGTATCTGGGCGACATGTCTCCCCTGGTCAGTGACCGCGAGTTGCGCGAACAAGCCGCCGCCCACCTGCGCTCGCTGGGCCTGGACCTTCCGCTAGGCGTCCCGGTCCGCACACTCAGCGTGGGTGAACGGCAGATGCTGGCGATTGCCCGTGCCCTGGTAGGTGAGCCCCGCGTGCTGGTGTTCGACGAACCGACAGCCCCACTGACTGCCCCAGAAATAGAAAAGCTCTTTGAGTTCATCGCTCAGATTCGTGGGCGCGGTGTGGCTGTGGTCTACATCTCGCACCACCTCGGGGAGGTATTCCGAATCGCAGACCGGGTCACGGTGCTGCGTGACGGCCAAAATATCGCCACCAGCGACGTTGCCAACACGACACAGCAGCAAATTATCGAGTGGATGGTCGGCAGACATGTGGAGGTGCAGTCGCGGGTCCAGCCGGTCAGCGGTGACCCGGTGTGGCAGATTGAGGCGCGGCCCGTAGGAGCGTCTCCTCTGCACCTGGAACTCCGCGCTGGTGAGGTGGTTGGCCTGGTCGGCATCGTCGGTAGTGGCCGGGGGGCCGCGCTGCGCTCTCTGGTCGGCATCGGCGGGGAAAGCCTGTGGAACGGGCAACCGGTCCGCTCTCTTGAAGAAGCTTTGCGCCGGGGCATCGGCATTCTGCCGGAGGACCGCAAAACTGAGGGGGCCGTACTGGACGGCACCATCCGCGAAAACATCGCCCTTTCAAGCCTGCCAGAGGTATCCCGCGCCGGCGTGATCCAATCCGGTGCCGAGGGCCGACTGGCGCAGGACTGGATTGCCCGGCTGCACATCCGCCCTGCTCAGGCTGAGTACCTGACTGGCGCCCTGTCAGGGGGCAACCAGCAGAAGGTGGTGCTGGGCCGGGTGCTCGCGGCTCAGCCCAAGGTTCTGATTCTGGAAGAACCCACCCGTGGGGTGGACATTGGGGCGCGGGAGGAAATTTATGAAGTCATTGCCGGTCTGGCCGCTGCTGGGCTCCCCATCATTCTTTCGAGCGGTGACGCTCAGGAGGTGCTGGGACTGGCCGGGCGCATTCTCGTTTTCCGGGGCGGAGAGGTCGTGTCCGAACTTCATGCCCCTGTCACCCTTGAGGAGGTGATTGCCCATGTCACAGGTGCACGCACGCACTGACCGCTCCCCCGCGTGGGGCCAGATCTTGTCCCGCTACGGCCTTTGGCTCGTGTTCGCGGCGCTCTTGGTCGTTGCCAGTCTGCTCTCAGACCGTTTTCTGACGGTGCCCAATTTCCTGAACATCGCCCGTCAGACCAGCGTCAATGCTCTGCTGGCCTTCGGGATGACCGCTGTGATCCTCAAAGGCGGCATTGACCTTTCTGTCGGCTCGATCCTGGCAGTGGTCGGCGTGATCGCCGTCTTGCTGGATCAGGCAGGAGTACCGTTCGCCGGCACAGTGCTTCTGAGTCTCGCTGCCGGTGGCCTTATCGGCTCTCTCAATGGGATGATGGTCGCTTACGGCAAGATCGCACCTTTCATCGTGACCCTGGCGGCCCTGACCATCTGGCGCGGTGTGACGCTGGTCATGACTGACGGTTCGCCGCTGAGCCGACTCAGCCCAACCTTTCAGGCGTTCGGCAATGTCAGCCCGCTGGGTGTACCTTCGCCCGTCTGGCTGGCCCTGGGCGCACTGCTGGCAACCTGGTTCCTGCTGCGGCGTACCGGCTGGGGCCGGGGGATCTACGCCCTGGGCAGCAGTGAAGACGCGGCGCGCTTCGCTGGATTGCCGGTAGACCGCCTGAAGGTCAGTGCCTACGCTTTTAGCGGCCTGATGAGTGCGCTGGCGGCCCTGGTGCTGACCTCACGCCTCAACTCCGCGCAGCCAACGGCGGGCACCGGCTTCGAGCTGGACGCCATTGCTGCTGTGGTCGTCGGTGGAACCAGCCTGGCCGGCGGCCGCGGCGGCGTCATCGGGACGCTGCTGGGCGCACTGATTATCGGTGTTCTCAACAACGCCATGAACCTGCTTGACGTGAATGCCTTTTACCAGCAGATCGTCAAAGGCTTGGTCATCGTCGGCGCCCTTCTCTTCGAGAGATTCCTCTCTTCCCGCTCGGCCTAAGCGTTGTCTCTTCTTTTCTCTCTCCCCCTTCTGGAGGAAACCCCTATGAAAAAAATCTTTGCCCTGCTGACCTTTACCCTGCTCGCCACCGCTTGCGACAACACCCAGGAAACCACGACAACCCAGACCAATACCACGCAGACGGTCTCTGCCACGGCAACCGAGACGGCCAGCGGTGAGCAGGCGGCGGCTGCCCCTACCACTGGTGAGGGTGCCACCACCATCGGCATGAGCATCTCTACGCTCAACAACCCTTTCTTTGTAGAGTTGCGTGACGGTGCGCAGGCCGCAGCGGACGCGGGCAGCGCCGAACTGACCGTGCTGGACGCTCAGGACCGGGCCGACAAGCAGGCCAGCGACATCGAGGACCTGGTGACCCGTGGTGTGGACGTGATTCTGGTGAACGCCACCGACAGTGACGCCATCGTGCCCAGCATCATGACCGCCAATGAAGCTGGCATCCCGGTGATTACCGTAGACCGCAGCGCCAACGGCGGACAGGTGGCCTACCATATCGCCTCGGACAACGTGGCAGGCGGCAAGCTGGCCGGTGAATTCATTCGGGATCAACTGGGCGGCAGCGGCAATGTCGTGGAACTCCAGGGCGTTCCCGGCTCCAGCGCAGCCCGTGACCGTGGCGAAGGGTTCAATATCATCGTGAAAGAGAATCCGGGCATGAACGTGGTCGCTGCTCAGCCCGCTGATTTCAACCGCGCCAAAGGCCTCAGCGTCATGGAAAACATCCTGCAGGCGCAGCCGGAGATTGACGCCGTCTTCGCGCACAACGACGAAATGGCTCTGGGGGCGCTTCAGGCCATTACTGCCGCTGACCGGGACATCATGGTGGTGGGCTTTGACGCCACCCCCGACGCTGTAGACGCTGTGAAGGGCGGCACCCTGGCCGCAACTGTGGCCCAGAAGCCTGGCGACATTGGCCGCTTGGGCGTGGAAAAGGCCCTGGAAGTGGTCAGCAGCGGCAACGTGCCTGCCACGACGGAAAATGTCCCGGTTGATTTGGAGCTAATCAAGTAACGAGTCCTACGCACGGCTCTAGCTGAAGATTTATGGGAGTGGGGGCTAGTCTCCCCCTCCCAACTTCTGTTATGCAAAAAGATACCCGCTTGTGCTGTCCATTCCGTAGGGGCTCAAAGCAGGAGCAAGCGATTAGCAGCGGATAGGTTGAGTCATCGCAGCAACAAGTCAACTCACAATCCTGACATACCCATGCTTAAGGGCACGCACAACGCGAGTCACATTACCTCTAGCGCAGGCTTGGTCGCCTGATACATCAGGTCCATCAGGGTTGGTTGCCGGCTCGGCAAGGTTATGCTCGGCGTTCTACACCCACCGCGTGATGGTGTACCTTGCGCCCGTCAAATAACTTGCCAGCGATTCTGAGGACAGGGGTAAGGCAAGCTGTATTCGGCCGTTACTACTGCTTTTTCTTCTTCGGACGGTTCTTCGCCACGTTAGCCGCTCTGCGCTCCGCTTCCTCACGCGCCAGGCGCTCATAGAAGGCCTGGTGGGTACCAGCAGGCAGCAGCAGGTTCGCTCCTTCGTATGCTTCACTCACTCCAGCGCGGGGAAAACCTTGGGGGTGGGCAGGGTCGCCCGTTTCCGGTTGAGGGTCGGGTAAAGGCCCAGTAGGCGGGATGTAGAGGGGGTCAGGCCGGTGGCTCATGCGTCAACTATGCTCTTGCGTGAGACGTATCTACAATGCTGTGCACTACTTGGCACTTAATGTCCAGTGGGTGCAGGGGTAGCAGATTTTCGGCGGTGCAGCGCGAGTAAAGACGCTTGGGTCGTGAATGTCCGCGTTGCTGGGAAGGCAGGCAGAAACCAAATATCGCAGCTTCAGCACGTCCACGGCCACCAGTTTCAATCCACTGCCCATCCGAAGCAGATACAAAAATGGCTATGAGAGGTGACTGATTACGAATTTCCCCGGGCATATCCCAGCTTATGACGCTTCATCCTCAAATGTCCTTGTAGACGCAGTTTGGCTTGACTCGTCATCCCGACTCATCCCTCCAAAAACCGCCTCATTTCGCCCCCGTTGTGACGCGGTTGTGACAGTTGAAGGAGGGTTTGAAACGCCGTTTAGGGCCTAGCGAGGTTGTGCGCGAGTACAGCCAGAACGACGCGGAGCTTGAGTGACGCCAGAGTTTTGGTCTGAACGGAACGAATTTGCGCTTCTACGAGCGCAGAGAAGACCGTTTCAATGCGTTTGCGAATTCTGGGATGGCGAGATTCTCGCCATCCCGTGTCGTATTTGGTGTTCTTCTTGGGTGGATACACGTAGCCTAGACAGCAATAGCCTTTGTCGCCAATGATGGTTGGGCCTTCAAACTCTGGCCACCTGAGATTCAGCTCGTAACTCACCGTAACGTCGTGGAGGTTTGCAGGTCGGATGACGTACTGAACGATTTGTCCACCTGGTGTGACCCAGGCGTGCAACTTGTATCCGAAGAACTCACCCTGAGTTCCGAAACCCCACTTTGCTCCTGGGAATTGACAAAGATGAGTGCGTTTGGGACGGCAAATGGGGAGGGGCATCGAATCAATCACAACCTCGGCGCACGGCTGAGCTGGGCTGGCAACATGTTCCAAGAGTGGTAAAAGCTTGATGCCCCTGGTGTAAGCCTGTGTGTAGGAAGGAAGACCGGGACGGTCTTCCTTGAGGATGTTCCACCAGATGGAAGCAAATGGATGCTTGAAGATGAGACGGGAGAGCAGCAGAGCAACCAGCATGGCATCTGTGACCTTCTGGTGCTGGCAGGATTTCCGGTCACTGAAGTGCTTCCTGGCCCAGAGATAGAGGTGGCGAATGACGTGTCGACGTCCTATTGATAACGGTGGAGGTCTGAGTTGCTACACTTCGTATATGTCCGGATGGCAGCCAAGCCACTTCTCCCGTGCGCAGCTTGAGGAACGCCGCTTAGCTGCTCTGGAGTGGATCAAGCGTGGTGAACACAAAAACCAGGAAATAGCAGACCACTTTGGGGTGTCGGTCCATACGGTCTACACCTGGAAAGCCAGGCTGAAGCAGAACGGTAACTTACAGGCGACAGTTGCTCGTGGGGCTTCTTCCCGCCTCACTCCTGCTCAGCATGAACAGCTCCGCACCCTCCTGCGGGAGGGTGCTATGCAGCACGGGTTCCCTGATGAAACTTGGACGACAAAACGCGTGGCAGAGCTGATTGGACGGCACTTCGATGTGTGGTACCACCATGACCACGTCCGCAAAATCCTGCGAAAGCTTGGCTTCACACCTCAGATGCCAGATGGTCGAGCAGCTGAGCGAAATGAACTCCGGATCGCGTCCTGGCAGGAACAGGTGCTGCCGGAGTTGGAAAAAAAAGGTCGCTGAGGGAGCCACCGTCATCTATCTGGATGAGGTCGGCTTCTCGCTGAAAGGCGTGCGAAGGCGAACGTGGTCACCCAGGGGCGTTACGCCCCTGGTGGGGCTCAGAGCGAACTGGGAGAAGCTCTCCACGATAGGCGCTATCACCTCGGACGGACGCTTCTTCCAGCACACCAAATCCGGGGCGATTCGCAGTGCGGACGTCACCCGGTTCTTTCAGCATCTGCTGCGCCAGGTTCAGGGGAACGTCGTCGTGGTGCTGGATAACGCGAGAACGCATCACGCAAAATCGACTCAGGCGTTCGTGGCTTGCCACGAACGCCTCTCCCTGGTCTTCCTCCCACCCTACGCACCAGAACTGAATCCCATCGAACTGGTGTGGGCGTACGTCAAGCGAAATGTGCTGGGCAATTTCTGTGCTCATTCAGTCTCAGCCCTCAAAGAAAAGCTACATCGAGCTTGGCAACGAGTTCGCTATGTTCAACTGCCCCTCCATCTTATGAACTCAAATCTACGCCGTTATCAATAAACTATGGTGGAGACGATATTTAGCCATGTCGTCTCTATTTTTATGTGCCTGAGACGCACTTCAACAGTGGTCGGTCAGGCCCTAAACGGCGTTTGAAGTTGTCTAGGACGGGGTTGAGACTGTTGCTCAGATTTGCGTCACAACGTGTAATGGGTCGCCTGAAGCTGTAATCGCTATGCCGTCAGTTTGTGGCACTCTCCACGTGATGGTTTCGGTAATTGTTATTCACTGGCAATAATCTGTGTATTAGTCTGCAAAACTGCTGACGCACCGAGAGGTGTGCTCTAAAATACAGCTATGACCGACGCAGACTTTTTTCAATTGCCCTTTGAGCTTGCAGAATTTGCTGAAAATCCGGAACCTCGCTGTCCTGTGCTTCTGCTACTGGATAACAGCTACAGCATGTCTGGGGCAAAAATTGACGCGTTGAACAGAGCTTTGGTCGACTTCAAGGACGAGCTTTCCAGTGACCCCCTGGCTGCTGCACGCTGTGAGGTCGCCATCGTCAGCTTTGGACCTGTCAGGGTTGTCCAGGAGTTCACTGCTGCGCACAACTTCATTCCGCCGCATCTAGAGGCTGAACAGAACACGCCGTTGGGCGAGGCCGTAATTCGGGGGCTGGAACTGCTCAAGAACAGGAAAGAGACCATCCGGCAGGGAGGAGTCGGTCTCTACCGTCCCTGGGTCTTCCTCATCACCGATGGAGCGCCGACAGACGACTGGCACCAAGCTGCCGCAGAGATTAAGCGAGGGGAGGCAAGCAAGGCATTCGCCTTCTTCAGCGTTGGCGTTGACGATGCAGATATGCACATGCTGAGTCAGCTGTCGGAGCGTGCCCCCCTGAAGCTGCAAGGTCTCAAATTCCGTGAGCTGTTCCAATGGCTGTCTGCAAGTCTGAAGAGCGTCTCTCAAAGCACGCCCGGAGACAGGGTCGCGCTATCAAACCCCGCTGGTTGGGCTGAGGTATAAATTGTCCAACTGGCGCTACATCTCTGCGTCTGAAATAGGTACTGGTCACCTTGCGACCGCGCAGCCCTGTCAGGATAATCATAAGGTAGCCCTGATTCCGACAGGGAGCGATGAAGATCTTCTGCTGCTGGTCGCCGCCGACGGTGCTGGCAGCGCTGATCTATCGGATAAGGGAAGTGCCCTCGTATGCGAAGCAGCCGTCACATGGCTGATCAAAAATCTGAGCAGCGGTGAGATGGATTTTTCCGAATTAAACGGTTCGCAATTGATGACCGAGTTAGTCAACATACTTGAGGGTTACTTGTCTGATCATCATCCAGATTCTTCCCAGCGCGATCTGGCCTGCACCTTGAATGTCGCAGCCATACTGCCCACGAAAGCCTGGTTTCTTCAAGTCGGTGACGGTGCCATTGTCGTGCAGACCGCCGATGAGAAACTAAAGACGGTGTTTTGGCCTGACAACGGTGAGTATGCTAACCAGACCTTCTTTGTTACGGATGTGCCAGAAGATCACGTTCATGTCAGGGTTATTGAAGGAGAGATATTACGTATCAGCATGATGACCGATGGACTGACCTCTCTAGCACTCTTGATGCAGACCCAATCGGTTCATGCTCCGTTTTTCAACGCCATGTTCGGCGGAGTTGAAAAACTAGGCCATTCGAAGGGAGAAGACTGGGAGCGACTTGAACAGGGCCTACGACAATTTCTGAACTCTCCAGCTGTCAATTCTCGTACCAGTGACGATAAGACCCTGATCTTGGCAAGCCGTTTACCACTAACGCCCATCCCTGCTGAAGCGAAGGAGGAAAACGACCCAGTATGACGGCAACCTCATACATTGATGGTCACGGTCAACCGGTAGCCCTGAGTACAGAACTTGGAAGAGGCGGAGAAGGAGCTGTTTTCACTGTAGACGGAAGGCCTGATGTTGTTGCGAAGATCTACCTGAAGATTCCAGAGCAGGCCCAGATTGAGAAAATCAGGTCTTTGCCTCAGCTGGACGACCCATCTTTACAAGCCATCAGCGCCTGGGCACAAACAACCCTGAGTGATGAGCAGGGGCGGATTCGTGGCTTCTTGATGCCCAAGCTCGGTGCTGGCTTTGAAGAGTCGCATCTGCTGTACCGGAGACTTTCACGCCGCCAACACTTTCCACGGGCTGATTGGCGGTTTCTCGTTCATGTGGCACGTAATGTCACCCGTTCATTTGCCGTGCTGCACCGTCACGGCATCTTGATGGGTGATGTCAGCTCACGCAACGTTTCAGTGAACAGCAACGGCATCGTGCGACTCACTGACACCGATTCGTACCAGATCAACTGGCAGGGCAACATTTACCCATGTCCAGTAGGCACGGCAGAATTCACACCCCCTGAACTCCAGGGTAAAGGGTTCGGGAGCTTGGTGAGAACCAAAGACCATGATTTGTTTGGGCTGGCGGTACTCATTTTCCATCTGCTCTTTGATGGCCGCCACCCCTATTCAGGCATCCACAGCAACGGAGCGATGCCAAGTCCCGCAGAGGCGATTAAAGCCGATCAATTCGCCTACAGTTTGCAGCGCAAAAACGGGGTTAAGCCACCAGCTTTCATGACCACCTTGGAGAGTCTGCATCCAGATTTGGCACGACTGTTTGAGAGAGCGTTTTCACCTCGGCAGCAAGGGCGGCCTGCGGCAGAGGAGTGGGAAGCAGCATTAGCCACGTTGAGCGCCAATATCGTCACATGCAGCAAAAACGCCGATCATAAGTATGATCGGCGTCTGACTTGTCCCTGGTGTGCGATTGAGAATATTCGGGCAGCGACTGCGAAGACGGGCTTCCCAGCAGGAGCGCAGCGTATCGATGTTGAAGGAGCCTTGAACAGGATCTGGCAGGGACTCAGTAACATCCCTGTTCCAGCTGCCCCACAAATGCTACAGGTACCCCAGGTCAATGCCTTGCCACTGCCTCCTGCACCGCCTGCCACCTCCCCTCCCCCTATGCCTGCCATGCCACCGCTACAAAGCCCTCCCCCTATACCGACCCTGCCGCCAGTCGACGCGGCCGCATTTGCATCGTTGCCAGCTCCACAAGCGCCAGCTGCACCAACCGTGCCTCAGGTGCAGCTGACTGATGTCCGGCAGAACGTTGCGGCACCTTTGGCCATCTTCGGGACGCTCTGTCTCGTCAGCCTACTCTCCAAGAACTACTTTTTGCTCCTCATATTCGCTTTCGGCGTCTATTACAACCTGAGCCGCAATTCACCTCAGCAACTGGAAATGCGTCGTCAGCAACGGCAGAAGGTCCTCAACACCCTACATGAAGAGGCGATCCGCACCTATGAGCAAGAACGCAGGCAATACGAGACGGCGCTCGAACGCTATCAGCAGGAGCTCAAAACGTATGACCAGCGCAGGCCTCTCCTTATTGCTGAAGCTGAGCAGCGCCGCGAAGAACAGTTGCAGCAGCTCATTCAGGAACGCGAGCAGCGCATTGCACAGATGGAGCAGGAGCGCAGTGCAAAGTATGCAGCCTTGCTGGAAGACCGCGAAAAGCAGATCAAGCTGTCTGAGAAGAAGCATAGACGGGAATATGCTCTTCTTCTCAGACAGGCACTGGTGGAACATGAGCAGACAGCTCAACAACTCAGAGAGCAGATCAATGGTCTATACCTGCGGCTGTTGGCTGACTGCGCTGAAACGGGGTATGAACAGGCCATGGACTGGCTCAAGGAAATGCGGGTAAAAGTCCGCAATTTCGACGCTGAAGAACGCAACCGGTTTAATGAAGTTACTGGACAATACCGTCAAAAAGCGCTTGAGAATTTCCTCGCCAACAATGTCCTGAAACCAGGTGACGTGCCTGGAATTGGGCCGACAGTCATTGCCAATCTGAATTCCTATGGCTTTGTCACCGCCAAAGACCTTGATTACTCCGTTCAGCATGTTCGGGGCATTGGACCCAAGAAGCTACAGGATCTGCTGCTGTGGCGTGATTCAGTGGAACAATTTTTCCAGTTCGACATCAGCCAAGTCCCATCCCCCATCCTTGCCAAGGTGCGAGATGAAATGAACCGGGAAAGGCAGCGTGTACTTGACGCGATGGAAGGAGTCGTAGCGAAGTTGCCCGCCGATATTCAAACTTGGAAGGCAGCTGAACAGGCTACCTTGCAGTCTCTCTTGCAGCTGCAAACCCAGCTGGCCCAGCGCGAGAAAACCATATCCATGATCCAGCAGTGGCAGGTTTAGTCGATGGATATCGCAAAGATGCAGAAGGTACTCCGGATTGCTCTGCACAGCCCCTATCCAGGGGAAAAGGCTAAAGCTATTTCATTACTGGAGAGGTGGCTTGAAAGTGGTAAGCACTTTCTCTACGACCTAGATACAACTTTTGCTAAGGAGGCCACGATTGAGACCCTGAAAAGTAGGGCCGGCATAGCTCTCAAGCACGAGGTGAAATTCAGGAGCCATGAGGAAGCCCTTCTCTATGTAAGGATTCTTGAAAAGCACACCAAGCTTGAAGTCACCTGGCTTGAGGGGCATCACATCAGTTATGAGACTTCCTTTGAGTTGAGAGACTCCGTTGAAGCGGACTTCAGGCAGTGTCTCCCGACTCTGCAGCAATACCTATCCTCAGCACAGCAGCAGGCTCTCCAGGAGTATCAACAGCGACGCAAAGAACTTTTCCGTGATGCTATAGAGCGGGCCGCACAGCATCAAGTAGACGGGTGACAGGCGAAAATAGGGCAGCGTCGCCTGAACAGTCGTTCAATTATCCCAATTGCTCCTACTCATAGACGGCTCCCGGATTTAGGAGCCATCCACAGGTACCGTGTCAGGCATAAATACTGCGCCCGGCATCTGGATAGGCTTCGTGCACGTGGGTGTAGAGGTGCTTGACCAGGTCGGTCAGCTCGCCATTGTCCGCCCCTAGCGCCCGCAGTTCGTCACGGATGACCTTGCGAACCCTTGCCTGGGTCTGCTGCTTCTTGCGCCAGTCCAGTACCAGCACATTGCCGTTCAGCTTCTGCACCAGCTGCCGCGCCATTGCCTTGATAGCCTGGCGGTCTTTCTTGCTAGCCGGACCGCCAGGTTTCATCACCAGGTCGAAGATGGCGAGTTCCTCTTCCGACAGGCCCTCGCGGGCGGCACGCTGCCCTTCCTCGTCCAAAGACTGGGCAAAATCAAGCAACTGGGCATACTGCTGTTCAACATCCCGCGTGCCAGCGTTGTATTCGTCAATCATCTTCTGAAGCTGCTCGGCAAAGTTGATGCGGGTCTTGTTCAGCCGTGCCAAACCTGCCGCACGGGCACTCAAGGCCCGCTGCAGCTTCTCCAACTCCGTGAACTTATGGGGTGAATTGGCAAATTGCTCGGCCAGCGCCTCAAAATCAATCTTGCTCAGGTCGAGTACCTGGGTGTACTGGGGAATCTCATAGCGGTACGTCCGAACAGACTTGTCCATCAGAGCCTCAACGCTGGCCATCACACTCCCGATGTCAGGTCCGTGCTCCCCGCTCTCCCCCAGCACGTTCCGCAGCAGTGCCTGGAACAGCGCCCATTCCGCCGTGTACGCCTGCGCCTGCGGATCAGGCAGCACGGCGCGGTACAGGCGGTCCAGCGCCCTGGCCTGGTTCACGAAGCTGTTCTTGACCGATTCGTTCTTCACCAGCAGGTTTCTGGCATCATCCAGCAGATTCACCAGGTCGAAACCTTCGGCTTCCAGCATCTTGTCCACGTCCAGCCCCAGGGCCTGCATGGAGCCTCGCAGGGCCGCCACCTGGGTCTTCAGCATCGCCAGCAGCTCAGTCTTGGGTTTGACAGGGTTGCCGCCCTCCCCAGAAGACCCACCATATATGGCCAGCGCCTCTTCCAGATTGCGGAACACCCCGATGTAATCCACAATCAGACCGCTGTTCTTCTGCTCCCAGACCCGGTTGGCGCGGGCAATGGTCTGCATCAGCGTGTGGTTCCGCATCGGTTTGTCCAGGTAGATGGTGCTCACGCTGGGCGCATCGAAGCCGGTCATCCACATGGCACAGACGAAGACGATTCGCAGCGGGTCTTCGGGCTTCTTGAACTTCTCTTCCAGGTTCTCTGAAACCATCCGCTTGCGGTGCGGCAGGATGTCCAGGCCCAGTCGCTTGAAGTCGTCTATCTCGTTTTGCCCCTGGGAGACCACCACGGCCATGTCCGTGGTCCTCAGCAGCTCCCGGCGGGCCAGCAGGCGGTCGCGGTCTTCCCCCTTCGCCTGGGCCAGCTCAGCCTCGGTGCGGGCCAATTCATCCTGCCAGCGCACCTGCACGCGGTCGTACATCCTGACGGCCGTGGCCTTGTCGATACTGACCATCATGGCTTTGCCAAACTGACCCCGCCCCAAGAAGTGCTGCACCAGGTCATCCGCGATGGTGTCAAGGCGGTCAGGGCGCACGATAAGCTGGTACTGCCGCCCAAAGCGCCGCTGCACCTCCTGCTCGCCCTCCTCGTCCACTGTGTGGGCTTCCAGCACCGCTTCCATCTCACCCTGGAAGTCCTCGTTGGCGAGTTGTAGCTCTGGAATGCGGTTCTCGTAGTACAGCGGCACCGTAGCCCCATCGTCCACTGCGTCACTGAAGTTGTAGATGGAGACGTAATCCCCGAAGACCTCGCGGGTCTTTTCCTCGCCTGCCATCAGCGGGGTGCCCGTAAAGCCGATGAAAGCTGCGTTGGGTAGGGCCGAGCGCATGTTGCCCGCGAAGATGTCATATTGACTGCGGTGGGCCTCATCGGTCATGACAATCACGTCATCACGCAGGGACAGCGTGGGGTACACCTTGCCCTTCTCGGTATGGAACTTCTGAATCAGGGTGAACAGGTAGCGGTGGTCTTGAGCCAGCAGTTCTTGCAGATGTGCGCCGCTGCTGGCGCGTACGGCTTCCTCTGGCTCGTGGACAGCCCCAGCACGGGCGAAGTTCTTGTAAATCTGGTTGTCCAACTCCTCACGGTCGGTCACCACCAGGAAGCTCCAGTTGCCCGGCACCTTCCGCAGCACCTTTTGGGAGAAGAAGACCATGCTGTAACTCTTGCCCGACCCCTGGGTGTGCCAGAACACGCCTAACTTGCCGCCGTTCTGCTTGCTGTATTCCAGCGCCTGGATGGCGTTGTTCACGCCCAGGTACTGGTGGTTCATGGCGACAATCTTGTTCAGGCCCCCCTCCGTCTCCGTGAACAGGGTGAAGTTCTCGACGATGTCCAGCAGCCGCCCCTTGTCCATCACGCCCCGAATCAGAGTTTCCAGGCCAGGGCGGCGGGGTTCATCCTCACGCTCAACCTTCTTCCAGTCGGAGAAATGCTCCCAGCCCGCCGTAAGGCTGCCCAGCTTGGCTTCTGCGCCGTTGGAGGCCACCAGCAGAGCGTTGTGCTCGAACAGCCCAGGCAGGGTGTCGCGGTAGTCGCGCAGGTTGTCCTCAAAAGCTTTACGGGCGGGGTACTGCAGCGCCTTCAGCTCCATCAGCACCAGCGGCAGGCCGTTCACGAAGCCGATAATGTCGGGCCTGCGGGTGTACAGGCCATCTGGGCTGACAAGCCAGAGCTGATTGACCGCTAGGAAGCGGTTGTTCTCAGGCGTTTCCCAGTCGATGACTTTGACCCGCTCGGTGCGCTGCTCGCCTTCCGAGTCGTTGAAGGTGACAGACACGCCTTCCTTGAGCAGACTGTAAATCTCGCGGTTCGCCATGACCCGCTGCATGTCCAGGCGGGGCAAGGAGACCTGCGCCGCCGCGTCCCTGAGTGCCACTTCTGGCAGGTCGGGGTTCAGCGCCTGCAGAGCCGCCAGCAGCTCGTCAGCCAGCACCACATCGCTGAAGTTGTCGCGGCCAAAGGGCGTACCCTCCCCTGGCTTGTGGCTCATGGCATCGAAGGTCTCCCAGCCCAGCTCGCGCAGCAGACCCATCGCGGACTGTTCGACCAGAAGGTCTTCGCCGTAGTCGAGGAGGGCCTGAGTCATGACTGTTCACCCGGCGTGGCTGCCGCTTGAGCTTGGAAATGGCGGTTCAGATGGCGCAGCAACTGACGGGCCATGTCCTCTTCGCCTGGCTTGAGGAAGGTGGAGTAGTGGCCCCTAGATAGGCTGCTGTGCTCCATGCGGGCAAAGCCACGTCCCGTGAAGTCCACAACGTCTTCGAAGGGAATGTCCATCAGTACCTCGACACTGCCTTTCTGCTTAACCATGTTGATGCGGGCGATGTATTCTTCACTCTCAGGCAGCCGCAGCAAGGTCTGTTTGTTCTGGCGTGCCAGGGCCTGCGGCGTGAATTCCTCTTCGGCCAATTGCAGCACCTTCTGGTAGAAGTCTCGCAATTCTATCCCCTGGGCCGAGGACAGGACGCCTGAAGGCTTCTGATAGGCGTGGGCGGCTTCAATCAGGGGCCACGCCTTCTCCAGCTCCTCTGGGGTGCGGATGACCTTACTGAGCCATGAATCACGGCGCAGCCAGCCTCCCAATTGCCCTTCAGTCAGTTCGCCCACTTCATCGGCAGGCAGTTTGAGGGCGAGGATGAGTCCATTTTCCCGCTGACGTGGGTAAAGCTCCACGAAGCTGCGGCGGTCACGCAGGGCGCGGTAATTCTGGGTGTCCTTGACCTTGGCCCCTACGTCAGCGGCCCACTTGCTCAGGCGGGCCAGCACGTCCTGGGCTTCTGCGGGGAGCACTGAGAAGTTCACGGTCTCGCCACTCTCACTGTCTCCAGAGGCACTGCTGGTCGCCCGCAAGGACACCTGGTGCTGCAATGCCTGCTCGGCCAGTTCCAAAAAGCTCTCCATGTCACTGTCTAGGGTCAGGGTGACCTCGGCTGGGGCGTTGCTGGCGTGGCCCGTCTGGCTCATATCGCGGACCAGGCCCAGAGGGTCGTCCAACTGGATGACCGGGATGTTCAGCCAGCACTTCAGCACGTTCTGGCTCGCCATGACCTTCACGTCGCAGAAGTTAGAACCCGCCTTATACGCGATGTACTGCTGGTTGATGACACGCTTTACCGTCACGCCTTCCTCGTCGCCCAGGGCCTTGAGGTGGCAGTCCAGTTCCTCGAAGAGCTGACGCAGTTGCAGGCTGGCCTCCTCAAGGTGACGCTCAACGGTGTTGGCCCTGGCCCGCTGACGGCCCTCAGCGCGGAGGGCTTCCACTTCCTCGGGTGTAAAGCTGGGCATCTGGAAGAGTTCGGTGGCGCGCTTGGCGAGGCGTTTGGCACGGGCCTCTATCTCGCCCTGATTCCACTCGCTCTTGTCCACCAGCTCACGGGTCAGCAGCAAGTGGCTGTACTTGTACCCCTTGGGAATGGAAGTTTCCTCGCTGTCCCCCGCCCGTATGGGCTTATGCTTCTTCTCCTCAAACGAGAGGTTGCCCAGTTCGCTGTTGTAGCCCGTCAGGGTGAGGTTCCCCAACGTGTGCAGCAGCCGCTCGTGGTCTTCCCGCCAGGTCTTGTCATCGTCCGGCGTTTTGCCCAGCGCCGCTTGCCAAGAAGGCCCAGGCTTCTGGGGCATGATGTGCTCAATCGTCAACACGCCGCCAAAGGTCTCCTTGGGGTTCAGGCCGCGCTCTAACCGCACCAGCAGCGGCTTGCAGACGGGTCTGCCGTACAGCTTCTGCTCTCTGAGGGCCTGCTCGAAGGCCACGTCGTCTGGGAAGCCGTCGGTCTTGTTGTCCTGGAAGCGCACCAGCGCACGCTCCAGCGAGCGGACATAGTCGCTGTCCTTGTCCAGCTCACGGCCCAGCGTGGCGAACAGCTTGTTGAGCGGCGAGGTGCGCTCCTTGAGCACGGCGCGGCGCACCAGGAAAGACTCCACCACACGCAGGGCCTTTTCGAGTTGCTCATCGGTCAGCAAGTTCTGCTCGCGGTCTTCCAGCAGCTCCAGCAAGAAGGGATTGACGATGCTGAGCTTGAGGGCGGCGATATCCCGCAGGGCCACCTGCACCGCTGGAGCCGAGTGCGTCGGCTGGAGCAGTTCCAGGTACAGCTTGGAAGTCTCGTCAATGTTCCGGACCACGCTCAGCACGTTTTTGCCCTCGCGGTACTGCTTGAACGCCAGGTACACCTCGTCCTCGTTGGGCAGGATGCGGGTCCGCAGCGTCAGGTAATCGCGCATGAAGCGGTCAAACTGGCCTTCCTCGACCTCAGCGAAGCGCTGCTCCATCGGGTGCCAGTGCTGCTCGGTAATGTCGCGCTGGTCGTCCAGCGATTTGCTCATCAGCACGTTGTTGCGAATTAGGTCAGCCTGAGCCAGGGCCTTGCCGGTACTGTTGAGGCTTTCGAACACCACGCCCATGTCGTCCACGCCCTCTTGCAGCAGGATGCCTACCACTTCCAGACGCCGGAAGCCCTCCCACACGGCAGCCAAATCCAGGCCCGGCTCAGCGAAGCGGTCACGGAAGAACCGTACGCCGCGCATCAGCTCAGTTTCCCGCTCACCACGTGCTGCCTTGCCCTGGAACTTCCCATCCATAATCCGCTGCCACAAAGGATTATCGGCGTAGTTCAGGCGCAGTTTGTATCTGTCGTCTCTGGTCTCTCCCTCATTGAACAGGTACTGGTCCCGGAGCTGCCGTGCCTTGAGACCCAGCTCATCCCCCGCCCTGGGGTTATTTTCCAGGTGCTCGGCCAGTGCCCAAATCAGCAGGTGTACTGTCGTCATGCGCTGCTGACCGTCTACCAGCCGGTAGTGCTGCACGCTGCCTGGAATGGTCATCACAGGCGCAGACACCACTGAACCCGTGAAGTGCTTGCTCTCCCCGCGCAGCTCGCTGGCCCGCAGCACATCGCGCCACAGTTGCCAGCGGTGCTTGTCAGTCCACGAGTAGCGCCGCTGGTACAGGGGCATCTCGAACTGCTGGTTGGGGCCGCTCATCATCCGGTGTAGGGTCGTCTGCTCTGCTTTCATTGCCCTGCCTCCCTTTCCACTGCATCGAACTCTTCTTCAATCCCCGCCACCCGCAGGCCCGACACGTCCAGTTCGCCCGACACCAGCCGAGGCAACAGCAGGTCACGGGTACGGCGCAGGTTGGCGTTGCGGAGATTGAGTACGTCAATTTGGGAATAAATCGCGCTGGCGAATTGCCCATACTGATTTCGTAAATCCTCGTTAGGTAAGGCAAACTCGAAAGCAGTGATGCGTTCAGGGTTTAGGTGGAGCACGTTCGCTCCGTTTGCGTGCAACTTGACCTCATCGGCGAAGTCAGAGAAGCGGAACATGCCGTAGAGGTAAGAGTTGGAAATGTCCTCTCGCGGCTGAATTTTGACCACGTCCATTGACACGGCTGCTGGTGCTTCTAAACGTGGGATGCGGGCTGCACGAGCGACAATCCGCCGTTCCTGCGTCATATCGGTTACACCCATGACGATGTCGTCAGCGACAACGGTCTGGGTAGGCTTTATGGGGCCTTCGTAGCGCTTAATGCCATCCATGCGGAAGCCGCCGTCGCGCTCAATACACTTGAGGTTGATGAATGGCATTCCGCCAGTCTCTACAAGGTTTTCTTTCTTGTACGAGCGGCCACGGTGAACCAAGGCAACATCGCCAACAGTCACCCACTCCCACCCCTGCGGCCTTCTGCCTGCCTCGTCCTCGACCCACTGCGCCTGCTCGTGGCCTGGGTAGCGGTACTCCACGAACCACTCGCGGTACAGCGCCCCGCGCCATCTGCTCCAGCACCCGCACCCGCCGCGTGTTGTTCTCTATCAGGTCATCGTAGGCCGAGAGAATGGCGGCGATTTTGCGCTGCGTGGGCAGGGGAGGAAGGGGCAATCTGTATTCCCGCAAAGTAGCCAAATTGATATGCGGCACTCCAGATGATGATTGAAGGCCAATAAGTTGCTCAATAACTGCTGGTTGTCGGAAATAGTAATAAATCCACTCTGGGTCGGCCTTTATTTCATTAACGGTGAGCTTCATTTGACTCTGCGAAATGATATAAAGACCGTGCTTTGAGTCGTCAGGAATTAGCCCAACTTGACCGAGGGTTCCACGCTGCGTAAAAACCACATCTCCACGCTTTGCAGAGTGAGCGATTAGGGATTGAGCTTTCTCAGGGGAGACGAAAACAAATTCTTCCTGCAAAAAGCGACTATCAAAGGGTAGATTGGCCCCGCGAATCACGGGGACGCCTTCAGTTACGTAGTCCTTTGAAACCAGCTTTGAGCCGAATGGCCCACCGTTGAGACTCCACTTTCCTGGTGCGGCAATCTCTTGGACAGTTACCCATTGACTACCGTGCGTCACGCTGGCCCACCCTCCTGCCGTTCCAGCAAGGCCCGCACGTTCTCGCCAATCCTCGCTTCCAGTTCGTGAGCTTCGGCGGTCAGGGTTTCCAGTTCTTCGTTCAGTTCGCTCAGGCGCACACCAAAGTCGAAGTCATCAGCAGCGCGGGCTTCCACGCCCACGTAGCGCCCAGGGTTCAGGCTCCAGCCCTGCGCGGCAATTTCGGCGCGGGTAGCGACTTTGCACAGGCCCGCAATGTCGCGGTACTGGCCGTCTGGGAACAGTTCGGTCATCTTCGCGGCGGTGCCGTGCTTGTCGTCCAGCTTGTCGGCCTCGCCCCGGTACAGGTTCACGATGTTGGCGAGCAGTTCCACCTGGTCGTCGCGCAGCTCGCGGATGGCGCGGGTCACCTGCTGGTAGGTGTTGCGGGCGTCAATGAACAGCACGGTGTCCTCGCGGGGCGTACCTTTCTTGCCCTTGTCCATGAACCACAGCGTGGCGGGCAGGGTCACGGTGTAGAAGAGGTTGGAACTGGTGGCGACCATCACGTCTACCACTCCGTCCTCAATCATCCGCTGGCGAATGAGTTGTTCGCTGCCGCGTGCGTCGCTGGCACTGTTCGCCATGACCACCCCGGCGCGGCCCCCACTGTTCAGGCTGCTGGCGATGTATTGCAGCCACAGGTAGTTGGCATTGTCGGTACTGGGTGTGCCGTAGGGCAGGCGCTTCTGGTCGTTGGAGATACGCTCCTTGTCCACGCCCTTGACGTTGAACGGCGGGTTCGCCATCGCAAAGTCGAACTTGCCGGGGCTAGCGTGCAGGTCTTCGTAGAAGGTGTTCCCCTGCTTGATGTCGCCGCTCAGCCCGTGAATGGCGAGGTTCATGCGGGCCAGCCGTGCGGTTTCGCTGGTCTTTTCCTGGCCGTACACGCTGAGGTCGTCGGCGGCGCTGCGCTGGTGCTGTTCTACAAAGCGGGCCGACTGCACGAACATGCCGCCCGACCCACAGGCGGGGTCATAAATCTTGCCGTGAAAAGGCTCCATGATCTCCACCATCAGCTTGACGAGGCTCTGGGGCGTGTAGAACTCGCCGCCCTTGCTACCTTCATTGCGTGCGAACTCGCCCAGGAAGTATTCAAAGACCCGCCCGAAAGCGTCCCCTTGCAACCCGGCGGTCAGGTCGGAGAAGGTAAACGACTTGAGCATCCCCGCCAGCAGGCTGTTGTCCAGACGGTTGTACATCTTGGGGAGTGCGCCCGTCAGGTCGGGGTTCTGGGCTTCTATGGCGTTCATGGCCTCGTTGATGGCCGCGCCGATGTTCGCGCCTTCGGGCAGCTTTAGCAGCTCCGAGTAGCGGGCCTTCTCAGGCACGTACAGCACGCCCTCAGCCATGAAGTCGTCGGGGTCGGCATCCAGCCCGATTTCCTCAGCTTTGTTCTGGAAACGGTAGTCAGCGTACGAGAGGAACACCAGACCAAGGACGGGTGTGCTGTACTCGTGGCTTTTGAGTTTGCTGTTGGCCCGCATCTGGTCAGCGGCGTCCCACAGGCGCTTTTCCAGCGCGGAGAGGTCAGTTGAGTTAGTCATTCTGAGAAGAGTCTAACCCGCGTTCACAGCGTCATAATCCCCACATTGCGGATGGATTGCGCAGGCAATGTCGGGAGATGGCATGGCAGCCATAATCCTTTTCCCCCGCATGAGCCAAGGTCGGCTATCCAGAGGGTCTAGTGATGGGCGTCTCCCAAGCGCATCGCTCGTCTGCCACCTTCACTCGCCTTGGGCCGCCCGGCGAGAACGGTAACGCTGCGACTTGGCCGCCTCCTGGCACGCCTTTGAGCAAAACCGCCTACGCCCTTTCATGAACGTGATACGGGTGCAGCCTGTACGCCCACACTGCCTCGGAAAGGCTGACCGGTCATTGCGGATCAGCAGCACGGACATCAGGGCGAGGGCCTGTATGCCCTGTTCAACGACCAATTCCACTTGCAGCGTCTCAGGGTTGACCAGCGGTACGACCCGGCTTGGCGTAGCGCGGAACCAGCTATTGAGCTGCTGCCCGATGCCATCCACCACTTCTCCTGCTTCGGATGCCCACTCCTGGGGCGTATACGCTTCGGCCAGCTTGCGGCGCGCATCCTCTGAAAGTGCATCAAGGTCAGCACCTGCAGTTTCCAGCCCCTGCAAACCTATCTCCTCCCGCTCTGCCTGGGTCCATGCATCAGGCGAAGCCGTTGTCAGCTTTTCAATACGGCTCCACATCAGGCGGAGGTCCTGTCCCGCCTTAAGCCATAGGTCCATAGATTCCCGCAGTTCAGGTTGACTGAAGAGCGCGTGTAAGGGGTGAACGGTGAAGAGTGGCCCCAGCTCCTGCGCGACTGCTTGCCACTCATCCGCAGTTGACCCGGCATGTAACGAGAGCAGCGCCTCCACTCGGCGTCGGTAATGGCCCTCGCTGCCGCCAGGGCGTGCGAACAAGTCCATCGTAGCCTCCGGCTGAGAAAAGATGATGACCTGGCCCCCGAGGTCTATGTCCACTTTCCCCTTCATAGACCAACTGGCAAACAGCCCGGCAGAATTGGCGTCACTGTTCATGTCACCTATAACAGTAACGCACGGCTCCGCAAAATATGAGGCATGACCAACCAGCACGAGCTGTCCCCCTCCGACACGACACTTCCACACCTCACCGAGGCACAGAGTGGCAAGCAGGACCAGCGCCGCACCCGCCGCCCTGAGGAAGTCAGCCGCATTCTCGGTATCGGGCGCAACACGGTGTACGAGCTGATTCGCACCGGCCAGCTGCGCAGCATCAGCGTGGGCCGCAAGATTCTGATTCCCCTCACGGCCATAGATGACTTCCTGGCCGGAGACACCAACTGAACTGAACGTTCTTGAGGAGCCGGTGGCCCATGCGCCCACTCGGCTCCTTATTTCATGCCCCTCTCCGCCTGAGTTTCAGCGACTTCTTCGGTCGCTGGGCCTGTCCCTATTGCTCCTGGAATCCATGCTGCCCGCAGACCCCACCACTCATCCCACGACTTACCAGTATCAGCTCCGCCACGGAACTGAGTACGCACCTGACCCGCTCTACGACACCACGTCCAAGCGGCGAAGACGTGCGACGCGGCTCTGGGGTGACGGTCAGGGGGTTTCTGCACGCTTGTTCCTGCTTCCGGGGAAGCTGCATCACCTCATTGTCGATATTGAGGGCTGCGACGACTTCTATTGGGACGGCCCCAGATTGGCCCAGCAGCAACTTCAGGCCATTCTGGGGAACGCTCCACGCTATGTCACTGTGGCGCGTTCAAGGAAGGGAAAGGTCCACGCGCATGTCGTGGTGGCCCTTGGCCTGGAAGACCCTAAGCAGCTACGCAAAGCAGGCTGTTGGCTGACACCTGTGAAGGGTGCACGGGGACTAGAGCGCCTGATGGCTTACCTCAGCAAGCCACGGGACGAGCGGGCCTGTCGCCCCGATAAGAGTGACGTGCTGAATTACAGCGCTGAAGAGCTGGAACAGCAGAGGCTGGATGCCTGCGAACTGCTCCTGGCCGCCAGAGCCAAAGGTCGGCTGCCCCGGGGGTCCTTCACCACCCATCTGCCGCGCCTGAAACCGGATCTCCCCACGCCCCTTCCAGCAACCGACGGGACCAGTTCCCCCAGTTCGCTGCCCACGGTAATCCCTGCGCTTGCGCTGGTGGCTCAGCGTGAATGCCGCTCTGCCCTACCTGTTCACGTCATGCCCATGCCTGTTTCCAGCCCTCCGCGACCAGGTGCCCAGGCGGTGCTGAAACCGCTTGCCTTTTCGCATGAGGCCTTGGCCCGTGCTCCCCCACAGCTATGCAGGGCAAGCTGACCCTCACCGCAGCCTCTGCCCTGCTTATGCCCACGGTCCGTTTTGCGGTGACCCACTTCCCTCACACAGCCCCGATCAGGCCAGAAAGGAAGACCCCATGATTCCACCCTAATACCCTCCGTATTTCCAACCGAAGACTGCCCGCACTCCTCCCCCAACCAGGCTCTACGCCGGGAGGAGTGGACTGCTGTCTCAAGGTCACCCCACTTCACTGACCGGGCACCACACCTTCGCTCACGGGCCTATCAGGCAGCGCTTTCACAAGACCTATTTGGCCCGCCATGCTTAGGTTTCCTGTGTTTATCCCCGTTTATACCCTCAGCACCTCGTGCTGCCGTACCGCCCCGGCTTCTGTACCGCAGGCTGCTTCCAGTGCCTGCACGGTCCGGTCCAGCTCACGGAACAGCTCACGCAGCTCGGGGCGCGGGCCGAGCGCCTCCTCCCCGATGGCGGAATAGGTGTCGGCCAGCAGGCGGTAGTACTGCAGTGTGCCCTCCTGCCCCTGCTTGAAGCGGTCAAAGTAAGCCTCGCGCTCGGCTTCTGGCCTGGCCAGGACATCCACCAGAATGTTTCGGGAGTTATGCAACTTGTCCGAGGCACTGACCAGCAAAGAGGAAGCTGGCTTGGACGGCAGCTTCGCCAGATAAGCCCGCTTGCGCTCCGGCCAGGGCGCTTTTTCCTCGCCTGCTTTTGGCGCCGCGTCGGTGGCGTCGTCTACTATCGCTGTCACAGCCGGGCCAAAGCGCTCCAGAATCTCGCGGCGTAGGTCGTCCGCGTCCCGGCCTGTATTGTCCGGGCCATCTTCCAGCGCGTCATGAAGGAGGGCTGCAATCGCCTCGTCTTCGGTCGCGCCAAACTCTAGCGCCACAGATGCGACGCCCAGCAGGTGCGAGAGGTAGGGGACTCGTTCGGTTTCACCCGGGCCAACCTTGCGGAACTGGCCTCGGTGCCAATGCACAGCCAGATTCAGGGCGTCGGTGAAGCGGTCAGATAGGGGGAACATGCCCTCACTCTAGTGGACAGATGAAAGCTCTATGAGCACTTTTGCCTGGAAACGTATACTCATCCCCCAAGTGGGTACTCAAGCTCATCCCCCTCATCCCCTTAGGCAGGAAAGATGAGAACGCTGCTCCTCAGTCTGCGCCCGTAAGTTTGGAAAAACGTGGCAAAAAAGCCCCACCAATTTCCAAATCTGTTTTGGAAAAACGTGGGGAAACCTGGCCATGAATTTCCAAAACCTGCCCCCAGCTCTGCCTGGTCAACCCTCATCGCTAGGCAAGTCCGGCTGCTGCGTTCCACTGCGTCCGTATGCGTTCTGCTGACACGCTGGCGCTTTTTAGAAGACTTGCGAACTCGGCTGGCATTAAAGGTCACGTCCATTGCCCGCTTCGGCTGGCTGCGGCCTGACTTACTGCGGCAATTCAACCAACCTGTTGAGCCGTTCGCGCCGCCGCTTCCAATCTGGCAGCACACGTCCCAGCAGCTGGTAATAGGCTGCGGAGTGGTTGAACTCCGTGAGGTGGCACAGCTCATGCAGCAGGACGTAATCAACGCATTCTTTGGGAGCCTGCACCAGCTTGGGATTGAACGTCAGCCGGCCCGACCGGGTGCAGCTCCCCCACTGCGTCCGCATCCTGCGCAGACTAAACTCGCCCGAATGGCTGATTCCGAAGTGTGCCGCGTGCTCTAAGCAGAACTCCATCCGCTCGGAAATCACTGCTGCGGCACGTGACCGAAGCCAGCGCTCGACGACCTGCTCAGCTCGGCCGGAAGTGCCCACCGTGACCAGCAGCTCACCGCGAACCACCTTGACTCCCTCCTGTTCACCGGTCAGCAGACGGAGGCGGTGCTGCCGGCCCAGATAGCGCCAGGACTCACCGCTGATGTACCGGCGTTCCGGCAAAGGGGGCGGTAGTTTTGCCAGCTCACGCTGTTGCCGGAGAATCCAGGCTCCCCGTTTCACCACCTTCAGCTCTACCGCATCCTCCGGCGCCTCCAGTGGCGCGACCGCCAGCACGCTGCCGTCCGGCCGCACCTCAATGCTCAGGGTCCGGCGGGCACGGCGCTTCAGGGTGTAAGGAATCCGGGCCGTGCCGTACTTCGCCGTTCTTTGTCCCTCGCTTCCTTTAGGCATCCCGGTGCCGTGCGACAGACAGGACTTTCTCGAACAGAGCGTCCCGGATGGAATGGGGAATGCGCTGCCCAGTTTCACGCTCAAGCTCGTAGAGGTGGTCGTCCATAGCATCAATCATGCGGTTCCGCACGCCCTGATTACTGTGCCAATCCCGGATTTTGAGGCTCTGAACCGCATCGTCAAAAGCCAGGGCAGCGGTGGTCAGCCGCTCGGCCAGGTCCGGCACCTCCCTCAAAGACTCTGACAATCCCTCTTCCAGCAGGCCACGGTAAGCCTGCGCCGCTTCACGCCCTTGCAGCCTGGGGTCGCCCTCACTCTGTCCCCGCTCACGGGCCAGCCGGGTCAGCTCCTGCGCCCGCTTGAGGTACTCCAGATCGGCCAGCCGGCCGGCACGGTGGTCCGCGATGGCCTCATCTACCAGTTCGGAGAGCCGCTTGTAAAACGTTGGGTCCTCTTCCATGCGCTCGGTCACGGCACGGCGGATTCGGCTCGCCATGGTGTCGGCCTTCGCGGCGTCCCCTTCAATCTGGGCGTCCTGCTCCTCAGCCGCCTCGGCATCAAAGAGGCTGACCGGCTCGGCCAGTTGAGTGACGGTGTCGGCTCCCACATGCTCCTGCACCATCTTGCGCAGTTGTGCCTCCAGGGGGCCGAAGTCCACGCTCTCACCGTAGCGCCGCTTGACGGTGGTCCGCAGATTCAGAAAGAACCGCAGGTCGCGGATATAGACCTGCCGCTCAGCTTCCGGCGTCCGGTCAAGGAAGGCGGGTGTGCTGAGGGCCAGTTGCAGGGTTTTCGCAAAGGCGGTCAGCGCCTCATAGAACGCCTCCCGGCGGTCCTGCGGCTCCAGATGGCGCTGCATGGCTTCTAAGTCCTGCCGGTCTATGCCACTAAATACATCCCAGACATGGCCGTGCCTCGTCTTCAGCAGACCGATTTCTACTTCTACGCTCTCCAGCGTGCCGGCCACATCTGCTGGATCGAAGCCTTCCGCTTCCAGCGCGGCGTAGATGTCCAGCGCTTCGTGCAGCTCATTAAAGATGCCCCGGTAATCCACGATCAGGCCGTAGTCCTTGCCGTCGTACAGCCGGTTCACACGGGCGATGGCCTGCAAGATGTTGTGCTCTTTGAGGCGTTTGTCCAGGTACAGCACGGCATTGCGCGGGGCATCGAAGCCGGTGAGCAGCTTATCCACCACGATCAAGAGTTCCGGCTCGCCGTCTCCCTTGAACGCCGAGATGATGCTCTTTTGATAGTTCGCTTCGCTGCCGTAGCGGTTCATCATGTCGCGCCAGAAAGCCTGCACTTCCGGGACATCGGCTTCATCCACGGTGGTATGGCCCTCACGGGTGTCGGGGGCGGACATCACCAGCGCCACGCTCACGCGGCCCCAGCGGTCGAAGATTTTCTTGTAGCGCACGGCGTCCAGCTTGCTGCTCACGGCGAACTGGGCTTTGAGGCCACGGCTTTGGTAGTTCTGCGCGAAGTGCTCCCCGATGTCGTAAGCGATTTCTTCCAGCCGGGAATCGGCCCCCAGGACCGTCTGGGCCGCCTGAAACTTGCGCTTCACATCTGCTTTCTGCTGGTCGGTGAGGTTACGGGCCACCCGCTCAAACCAGCGGTCTATCTGCTCCTGCGCTCCACGCAGCTCGGCGTGCCTGGCCTCGTACTTAAGTGGGGCAACGGCTCCATCTTGCACAGCTCGGCCCATGGTGTAGGTGTGCAGGATGCCACCGAACTTTTGCGCGGTGTTCTTCTCTTTCTTCAGCAGCGGCGTGCCCGTAAACCCGATCAGGCAGGCGTTGGGCAGTACCGTCTGCATCAGGGCGTTGGCACTGCCGTACTGGCTGCGGTGTGACTCGTCTACCAGTACGAAGACATCCGGGCTGGTGACCTTCAGCCGCTCGCGGGCCACCGTCTCGAATTTGTCAATGACGGTGGTGATGACCTGGGTGCGCTCCGAGGACAGCAGCTCCAGCAGATGCCGTCCGTCCCTCGCCTGCACCGGCTGAACCCCAGTGTTCTTGAACGTGCCAGCAATCTGCTCGTCCAGGTCTACCCGGTCGGTGACCAGCACGATGCGCGGCGCCAGGGCGTCGGGCAGGTGGGTCGGCCCGGCCATTCCAGGACGGTCCGGGAAAAGCGTCTGGACCGTCCTTCCATTTTGGGCCTCCTGCTCATTTCCACTCGCTCCGCTCAGAACTCCCCGCATTTGCGGGTCGTTCGAAAGTTTTGTCAGCGCACGGGCCAGCATCACCATGGTCAGGCTCTTGCCACTGCCGGTGGTATGCCACACCACACCGCCATGCCGCTTGCCCTCGGGGGTCCGCTCCTGCACCCGGCGCATGATCTCGCCCACTGCGTAGTACTGCTGGTAGCGGGCGGCCTTCTTCACACCGGCATCAAATACGATGAACCCACGGATGAAGGGCAGCAGCCGGGCCGGGGCCAGCAGAGACGCAATCAACCCATCCTGAGCACTCGGCACGCGGGGGCCTTCATGCCAGGCCCGGTCCAGCCGTGAGCGCAGCGGCTCATCACGCCAGCCCAGGATGCGGCGGCGCACGTCCGGAGCAAGCGGCCGGCCAACCAGCTCCGGCAAGGCCGCCGTGATCTGCGGGTCTTCCTCACGCCAGGTGGCCCAATACTGCGCGTCGGCCCCGGTCGTGGCGTACTTCGCTTCATTCTGCGCCACGGCCAGCAGCAACTGAGCGAAGGAGTACAGCAGCGGAATCTCGTGGCGGGCGTGATTACGCAGGGTCTGCGAGATGGCCTCAGCCAGCGGCTCCCCCATGTCGGGGCGCTTGCACTCAATGACGACCAGCGGAATCCCGTTGCAGAACAGCACGATGTCTGGCCTCCGCGTGCTGCTGCTGCCCTGGCGCTCCACCGTGTACTCCTCGGTGACATGCCAGATGTTCCGTTCAGGCCGCTCCCAGTCAATGAACCGGACGCTGAAGCTCTTGCGGTCCCCGTCTACCACCTGCTCCACACTGGTGCCCAGGGTCAGCAGGTCGTAAGCCGCCTGCGCGGTGGTGTAGAGCGCTTCAAACGGCAGGCGCAGCAACTGGTCCGCCGCTTTCTGTAGGCCCTCGGCGGTGAACTCACGCTCCTGGTCCAGGTAGCGCACGCGGTTCAGGCGGCCCAGGGCTTCCAGCAGCACCTCGGTCAGAATCACCTGCCCGCGCCGGCCTCGCCGCTTTGCCAGGGCTTCAGCAGGGGTCAGAAAGGTGTAGCCCAGGTTCACCAGTTCGGCCAGGGCAGGGAGCTGACTGGAAACGATTTCACGGAAATCGGCAGGCGGGTCGGTGCGGGGCATACACTCAGTCTAAAGTGCAGCCACCAACGCAGCCGCCCTTTCTCCTCTTGGCTTGCTCTCGTCCTGCGCGGCCCTACCGCCCAAGCTTGCCGTGAACGATGCCTTCAATCAGCCCCAGCAAGTCGCCGAGGTAATCTATGCGCTTACGCATTCCCAGCCCGCGCATTTCGGCCTGAAATTTGGTCCAGCGCTCCTGCATCCTGGGCCAGACTGCCCGAAACTCGGGGTCGCTGACTGGGGGCAATTGCAGCGGCCCCGCATATTTCGAGGCTTCCAAAACAATCAACAAATCAAGGGCCACAAACTGGACTTCACCCTCCAACGCTTCAACCTGTTGCCCAAACCCGTCATCGGCCAGCAGGGCAAGCGCCAGCCCCACCATCCAGCTCTCGATTTCCGCTGCTGACCGGATAAAGTCCTCGGTGAAATACACCGCCTCATCGATGTCCGGCTTGAGCGCCAGGTACTCTTCCGTCAGGTCACCGAAGTGTTCCCCCATCGTTGCCCGCCAGTGCTCCAGCACCTCAGCGCGGCCCTGCCCCATGACCGTCAAGGCCATCAGGTAACCATCCATAAAACTCAGTGGCTTCAGCGGACTTCTGTGAACCTGTGCGTTCTTTTGCCGACCACGGCCCTGCTGCTTTTTGTTGCGATTCATCCTTCCTCCAGTGCAGGTTCCAGTGTGGGCGCACCCGGCGCACCGTGGCACTTCTTGTACTTCTTGCCGCTGCCACACGGGCATGGTTCGTTCGGGCGAATCTTGCGGCTCTCACGGCGCTTGGGCATCAGCGCCCATTCGTCTTCCCCGCCGTCCCACTCGTCTCCGTCCAGCAGACGCTGGACCTGAAGCTGCCGCATCGCCGCGTGGGTCATGTAGGCGGCATGCACCCTGCCCAGTACGTCCAGCACAGTTTCCTGGCGGCCTTCTTCGTCCCATTCGGCCGGGTCGGCCGTCTGTCGCCGTATGTCCGCAAAGATGTCCTGCGCTTGCGGCGGAAAATGCGCCGGCAAGAACTCCGGCGGCATCAGCGCCATCATCAGCAGCAGGTCCTGTGCCAGGTCATTCATGACCTCGCCTTCCTCCCTGCCCCGTCCACCCCTGAAGAACAGCTCAGGCTTTTGCCGGGCTGTCATACAGCTTGCCAGCACCTCCAGCACCGCATCCGGCTGGGCCAGCGCCACCGCGCCCACGCCCCCCAGCCACTCCAGAAACACGCCGTGTTCGGTCAGGCGCGGCACTGTCAGCAGCGCTTCCGCGTCTGCGTTCCCGCTCCCTGCCTCCAGCGCGTGCAGCTCCTGCGCCGCCTGCACCGCCAGCGCATGCACCTCATCCGGTGCGTCTAGCCGCAGCAGCCGCAGGGCCGAGCGCCCCAGGTCGCTGCCTTGCATGCTCGTGGCAATCACGCCATGCAGCGCCCCATGAATCCGGGCGTAACTCACCCCGCCCTGCTGAGCCTCGGCCCACTCGCGCAGTTGCACTTCGGCGGGCGTTTCTGTCCGGTCAAATTCCAGTTTCATACACTGTCCTCCACATTCACTTTCACCCGTACCCGCCCCGTCAGCAGTTCGTCCATCAGCCCACGCTTCTGCTCCTGCACTTTGGCCTTGAGCGCCTCCAGCGAGGCAATTTCACTGTCTAGGGTGGAAAGGACAGAGGCGATGGCTTGTTGCTCTGGGAGGGGTGGGAGTGAGATTGCAAAGTCCTCAAGCGGCTTTTTTGTTATCTGTGGTTGTCCGGAGCCACTGACCAGTGAAGAAAAATCTTTGGAAAGCATCATTTGATAAATAAATTGTTTGTCCACTTTAAGGACGTTATCTACATTAATGACCATTGCGTTACCAGTTATCCAGGCGTAGTCTTCACTACGACTAACTGCTCCACTCGAGGAGCCTCGACAAGTAACTAAAGTCTGCCATTGTTCGTGATTATATTTGTCGTAGTAGCCTATTTTCCCATTCGCGCCGTAGACAGGATACCCACTTGCTTTAAGGTCTGCACTAGTGATGGTGACTGGCTGATAAACCTTAGCAATGTCCCCCAGCTTCTTCTCCTCCCACTCCCCCTCAAACCCCGGCAGCCGCTTTTGCCCCGTCAGCAGCGCCTCAGCCAGCCCACGCTTTTGCTGACGCTTGGCGGCAAGCAGGTCGGTCAGGTTTGCCAGTGAATCATCCCAGGTGGAGAGGATGGCGGCGATTTTGCGTTGCTCAGGGAGGGGGGGGAGGAGGAGGGGGAAACCCTTTACAATTCCCGCATTAAAGTTTGGTTGCCCCCCTTGGGTCAAATGTAGGAGATTTCCAACACTTGAACTCAAAAAATACTCCAAAAACTCGCTAAGCAATTCTTCGCTAGGTTCAATGGCGAGAATTGCTTGATTTATAGCCGCATCTATTCTGGTTCTTCCAATGACTCCCGCTGTTGCTCCGTAAAGTGCGAAAAGCAATGTGCCAGCCTTGGCAACCTTTGCGCTTGAATTCTGCAAGCCCGCCTCGGTTATGGTTTCCTCAGTTGCGTATATGTTCCCCGAATTCAATTCACCTGACTTAATCCATGGAATATCGCCACCATAATATTCAGGCTTTGTACGCGATGGCGTTCCGCCTGAAAAGCACTCCACCATTTCCCCCAACTTCACCCCGCGCCACCCCTCCGGCACGCCCCGCGCCTTCTGCTTTCCTCCTTCTGCCATCTGCTCCCCCGCGCTCATGCCTCCGCCTCGGCGGGCAGCGCCCCGACCATGTGTATCTGTTTCATTCGTCCTCCAACCGGGCGGCCAACATGCCCGTTACCACTCCCATTACGCCCACTCGCTTTGCCCGTCCCAGCCAGGGCGAAAGCCTACGCGGGCCAGCGTGCCGGGCGGTACGGGTGCAAGCAGGGTTTTGAGGCCAGCCGTCCAGCGGGTTTGCGGGTCTAGGGCGCGGGTTAGGCGGTGCAGGGCGTACAGGCGGGGGGCGAGGCGGCGTGCGCCTTCGTCGCGTTCATCAAAGGAATTTTGCCTGAGCAGGCGTTTGGTGCGGCGGTCATCGGCCAGGCCCATCGTGTTGAAGGTGCGGTCATAGAGCCGCGAGTGATGGGCGCAGATGTTGCGAACAATGGTGAGCGCGTGCAACCACGAGGCCAGCGTACTGGCTTTGATGCCGAGGGGCAGGGCAATCAGGTCACGTTCTTCTTGGGGGAGCGACTCAAAGAGCTTTGACCAGCTTCCCAGCGTCATCGTCTCCGTAATCATCCAGGCAGGGGGCGGCTCGGTCTGGTGGTACTTTTCGCGGTAATGACCCACAAAGAGGTCGGGCATCCCGTGAAACTCGTCCAGCGCCTTCCGCAAGAATTCAGTGTGCTGGAAGTAATCACTGGCGGCGAAAAGTTCCTCACAGGCGTACCAGCGCACGCCATAACGCTCCAGCATAGGCTGACCAATCGCTTGCCTGATGCCAACTTCCACCAGCGGCATGGCGGTCAGGATATGAAGCCGCAACGCTTCATCAAACGCCATAAGGCCTTCTATGTCTTCAAAGGTGACGCCGCCCGCGTAGCCCTCAGAAGACTTGTAGGGCAAAAGGTAGCCCTTGAAGCGGTACAGGCCCACACGCCTCAGCACGTCTATCGCCCGCCGAGGGTCACCAATGGCCAGACCCTTCTGACGCAAATGCTCGACCTGCTCAGGGAGCGTCAGCGGCGACTTGTCATAACTGGGCTGCATCTACTGACAAGTATATAAAAGAAAAAACCCTAGCCTTTCCCTTTCGGGCGCTCGGGTATTCGTTGCAACCAGTATAGCCACCTCTTTGAAACTGTCAATGTTTGGATTGGTCTCAAGACTCACTCATAGCCCCAACTCCCTCAGATACTCCGCCATCTTCTGCCGCTGCTGCTGCCACTGGCTTTCCAGGGCGTTGATTTCGGTCTGCACGGCCCCCAGGTCAATCGGCTCGGCTTCTTCGGAAGTGTCCACGTAGCGGGGAATGTTCAGGTTGTAGTCGTTGGCGGCGATTTCGTCTAGCGGCACCACGCGGGCGTACTTGTCCACGCCATTTCGGGCGCGGTAAGTGTCCACGATTTTCACGATGTCGGCTTCGCGCAGCTGGTTCTGGTTCTTGCCAGCGGCAAACTCACGGCTGGCGTCAATGAACAGCACGTCTGCCTGCCCATTTCTCTGGGCCTCCGCCCCTTTGCGGAACACCAGCAGCGCGGCGGGAATACCCGTGCCGAAAAACAGGTTGGTCGGCAGGCCGATGACGGCGTCCAGCAGCCCTTCTTCAATCAGCCGCGCCCGGATTTTGCCCTCGGCAGCGCCCCGGAACAGCACGCCGTGTGGCACCACGACCACCATGCGGCTGCCCACTTCCGCGAGGCTGCCCAGCATGTGCGAGATGAAAGCGTAATCCCCTTTGCCTTTGGGGGGAATGCCACGCTCAAAGCGCTTGTGGCGGTCACTACTTACGTCCTCCGCGCCCCACTTGTCCAGGCTGAACGGCGGGTTCGCCACGACCACCTCGAACTTCATCAGTTTGTCGTCTTCCAGGTGCAGCGGGTTGCGGATAGTATCGCCCCACTCGATGCGGGCGTCATCCACACCGTGCAAGAACATGTTCATGCGGGCCAGCGCGTAGGTGCTGCCGTTCTGCTCCTGCCCGTAGATGGCGTAATTCTGGCTGCCCTGCGCCTGCACGTTCTGAGCACACTTGATCAGCAGCGACCCGCTGCCGCAGGTGGGGTCGTAGATGCGCTCGCCCGGCTGCGGGGCGGTCAGGCGGGCCATCAGGTCACTCACTTCCGGGGGCGTGTAGAACTCGCCGGCTTTCTTGCCCGCACCTGCGGCAAAGCGGCCAATCAGGTATTCGTAGGCATTGCCGATGATGTCCAAGTTCCCGATGCGGCTGGGGCGCAGGTCCAGTTTGGGGTGGTGGAAGTCTTCCAGCAGGTTCTTGAGCCGGATGTTGCGCTCTTTGGTCTGCCCCAGCGCCGCTTCGCTGTTGAAGCTGATGTTCCGGAATACGCCGCTCAGCTTGCCTTTGTTGGCATCTTCGATGGCGAGCAACGCCTGGTCAATGATTTCCCCCAGGTTGTCTGCACCCCGCTGGGCATAGAGGTCTTTGAACAGCGTGCCCTCGGGCATCACAAAGCGGTCACGCTCCAGGCGGCGGCGAATGCGGTCCTCATCGTCGCCGTATTCGGCCTTCAGGGCATCGTAGTGGTCCTGCCACACGTCGCTGATGTACTTCACGAACAGCATGGTCAGCAGGTAGTTCTTGTACTCGCTGGGGTCTACCGTGCCGCGAAAGGTGTCGCAGGCCCGCCAGAGGATGGCGTTGATTTCAGACTGATCTATCAGAAGTGACATGTAGGCCCAACTTATCTCAGGTATGGCCCTAGTACTCGGCCCACCTTGAGCATGTGCATCCATGTACACCACGTCACTTCGTCCATGTACATCCATGCTCATGAGGCTGTTTGACCATGCAAATAGACCGATTTGGGCACTGTTGACCATGTCAACCTGGGTTTCAGACCATAACCCCATGGTCCATGCACGTAGACCGATTTGACCATGCACCATGTCACTTCGGGGTCCCTGTTCGACCATCCCCTGTCCATCCCCATAGACCCGATTGACCATCCCCGACCATCCCTGCAAGTCTCATTCGACCATCCCCATAGGTTGCTCAAGGCTCTTTTGACCATCCCCACCCGGGCGTCAGAGCATAACCCCATGGACCATCCCCATAGGGCCACTTTGACCATCCCCACCGAAACAGTGAGCGGGGCTTCGCCAACGCCAGCACCGCCGTATTACAAAAGTCAATTTGACTATTCCTTGTGTCAGAATGCCTTATGGACCTTGATCAGAAGCTCAGGCAGCAGCTCCGGGCGGAAATGGCGCGGCAAGGCGTAACTCAGGCGGAGCTGGCCCGCCGGTTGGGCGTTCAGGCTCCAACAGTGGCTCAGGTCGTCACAGGCCGGCGCGGTCACATCCCCCGCAGTCTGGTACAGATTCTCGATGAGCTGGGGCTGACGCTCACGGTCTGCCCCAAGGATGAGCAGCCATGACCGGACGCGGCCAGACCAAGCGGGGCAACGGCAACGGCAGTGTCCGCAAGCTTCCTTCCGGGAAGTGGCAGTGGCGGGCCAGTATTCGCCTGCACAGTGGTGAGACTCTGCGGGTCGCGGGCACTGCACCGACCAAGACCGCCGCCGAAGCCGCGCTGCGTGAGGCGCAGACCGACGCTTCACGCGGGCAGTTCACCGTCACGCAAAAGACAACCGTGGCTGAGTTCCTGCTCAACTGGCATGCTCTGCGGGCGGATACGCTGGCCGCCAAATACAACCAGTCACAGACCAGCCTAATCAAGAAGCACATCATTCCTGGCATCGGAAAGCGCACCATCAGCAGCCTGACCCCACGGGACCTTGAGGTCTTTTACGCCAGCCTGGTTCATCAGGATGAGCGCCGACCCGACACTTTCGGACAGCCGTTAGGCGACTCCATGAAGCGGCAAGTTCATAACCTGCTGCACCTTGCCTTCAATGATGCGGTGCGGCATGGCGAACTGCTCCGTAACCCCGCCGATACAGCCCGGCCCCGCTACACCCGCAAGGCAGCCCAGGAAGACGACCTCAAAGCCTGGACTCCCGATGAAGCGCGGCGCTTCTATGAGGTGGCCCGTGGGGACCGGCGCGGCGTGGCCTTCTGCTTCATGCTCTCCACCGGTATGCGCATGGGTGAGGTTCTAGGCCTGCGCTGGGAAAACGTTGATCTGGAAAGTGGCACCATCCATATCAAGGAAGCCCTCGTCAGCCTGAACGGTCACTTGCACCGCACCACTCCCAAGACGGCACGGTCCAAGCGCACCCTGGAGGTGTCTGGGGATGCGCTGAAGATCTTACGGGAGCGGCGCGAGCAACTGCCGTTAGAAAAAGAGGCAGCGGGTGAGAGATATATCGGGAGTGACGCTGTGTTCACCAGTGAGGTCGGCACACCGATTCGCCCTGACAACACCTACAGCTTGATGAAACGGCTGTGTCAGGCGGCTGGGGTTCCGTACAAGGGCACCCATGTGCTGCGGCATAGCTTCATCTCCATCCAGGGCCAGCAGGGTTTACCGGTGGAGGTCATTAGTGCTCACGTCGGGCATGCCCGCGCCTCCTTCACTCAGGACCATTACCGCAGTGTGTTTGCACACGAGCGCAAAGGGCTGACCCTCGACTTCACCGCCCAGGCCTGGTCGGGTGAAACTGACTCCTGAATGCCGGTTGGGCACGCGTTGGGCACGAGGCCTATTTTAAGCCCTCAGGACAAAACGGCTAAAATAAAAAATCCCGCTCTAGGCGGGGTTTTTCGTGGCGCACCCTGTAGGACTTGAACCTACGACCGACCGCTTAGAAGGCGGTTGCTCTATCCAACTGAGCTAAGGGTGCCTGCGCCCTAGCTTGCGGGCCGCGTCATCATAGCGCAGGGCACGTAACCACGCAAAAAACAGCTATAAAAAATCCCCCCTGGGTGGGGGGAGAAACTGGAGCGGGATCACGGACTCGAACCGAGGCCAGAAGCTTGGAAGGCTGCTGTGCTACCACTACACCAATCCCGCTTAGGTTGTGCAAGGGAGTTTACTGGTCGAGGCGACAGGATTCGAACCTGCGACCCCTTGGTCCCAAACCAAGTGCGCTACCGGCCTGCGCTACGCCTCGGCTTCCTTGCGCGCCCGGTACTATACCAGATTTCTGCCCTTTGTGAAGGGGGCCCTCTGATTGCCGGCGCCAGGGCTTATGCTGAGCAGCAACGTGAGTTCGCCTGCTTCCCCCGCCGCCCCTACCAATACGCCGAAACAGTTTCTGGAGCTGGTCAAGTTCGAGCATACCGTCTTCGCGCTGCCGTTTGCCTACGCCGGCATGTTGCTGGCCTCCTACTGGCAGGACGGCACCGGCTGGCCGGGGTGGCACACCCTCATCTGGGTTACGGTGGCGATGGCGGCGGCACGCACGGCGGCGATGGGGGCCAACCGGGTGATTGACCGTTTCATTGACGCCCGCAACCCCCGCACGCAGAACCGCGAGATTCCCGCCGGCAAGGTTTCGCCCGCCGCGGCCTGGGCCCTGGTGACCGTCAGCCTGGTCACCTTACTGTTCGCCGCCTGGCAGCTCAACCCGCTGTGTCTGGCCCTGCTACCGCTGGCAGTGGTTTTCCTGATCGGCTACTCGTATACCAAGCGCTTTACCTGGCTGTGCCACGTCTGGCTTGGCATCACCGACGGGGCGGCGGCCGCTGGCGGCTGGATTGCGGTAACTGGAGCATTTGCGCTCCCGGCGTGGCTGCTGTGGGCAGTGGTCATTTTCTGGATGGTGGGGCTGGACACCATCTATGCCACCATGGACTACGAGTTCGACCGCCGCAGCGGTATCCGGAGCATTCCTGCCCGGTTCGGTATTCCACGGGCGCTCGACATCGCCAGGTGGAGCCATGCGCTGACCTTTGCGCTGCTCCTGGCCGTGGGCTGGGCCGCAGGCGCCAGCTTCTGGTACTACCTGGCGGCACTGGTGATGGGCGGCATCCTGCTGTACGAACACGCCATCGTGCGGCCGGACGACCTGACCCGCGCCAACGTCGCCTTTTTCGACGCCAACATGTGGCTGGCCATCACCATGCTGGTAGGCGTGGCCGCCGACGTGACCTGGCGGACCCTGGCAGGCTGAGGCGCGAGATGCTGGAAAGTTCCCCTGGAGAATTCGCCCACACCTACGCCCAATACGCCGCCTACGGCCAGCTGCTGCCCCGGCCCGAGGGATCGTTTCTGTTGGAGTTCGTCAGCGGCGACCTGGCCCTGTACCTGTTCGACCGCTGCGGCCCCTACTCACTGACTGGCCCGGCCCGGGTGCTCATCCACGGCCTGATTGACCCCGAAATCACCGGGGTGGAAGTTTCCGCTCCAGCTGCGCCCTGGGCTGAAGCCGTCGGCCGCTCAAGTGTGCGGGGCGTGGGCCGCGTCATCGCGCAGACGCCGCGGGCCACCATCGTGGACGCCGGCCTGCCCCTGGTCTTGAGCTTCCCAGCACGCCCTCCCTACACGCCTGGATGCTGGACCCTGCCTGCTGAGCCTGGAGACTGGCTGCGCTTCACTACTGCGGCTCCTCTGCACGGTTATCTGATCGAGTCCTTGCCGGACTGACTGGCAGCCGTGGCTCCAGCAAACGCAACTTTTTGCACACTTACAGACGACTGTTGGTTTTTTGGAACTTTCCATAAAAAGCTCAGGGAAGCCTGCGGGTAGAAATTTTCCCACAGCGACGCGAAATTCGTTTGGCTTAGGGGTATGTCGGGTAAATGTAAAGTTCTTCAGTCACAATTCAGGCGGCTTGGGACTCTATCATCTTATTCTAATCCAACCAGTATTTGGAACGGTTCCAAATGTCTTTTTCCTCTTCCCCAGCCGAGGCGACCCCCTATGCAATTGCTTCCCGCTCCTCCATCACAGCCCGAGCCCTCTACCGACGACTATTGTGTGCTGGTTCTCGACCTGGTCGGCAGTACCGCGCTGGCCCAGCAACTTCCCCTTCACATCTGGGGAGAACTGCTGGGCCAGTGGAGTTTGCAGATGCTGGACCTGCTGCGCGGCTGGGGCGGCTGGATTCTGCCGCTGCAGGGCGACGCGGCGCTGGCCTGCTGGCCGGCCTGGCAGGCTGAGGCGGCCGTAGGTGCAGCGCAGCAAGCACACAGCCTGACCCAGCGGCTGCCCCTGGCGCAGACGCTGGGCCAGCCACTCTCGCTGCGCGCTGGCCTGGCTGCGGGCAAGCTGACCCTGCTCCCTCATCTGGAGCCGCGGCCCTGCGGCCTGCCGCTGCATCTGGCCCACCGCCTGTGCAGTGTGGCAGAGCCGGGCGAAACCCTGCTGTGCGCCGGGGTGGCCGGAGTGCTGGAAGTGTCTCCCGGACAGGATGGAAGCATCCTGCAGCTGCGTGCCGTGCCGCCCCTGAACGGATTCGAGCTGCTGCAAAGTGGTGGAGCCGCCTTTTACCGGGTACTTCTCCCTGCAGAGCAGCTGGAGGGCAGCGAGATGAAAGCAGGTTAAGGTCCACACTCTGATTCTCATGAGAAGGTCACTAGACTGCCGCTATGGAACGTAAGCCCCTGGTGCTCGTCATCGAAGACGAGAAAGAAATTGCCCGCTTCATTGAACTGGAACTGGGGGCGGAAGGATACACCACGGACGTGGCCTACGACGGCGTGACCGGCCTGAGCAAATTCCGTGAGGTGGCCCCGGACCTGGTGGTGCTGGATCTGATGCTGCCAGTGCTGGACGGCCTGGAAGTGGCCCGCCGCATCCGCAAGACCAGCAATACCCCCATCATCATCCTGACGGCCAAAGACGGCATCCAGGACAAGGTAGAAGGCCTGGACTCGGGCGCTGACGATTACCTCATCAAGCCCTTTTCTATTGAGGAGTTGCTGGCCCGTGTGCGCGCCCACCTGCGCCGCGTGAACCCCGCCGTGACGGGTGAAGTGCGGGTGGCCGACCTGGTGATGAATCTGGATGGCCGCGAGATTTTCCGGGGTGGCCGGCGCGTGGAGCTGTCAGCCAAGGAGTTCGAGTTGCTGGAACTGCTGGCCCGGAATCCCGGCAAGGTGTTCTCACGTTTTGAGATAGAAGAAAAGGTCTGGCCCGAGTACACCGGCGGCAGCAATGTGGTGGACGTGTATATCGGCTATCTGCGCCGCAAGCTGGAAGAGGGAGGCGAGCGCCGCCTGATTCACACGGTCCGTGGCGTGGGCTACGTGCTGCGCGAAGAATAACCTTATGTTGGACGGGTTCCGTCGGCGGTGGCGCGCCGCCACACTGCGCCACCGCCTGACGACTTTCTACACCGGTCTGCTGGTGGTGCTGCTGCTGCTGACGGCGCTGACCGTGCAGACCATGATGCGGCACGACCTGGAGCGGGCCTTGGAAGGTGACCTGGCCGACACGCAGACCCAGTTCACCGAGCTGGTACCCAGCCTGCACCTCTCGCTGGGAGAGGCCGGTTCGGACGGCCTGGCCGAAGCGCGCAGCAAATTTCCTTCCTCGGTGATTCAGGTCGACCCGCTGGTGCCCCGCTCACAGACCACCGATCTGCGGGCCGAGTGGGCAGCGGCGCAGGACGACAAGGGCCGGCAAGCCCTGCTGGATTTTCTGCACAAGCAGAGTGAGGCGCTGCGGCTGCGCCCCGTGGGCATTGACCCGGCAGCGCCCCTGGAACTGAGCGATCACGAGCTGGCCAGGCTATTGGAATCCCCTTCGGGGCAGATTCTGATCAATCGCTCGGTCAAGCCGCAGTTCTCGGACCCCGAGCCCATGCGGATTCTGGTGGCACTGACCCCGCTCAAGTTCCAGAAAGGAGCCGGCGGCGGCAGTGAAGAAATGCTGGCTGTCACGTTCATCGGGCGCAGCCTGAACTCACTGAACCGCACCGTGACCCGTCTGCAGCTGATTATGGGCGGGCTGCTACTGGTGGGCAGTTTCCTGGCCGGTATCGGAGCCTACGTGCTGGCCGGCTGGGCGCTACGGCCGCTCAATACGGTCCGGCATGCAGTGGAGGGCATCGACTCGCAGAACCTGCAGGCCCGCGTGCCGGTGCCGCACTCCGACGACGAGGTGGAAGCGCTGGCAGTGGCCTTTAACCGGATGCTGGAACGGCTGGAGGACAGTTTCGAGACGCAGCGCCGCTTTTCCAGCGACGCCAGCCACGAACTGCGCACCCCGGTCACGGCCATCGGCGGGCACGCCACCTACCTGCTGCGCCGCACCGAGCTGGACCCGCAGCAACGCGAGAGTGTCCAGATTATCCAGCGCGAGTCGGCCCGTATGACGGACCTGATCGGCAGCCTGCTGCAGCTGGCCCGCTCGGACGGCGGCGTCCTGACGCTCAAGTCACAGCTGCTGTTCTCGCAGATGCTGCTGCACGAAGTGGCCCGTGAGCTGCGCCCCCTGGCGGAGAGTGAAGGCGCCGTGCTGGTGCCGGCCGGCCAGGACATTCCCTTCGAAGCTGACCCCGACCGGCTGCGGCAGGTGCTGAACAACCTGATCAGCAATGCCCTCAAGGCTGGCGCCACCCGGATCGAACTGGGGTCCACCCAGCCGGAGCCGGGCCGGGTGCGCCTGAGCGTCTCGGACAACGGTCCCGGTATCGCAGCGGACCAACTGGAGAAACTGTTCGACCGCTTTTACCGCCTGGAAGACTCGCGCAGCCGCGACCGGGGCGGCGCCGGGCTGGGCCTGAGCATCGCCCGCACCATCGTCGACGCGCACGGCGGGCGCATCTGGCTGGAAAGCGAGCCGGGCCAGGGCACCCAGGCCTACGTGGACTTGCCGGTGGGCAACTTGCCCGCCCTGGACGACGACGACATCCCCTGAACCGCGCTGGCCTCAGCCCATCATCAGTTCGTGCAGTTCTTCGACCAGCGCCTCGGCATCGGCAGTGGTGCGGGCCACCAGCAGGATGGTGTTCTCGCCGGCCAGCGTACCCACGATGTCGTCGCGGCGCAGGCGGTCCAGAATCAGCGCCACCCCGCTGGCATGGCCCTCGGCGGTGTTGATGACCAGGATGTTCTCGCCGTGGTCAATGTCGTGCACGAAGTTCTGGAATAGCCGGGCAATCTCGTCGCTGAGGTCCAGTTCACTCTGCACATGGGCCAGGGCGTAACGGTGGCGGCCCTTGCCAACCGGCAGGCGCACCAGCCGCAGCTCATTGATATCGCGGCTGACAGTCGCCTGGGTCACGGCGATGCCATCGGCCCGCAGCCGCTCGACCAGCTCGGCCTGCGTCGAGATGCTTTCGCGGGTAATAATGTCCTGAATCAGACGCTGGCGTTGTTCTTTGGAGAGCACGTCCGTTATTTTATGCAGATTATTTGAATAAATCTACAGGCATGGACCAGAGTATGCAGGGCCAGCCGGAGTGTCAGAAGCGGGAGCAAGTCTAGCGTTCTTCACCTGCAGCGTCCAGGCGAGCGGCAGGCAGCAGTTGCCCCGCCCGGTCCAGCAGCCGCTCCGCCACTTCACGTTTGCTCAGGCGCGGCCAGGCTTCATGGGTGCCGTCGGCGCGGACCAATGTGACCTGATTGTCGTCGCCGCCGAATGCGGTGCCCTCCTGGGTCGGGTAGTTCAGCAGGATGAAGTCGGCGTTCTTGCGCCGAGCCTTGTCGGCTGCCCGCTCCACCCCGGCGTGGGTTTCCATCGCGAAGCCCACCAGCACCCGCTTGCCCTTGTCAGCGCCCAACTCGGCCAGGATGTCGGGGTTCTTGACCAGTTCGATGGTCTTGGTCTCTCCCCCTTTGGCTTCCTTTTCGGTCTTGACATCGGCGGCGCGGTAGTCGGCCACTGCGGCGGTCATGACCACCAGGTCGGCGTCCTGCGCGGCCTGCAACACAGCGTCCCGCAGGTCCAGGGCACTTTCTATATCCACGCGCCGCACGCCCGCCGGCGTGGCCAGATGGACCGGCCCGCTGACCAGCGTGACGTCCGCACCGCGCCCGGCGGCAGCCTGCGCCACCGCGAAGCCCATCTTGCCGCTGCTGGGATTGCTGACGAAACGTACCGGGTCCAGATACTCGCGGGTCGGCCCGGCCGAGACGACCACTTTGACCCCAGCCAGGTCCTGTTCCTGCGCTTCCTCCTGCGGCTGTGCGAGGCGCAGCACCCCGGCAGCGATGTCCTCCGGTTCGGCCATCCGGCCCAGGCCCTCGCCTTCGCCGGCCGTGCCGAAAGCCCCGAACACCGGCCCCAGGAAGTGGTGACCGAAGGAGCGCAGCCGCTCTGCGTTGGCCTGCACGGCAGGGTGCTGCCACATGCGCTCGTTCATGGCCGGCACCCACAGCACCGGGCTACGCACGCTTAGCAGTGTGGCGCTCAGCAGGTCGTCCGCGTGACCGTGCGCGGCGCGGGCCAGGGCGTCGGCAGTTGCCCCCACCACCACGGCGGCGTCGCAGCGGGCCAGGGTCAGGTGCTGGGCCTGGGGCTGCGCGGCAAACCAGGTGGCGTCCGTGGCAACCTCGCAGGCTCCGGCGGTACTCAGGCTCAGCGGAGTCACGAACTCCAGGGCGGCGCGGGTGGCAACCACTCGCACCTGAGCACCGGCTTCACGCAGGCGCCGCAGGGTGGCTGGTGCCTTGATAGCGGCCACACTGCCGCATACCAGCACCAGGACCTGCGGCGAAGGGGAAGAAGAGGCGGGAGGATTCATGGCCTCCAGTGTAGGGTGGCGCCGGCGCTGAATGGAGACCGGCGCGGGAAGAGCGACTGACACCAGACCATGACCGGCGCTGCACGAGGCCATGAAGGCTGTAGGGGAGCTGTGAGAAGGAGGCCGCTAGAGTGAGCGGCATGTTGGGCCAACGCCGCCTTCCCCCCCAGGTCCTTTTCTTGCTCAGCCTGCTGCTGGGGTTGCTGGCCGGGACCGCCGCCTACCGCTATGCCAGCGCTGAGAACTGGCTGCCTGCCGCCCTGTGGGGCGCAGTAGCCGTATGGCTGGTGGTGGACGCCGTACGCGCCCTGGGCTGGATGAAAAACGGGCGCCAGCTTCCGGGCCAGGCGGGCGCCAGCCCTGCAGCAGCCCGCCCGCAGCCGGCTCCCTCGCAAGCTTTCTCGTCTCAGGCCAGCGCGCCCACCCCGGTCAGCGTGGACCCGGCCGTGACGGGCGCCCCGGTCAATCCGCTGCTGCAGGAAGCGCCGGGCAACCGCAAGGTACAGTCCACCGACCAGCTGGACTGAACGGGTCTTGGCGGCAGCGGGAAGCCAGCTTAAGGAAACCGACAGGCTGGCGGCTGCCTCAGGGGTGTCTTTTGCCCCTATCTCTTAACAAGGGGTTGGTAAACTGACAAAACTGACTGGGCCGCTTGCTCTTAGGGCACCTTTCCCGGCCCGGCGCCGCAGAATGTTGCGCGGTCGTTTCTCTCCCCCTAGAGGTTCTTCTTGAAAAAGCTCAATCCCTGGTTGATTGTCCTGTTCGTGCTTGCGCTGATGCTGATGTTCTCGCAGACCGCGAACGTGGGCCGTCCGACCGTCAACTATTCCGAATTCCAAGACCTGCTGCGCCAGGACCGCATCGAGCGGGTGGACATCGTAGGGTCCCGCGCCACCGCCACGCTGAACGCCCCGACCCAGGTGGACGTGGACACCCCCAGCGGCACGCAGCAACGTGAAGTAGAAGGCGTCATGGTGCAGCTGTCGCCCTCGTCCGCCGTGCGCGACGATGAGCTGATTCCGGCTCTGCGCGAGCAAGGTGTGACCGTGAACTTCCGTGAGCCGAGCCAGTGGTTCAGCATCCTGCTGAGCCTGCTGCCGCTGCTGATGTTGGGAGCACTGTTCTACTTCTTCTTCGTGCGTGCCCAGAGCAGCCAGGGCGGCATGATGCAGTTCGGCCAGAGCAAGGCCAAGAAATACGGCAAGGAGAACAAGGTCGAGACCAAATTCACCGACGTGGCCGGCCACGAGGAAGCCAAAAAGGAACTGGTGGAGGTCGTGGATTTCCTCAAGAATCCTGGCAAGTATCACCAGATCGGCGCGGAAATCCCCAAAGGCGTGCTGCTGGTCGGCCCTCCCGGCACGGGTAAGACCCTGCTGGCCCGCGCCATTGCGGGTGAAGCCGACGTGCCCTTTTTCTCGGTCAGCGCTTCCGAATTTATGGAGATGTTCGTGGGTGTGGGCGCCAGCCGTGTGCGGACCCTGTTCGAGGACGCCCGCAAAAACGCACCCGCCATCATGTTCATCGACGAAATCGATTCCATCGGCCGCAAGCGTGGTGCCGGCATCGGCGGCGGCCACGACGAGCGCGAGCAGACCCTCAACCAGATTCTGAGCGAGATGGACGGCTTCGATAAGGCCAGCAACGTGATTGTGCTGGCGGCGACCAACCGCCCCGACGTGCTTGACCCCGCGCTGCTGCGTCCGGGCCGCTTCGACCGCCAAGTGACCATTGACCTGCCGAACATGAAAGAGCGCGTGGCGATTCTCAAGGTGCACCTGCGCAACAAGCCGCTGGGCGAAGGCGTAGACGTAGACGAACTCGCCAAGTCCACCCCGTACTTCTCGGGCGCCGACCTCAAGAACCTGGCCAACGAAGCCGCGCTGGAAGCGGCCCGCGTGGGCAAGGCCCAGATTGACATGAGCGACTTTTACCGGGCGCTGGACAAGATCACCCTGGGTCTGGAAAACGGTTCTCTGACCATTTCCGACCAGGAAAAGCGGGCCATCGCCTACCACGAGGCCGGCCACGCCGTGACCGCCGCCGTGATTCCCGGCAGCGACAAGCTGCAAAAGGTGAGCATCATTCCGCGTGGCCGGGCACTGGGCGCCGCGTTCTACCTGCCCGAAGAGAACGTGCTGATGAGCAAGGAGAAGCTGGAAAACCAGCTGGTCGTGGCCCTGGGTGGCCGCGCCGCCGAGGAAGTGTTTATCGGCAGCGTGACTTCTGGCGCGGCCGACGACTTCCGCAAGGCCACCAACATGGCCCGCAAGATGGTGCTGGAGTGGGGCATGGGCGACAACTTCGCCAACATGGCCCTGAATCCCGACAGCGGCGGCCCCGTCTTCCTGGGCGAGGACATGGCCAAGACCCGCAACTATTCCGAGCACACCGCGCAGCTGGTGGACGAGGACGTGAAGCGGATTCTGTACCGCGCCTACGAGCGGGCCAAGGCCCTGGTCAGCGAGTACCGGGGCGCCATGGATGAGGTGGCGGACGCCCTGCTGACCCAGGAACTGATTACCGGCGACGTGGTGCGCAGCGCCGTGGCCCGCGTGAAGGGCGAAGTGCAGAGCGTGATTCCGGGGTCCAGCACCCCGCCCCTGCCCCCTGCCCCTGCCGCGACCGACTGACCCCGGACTGTCAAGTTTTAGACTCAATCCATAGTCCAGCCAACTCGGACCCGTACCCCCGCAAGGTACGGGTTTTCTGTACTGCAGCGCGGTCTGGCATGGAATTTTCGGCATGGTCTGCAGTCCGCAATGGTCTACAGTGGGCCGATGGGGAACCACCACGACCGTCCTGCATCCGCCACCCCCGCAGCTTGCGGGTCCACCTGGGGCTACACCACCCGCGCAGTCCAGAGTGCCATACCGCGTGGCCTGGGCCAAAGCATCGGCTTGCCGGTGCATACGGCGGCCGCCTTTCAGTTCGGCAACCTGGAAGAGGCGCAGGAAGAGTTCGCCGGGGGCGGCGGCCTGAGCTACGCCCGGATGCAGAATCCCACCGTGGCGATGCTGGAAGAACGCCTCAGCAGCCTGGAGGGCGCGGCACACACGCTGGCGCTGTCCAGCGGCCAGGCCGCCACTTTCACAGCGCTGATGAGCGTATGCCGGGCCGGAGACCATATCGTTTCGGCGGCCACCCTGTTTGGGGGCTCGGCGGGCCTGCTGCAAAACGTGCTGCCACTGATGGGCATCGAAACGACCTTTACGGACGGCAGCCCGGAAGCGATGCGCGCCGCCCTGCGCCCAAACACCCGCGTGCTGTGGGCCGAAATGATTTCCAATCCCAGCGGCGATGTGGCCGACGTGGCCGCCCTGGCCGAGGTGGCCCACGCGGCCGGCGCCCTGCTGGCGATTGACAACACGGTGGGCGGCGCCGGCTACCTGGCACGGCCACTGGAACACGGCGCCGACATGAGCGTGCAGAGCCTGACCAAGTGGGCCGGCGGGCACGGCAGCGCCATGGGCGGCAGTGTGAGCGTGAGCGGCAGCGCCGATCTGAGCCGCAATCCCATCTTTACCGAAGGAGCGGAGCGCAGCCTGCTGAACCTGCACGGAGCTGGAGCCCTGGCGCAGCGGCAGCGCTGGCTGGGAGCCTCACAGCTGGGCATGACCCTGGCCCCGCACTCGGCCTTCTTGCTGGGACAGGGGCTGGAAACGGTGGGCGTGCGCCTGGACCGCGAGTGTGCCACGGCACAGGCGCTGGCCGAGTGGCTGAGCGGCCATCCGCGGGTCAGCGCGGTGAGTTACTGCGGCCTGCCGGGACACCCCAGCCACGAGCGGGCGCAGCGTTACTTGCTACGCGGCAAGGGCGCCATCCTGACCTTCGACGTGCCGGACCCCTCGCGCTTCCTGGGCCGCTTGCAGCTGCTACGCATTGCCCCGAACCTGGGCGATACGCGCACCCTGGTCGTTCATCCCTGGACCACCACGCACGGCCGGGTGCCCGAAGCCAGCCGCCGCGCCGCCGGTGTGGGGCCGCAGACCATCCGCATGACGGTGGGCTTAGAGGACCTGGCCGACCTGCAGGCTGATATTGAACAGGCGCTCTGAGCTTTGCGGAACGGGGAAATGGCGCGCTGGCAGCCCGCGTCCTTTAGACTAACAGCACCCCAATCCAAGTTCACCTCTGGAGGAACCTTATGACTGCACCCCGTCCCACCACGCTAGAAGACGCGGCCACCCGCCCCGCGCCCACCGCCGAAACCGTTCAGCGCCGCTACGCCACCGACGAAACATCCAGGCCACGCAGCGCCGCCGACCGCGAGCACATCATGCAGAATCTGCGCTTCGGGGCCGATTTCAGCGACCACATGGCCTCGGCCCGCTGGACGGCCGACACCGGCTGGAGCGAGATGCGGCTGCTGCCCTATGGCCCGGTTCCGCTGGACCCCAGCGCCAACGTGTTGCACTACGCCCAGGAAGTGTTCGAGGGCCTCAAGGCGTACCGCCATGCGGACGGCTCCATCTGGCTGTTCCGCCCGATGTTCAACGCTGCCCGCCTCGCCGCTTCCTGCCGCCGCATGGCACTGCCCGAACTGCCCGCCGAGGACTTCCTGTCCAGCCTGGTGGACCTGATTCGCACCGACCATGAGTACGTGCCCCACGTGGAAGGCGGCAGCCTGTACCTGCGTCCCTTCATCTTCGGGGACGGCGCGGGCCTGGGCGTCAAGCCGAGCGCTTCGGCCCGCTACCTGTGCATTGCCAGCCCCAGCGGCCCCTACTTCAAAAACGGCTTTGCCCCCGTCAGCATCTGGGTCACCCAGCAGTACCACCGCGCTGGCCCCGGCGGTATCGGCGCGGCCAAGACAGGCGGCAACTACGCCGCTTCACTGCTGCCGCAGAAAGAAGCGCAGCAAAAAGGCTACGAGCAGGTCTGCTACCTCGACAGCGCTCAGGGGGCCAACCTGGAAGAACTGGGCGGCATGAACGTCTTCGTGGTGCGCCGCGACGGCAGCGTGCAGACCCCCGCCCTGACCGGCACCATCCTGGAAGGCGGCACCCGCTCCAGCATCGTGCGGCTGCTGCAAGACGAAGGCCGCGATGTGCAGGAAACCGCCATCAACTTTGAGCAATTGGTGGCCGACATCCGTGCGGGCGAGGTCACCGAGATGTTCGCCTGCGGTACGGCGGCGGTGGTGACCCCGATTGGCAAACTGGGCTATGAAGGCGGCGAGGTGGAACTCCCCAAGGGCGAGGTGACCAGCCACGTTTACGACACCCTGACGGGGATTCAGTACGGCCGCGTGGAAGACCGGCACGGCTGGATGTACCGCGTGATGTAGTCCGGAGTGGACCAGGAGCGGCAGGCTACAGGGAGAGGAACCCTGTTGCCTGCCCTACTTGAAGCGGAGAGCAGACGGCAGCGAGAGGCGAGAAAAAGCGCCTCAGCTCTCCCCTTTTTCCCATGCTGCGGCATGTCTTTCTCCGGAGTTGTCCCCGTTCGCCCGCCGAGAAAAGGTGTCGCCCTACGGCCAAATGCTCTAGCGTGGGCCCTATGGACTTCCAGCCCCACCCCAGCTGGGCCGCGCTCACCGAGGACGAGCAGCAGCCCTGGCAAACGCTCAGCAGCCGTGAAGTGGTCGGCCCGCCGCGCCGCGTCTGGGAAGACCGCGTGCAGGTGCGCCCTGGCGTGCAGACCACCTATCAGTACCACCCACGCGGCCACCGCGCCGTGTTCGTGCTGCCCGTGACGGCAGCGGGCGACATCGCGCTGATTCGGCAGTACCGCTATCCCCTGCGGGCCGCCATCACCGAGATTGTGGCGGGCGGCGTGGAAGCGGGCGAGGACATCCTGACGGCGGCGGCGCGGGAACTGCGCGAGGAAGTCGGCGGCGAGGCGGGCGAGTGGGTGGCACTGCCCGGCTTTTATCCGCAGCCGAGCATCAACGGCGTGGTGTTCCTGCCGCTGCTGGCGCTGGATGTGACCCTGGGCGAAATGGCGCACGAGGACACCGAAACCATCGAGCGCCTGACCCTGCCGCTGGCCGAAGCGTATGCGCGGCTGGAACGCGGCGAGGTGCAGGACGGCCCAAGCAGCCTGGTGATGTGGCAGGCCCGCGCTGAGCTGGTGCGGCGGGGGCTGCTGTGACCGAGAGCGCGAAGCTGCCCGAGCCGTTCACCACGCTGGCCGCTCAGCACCGCCACGGCGAAGTGGTGGAGAACAGCGAGTTTCTGGCCTACGCCCGCCGCGCCGACACGCCGGAAGAGGCGCTGGCCTTCCTGGCCGAACTGCGCGCCAAGTACCCGGACGCCACCCACCACTGCTGGGCCTACCGTATCGGTGAGGCGTACCGTTTCAATGACGACGGCGAACCGGGCGGCACGGCGGGGGCGCCCATCCTGCGGGCCATCGAGGGCCAGGGCGTGCAGCACGTGATGGTGGTGGTGGTCCGCTACTACGGCGGGGTGAAGCTGGGCACGGGCGGCCTGGTGCGGGCGTATGGTGGCGCGGCGGCCGAAGTGCTGCGGACCGCCGCGCGCTTCGAGGTGCGCCCACGCCTGCACACCCGCGTGAGTGTGGGCTTTGCCGAGCAGGGGGCGCTGTATCACCTGCTGGACACCTGGGACGTGGTGAAGGGCGAAGAAGAGTACACCCCCAGCGGCGTCACGGTGCCGGTGGAAGTGTATCCGGAAGACGAAGCCGGGTTCAGCCAGGCGTTGGAAGACGCCACGCGGGGAAGCGGCGTGCTGGAAGTGCTGGGCCTGGCAGAGCAGAGCTAAAGTCCACACCCACACCGGCCAGACTGGAGCCGTGAACCGGCAGCACGGCGGGCACGCGGCCGCTGTGCTGGACTGTCCTGCGCTGGACTCTGAACCTCGCCCAGGGTCAGTACTGTACTCGGTCTGGGACATGTTGCAGTGCAGACGGCGCCCATGGACATGCGATGAGGGAGCGCTCCCCCCACGCTTCCTATTTCCCCACGCAGAAGTTGCGGAACACCGCGTCCACCACATCATCCTGCACGTCGCGGCCGGTCAGCTCGGCCAGGGCCAGCAGGGCTTCTTCCAGCTCTATGCTGGCGAGGTCGTCGGGCAGCTCTTGGGCCAGGCGCACATGCTCCAGTGCCCGGCGGGCGGCGTCGGCCTGCCGTTCGCTGCCCAGCCAGGCTTCGCCGCGTGCAGTATCGCCCAGCAGCTCGCGGCCCAGGGCTTCACGCAGCTGCGGGAGGCCCTGGCCGGTGGCAGCGCTGACCGGCAGGTAGGCGGGGTCGTCCCAGGCGGCCGGCAAGTCGGCCTTGGTGCGTAGGTGAATGGCCCGCGCCCCGGCCGGCAGGGCCAGCGGCAGCGGCTCGCGGGGCTGTGACCCGTCGCTGAGGGTCAGCACCACGTCGGCGCCCTGGGCCAGCGCGTGGGCCTGGCGCACCCCAGCCGCCTCTACCACGTCCTCGGTGTCGCGCAGACCCGCTGTGTCCACCAGCGTGACCGGCACCCCGGCCAGCGAGAGGCCTGCTTCCAGATAGTCGCGGGTGGTGCCCGCCAGCGGCGTGACGATAGAGCGCTCGTAGCCCAGCAGCGCATTGAGCAGGCTGGATTTGCCGGCGTTGGGCGCCCCAATCAGGGCAATGCGGGCGCCCTGGTTCGCCACCCGGCCGGCGCGGGCGGTGCCCAGCAGCGCTTCCAGCTCGGCGGCGGCGCGGGCCAGTGGCACCTGCCGCTCCTCTTCCGGCACCCCCTCTTCGGGATAGTCCAGCAGTGCGGCGATGCTGGACAGCGTGAGGGTCAGGTCGCGGGCGATGGCGTCCACCCGCTCACCCAACGCCCCCGACAGCCCCAGCGTGGCCTGGCGGCGGGCCGTCTCGGTGCTGGACTCCACCAGATTCAGCACGGCTTCGGCCTGGGCCAGGTCCAGGCGGCCGGCCAGGTAGGCCCGCAGCGTGAACTCGCCGGGGCGGGCGGGGCGGGCCCCCAGGTCCAGGGCGCGGGTCAGCACCTCGCCCAGCACGGCGGGGCTGCCGTGGGTCTGGAATTCGGCCACGTCTTCGCCGGTGTAGGAGTGGGGAGCGCGGAAGACCAGGCACAGGCCCTCGTCCAGCACCTCGCCGCCCTCGGCCAGCAGCCGACCGAACAAAAAGCGCCCGCCCGGCGTGCTGCTGGGCCGCCGCCGGCCCGAGAACAGGGCGTCGGCGATGTGCAGCGCCTGCGGGCCGCTGACCCGCACCACCCCGACGCCGGCGTGCCCCGGCGCGGTGGCTACGGCGGCGATGGTGTCAGACAGGCCAGAGCGGGACGAAATGCGCGTCATGGGATTCAGGGTAGCGCTTGCCAACCGTGGAGCGCCGTGGTAAGCTCGTTCAGCGCTGAGGGGGCTTAGCTCAGCGGGAGAGCATCCGCTTTGCAAGCGGAGGGTCAAGAGTTCGAATCTCTTAGCCTCCACCAGAATAGACCGTCACCTGCATGGGTGGCGGTTTTTCTTTTGCACCAGTCCTCACAGGGTTCTTCTACTCTGTGGCCATGCGTCTGCGTTCTGGCCTGCTCCTGATGACCCTCACTGTTTTCAACCAGGCCCACGCTCTGGCAGGCAGCGCGGCCAATGTGGCTTTCGTGCAGCGCCAGATTGCGGCAGGGGCCTATGCACAGCGCACGCTGACGGTCAGGGACGTGTGTAGCGGCAGACAGGACACCCGCACCTTCTGGCAGGATGGACGCGGCACAGTGCGGCGATTTCGGCAGGTCACCCGTTACGGTGCCGTGGACCAACGCAGCGAACTCAATTTCTGGTTCGACTGGGCAGGCCGCCGTGACCGCGTGACACAGAGTGTTTGGAAGGCTGGGCGGCGTGTCAGGCTGCTGCAACTGGACTATGACGACAGCGGCGCAGTAGCCGAGGCCAGCGCCACTCCGCCGCTGAGCCGTTCGGCCATCTTGCAAGCGCTGCCAGCTGATCATCTGCAGTACATATGGGCGTCGCGGGAGGCGGCGCTGGGCTGCGAGTAGGGCCAAGCGCTACTCCCAGCGTTTCAGCCCATGCCAACCCACAGCGCTTCCCAAAAGCCCAGCAGGGCCGCCGAGCCATGCCGTACCGCTGAGGACCATGCAAGCCAGACCCGCTTGACTCACGCCGATTTCGGCAGGGTTGTCGGCGATGAAGCGGGGAGCGGCGGTTTTCTTTTTGCGTCAGGAGCGGGCTGTCTAGGATGGCAACTCTGCAAAGGCGGGCGCTGCCAGCCGCTGAACGTGCTGCCGAACATCGGCCGGCCAGGTCCGCACAGCTAAATTTATCCGTCAATATTATCCGGGTAAAATTAGGTGGCGAGGTGGTTTCCACCTTCCAGCTAGGCCATCTGACGCATTCCTACCCACACCCCGCCGCGCTAGCTTCAGGTCCTATGCCCAAACCGCACATGCAGCGAATCCTTGTCATCGGAACAACCGGCAGCGGCAAGACCACGCTGGCGCGGCAGCTGGGGCAGGTGCTGGGGCTGCCCCACGCCGAGCAGGACGCCTGGCAGTGGGGGCCCGGCTGGCAGGAAGCGCCGCTGGAGCAGTTCCGCGCCGAGGTGGACGCCTTTACCGCTCAGAGCGCCTGGGTGATGGACGGCAACTACACCAAGGCGCAGGACATCAGCTGGCCGCGTGCCGATACGGCAGTCTGGCTGGACTACCCGGCCCCGGTGGTGTTCTGGCGGCTGCTGCGGCGCACCCTGGGGCGAATGTGGACCCGCGAAGAACTCTGGAACGGCAACCGCGAGCAGTGGTCTACCCTGCTGGCCTCTGACGGCATTTTGCGCTGGTTTTTCCGCACACACTGGCAAAACCGCACCCGCAACCGCCAGAAGCTGGCGCGGTATCCCCATTTGGACGTGGTGCGGCTGCGTTCGCCCGCGCAGACCCGGCGCTGGGTGCAGCGGCTGGCCCACCATACACCCCTGACCAGCTGCCGCTAGGCTGTCCACATGCCCTCCACCCGATCTCTGCTCGCCGCACTGGCGCTGGCCGCCCTTGCTCCCGCTCAGGCTCAGGCTACACCGCCGGCCATTCAGGCCATTCGCGACAATTACGCAGCGGTAAACGCGCAGATTGCCGCTGGGCAGTACCGCAAGTCGGTGGTAGAAGGCCGGGCCTGCGGCGACTTTTACGAGACGCGCACCCGCTGGAAAGACGGGCGTGGCGTGCTGCGGCGCTACCAGACGGTCACGGACGGCACAACCTACGCAGGAGACACCCGGTTTACGACCGAGTTCTGGTTCGACGCGGCCGGCCGGCGCGACTTCGTGCTGATGAAGCGCAGGAGCACGCCCAGCGAACGTGCAGGCGACTATGAACTGCGGGTGTACTACAACGACGCCGGGGCTGTGATTCGCACCCTCAGCCAGCCACAGCTGCCCCAGGAAGAAATTCGGACGCTGCTGACCGCGATCGACGGAGACTGGAATGCCCGCAGCTCCCCGATTTCCGGTTGTGGGGATTGATGCCGGGACGCTCACCTGCGGCCAGACTGAGCCTGTATTTGTATTCCTTGCCTTTACCCGTGCTGGCGTGAGGGGCACAGCACGGTGCGGCGATTACGAATAGTGGGCACTGTTCTCGTGGGCACTGTTCGCCGCGCCTCATTCCCTGGGCTCGGCCACGAACGGCTTCCGGGTCTGGCCCCCTGGCCCTGCTGGCGGGGGCGGCTGGGCTGGGCAACTGAACAGCGGCGCCGCCCACACGGCATAGAGCGCCACTGACACGCACTCACACCATCGGCAGTTCGTCCAGCAGGCCGAAGTCACGCGGCACGAACAGGCTGCCCTCGGTCACGCCCTGGTCACCGCTTTCCTCAAGCGCCTCTTCCAGCTCGGCGCTGCTCAGCTGCCCGGCCAGATACTCGCGGTGCCGGGCAATGACTGCACGCACCTGCTCCGGCGTCTCGTGAACGAATTCCAGCCGGAAGTGCCGAATGCCCGCTGCCTGCCAGTCGTCCAGGTGCATGCCGGCCACCTGCGGGCGGCCCTCGAACACGGTGTTGCGGCAGCCCACATCAGCCATCACCGGGTGCTGCACGCCGCGCTCGTCGCGCAGGGCCACCCGGTGCGACTCGCAGGGGTGGCCGCAGTTGGTGTAGTTGGTGCCGTCCGACAGAAAACGGCAGAACACGCAGTGCTCAGTGTGAAAGACCGGCAGGTGCTGGTAGGCGATGGCTTCCAGGGTTTCCGGCCCTGCCAGCCCAGCCAGCTCGGCCACCTGCTGCGCGTTCAGGTCGTGGGTAGGGGTCATGCGGCTGAGGCCCAGGTCCAGCAGGGCGCGGGTGGTCAGGACGTTGGCGGCGTTGAGGGAAAAATCTCCGGTCAGGTCAACCCCTCTACCCCTGTGGGACGCCTCTCCTGCAAGGGAGGGCAAGGCCGCCTGCAAGCCTTCAAGCAGTCCGCCCGAGCGCACCAGAATATCTGCGTTCAGGCTCAGCAGGAACTTTTGCAGGTTCTGCTCGGTGGGCTTGAGGATGCGCGGACTGGCGACCCGCACGGGAATGCCGGCGGCCCGGACACGCTCCACGCTGGGCTTGAGGCCGTACAGCTCCAGATAGTCCAGCGTGATGGAATCGGGGCGCTCTGCCAGGGCGGCGTCCAGCTGCTCGGGCGTGCGGACCAGCACGTGCAGCTGCGGTGCGGGTGTCTCTGCGGTCGGCACCCGGCTGGACTGGACACTGGCCTGCAATGCTCCGTCCAACTGCGGCACCACCTGCCGCTCCGGCGCCCGCCCGCGCAGTTCGGTCAGGGCGCTCACGGCTGCGCGGCGCAGGGCATTCAGCGCCCCCAGCGGCAGGAACAGGCCCACTCCTTCCGGGGCGGTCAGCTCGGCGCGGAAGTCTCCCAGGTGGTAGCCGGTGCCGCCCAGTTTGCCCAGCTGTTCGCGCAGGGCCGCTGCGTCCAGGGCGCGGCTGCGGGCTTCTCCCAGCGGCGTGTCTCCCTGCACAGTCACGCTGCGGCCTTCTTCGTCGGTCAGGGTCAGGGCAGGCACTTCGCCCAGGCGGCCCACGAACTGCGCGGCCACCGGGCGGGTGTACACCGGGTCGGCGGCGTCGGTCAGGGGTTTCAGGCGGCTGTTCAGCGTGGGGTCCTGGGTGCGCCACACCGGGTCGCCCGCACGCACGCGGCCAGGGTCCACCGCGCCGCGCCCGAATCGCAGCTCGTACACCTGGCCTGGGCGCACGTTGCCGGCTTCCACCTGCACGCCGCCCTGCCACAGCCCATACACGAACCCGCCTTCCTCGCGGCCCTCGGGCTTGCGCCAGTTGGCGGGGTCGAACACCAGGCCGTCACCAGGCTTCACGGCACGCTCCAGCTCCACCAGCACGCCGCGCTCGGTCACGCCGCGTACGGTGCCCACCTGTACCCCACGGTGCCGGGGTGCCCGGCCCCGCACCACCGCCTGATGGTTGGTGCCGGTCATAAAGTGCGGCCCCAGCCCCCGCGAGTAGATCTGTTCCAGGTCCTGTTCTTCTTGCGGCGTCACGGACAGGGGCAGCCCGGCCCAGGCTTCGTCCACCGCCTTTCGGTAGGCGGCCGTGGTCAACGCCACGAACTCGGCGTCCTTGTAGCGGCCCTCGATTTTCAGGCAGTCCACCCCAATCCGCACCAGCTCCGGCACCTGGTGCAGGGTGTAGAGGTCGCCGGGCGACAGCAGGTAACGGGCGTCGCCCAGGTCGCGGTACTCGCCGTCCACGAACATGTCGTAGGGCAGGCGGCACGCCTGGGCACACTGCCCCCGGTTGGCCGAGCGGCCACCCCACGCCTCGGAAGAAAAGCACTGGCCCGAGTAGCTCACGCACAGGGCCCCGTGCACGAAAGTTTCCAGCTCCATATCCGTCTGGCGGCGAATGCGCTCGATGTCGGCCAGCGACAGCTCGCGGCCCAGCACCACCCGGTTCGCCCCGAAGCGGCGGGCCAGCTCGGCACCCTCGGCCGAGGTGATGCTCATCTGGGTCGAGCCGTGGATGTGCAGGTCCGGGCAGATGTCGTGTGCCAGCCGCGCCACCCCATGGTCCTGCACGATGATGGCGTCCACGCCCGCCTCGGCCAGCGCCATCAGGCTTCTTTCGGCGCGGCGCAGTTCACGGTCGAACACCAGGATGTTAAAGGTCACGAAGCCCAGCACCCCGCGTGCATGCAGTTCGCGCATCACTTCCGGCAGTTCCTCGCTGGCAATCCCCACCTTGGCCCGCGCATGAAAGCCCGCTCCGCCCTGCCGCGCCTCGGCTTCGGGCGGGTTGACCCCGAAAAACACAGCGTCCGCGCCTGCCTCTATCGCCGCCCGAATCTGCGCACGTCCCCCGGCGGGGGCCATCACTTCGGGCTTACGGGTCAGCGGGGTGGGCACGGCAGCAGGCGTAGGCATAGCAGACCAGTTTAGCGGGGTTGGGTGGACAAAATAGCAGACCCGCCACCGTTGTGACCGCTACATTGGCAGGAGATGATTGTCAAGGAGAGACAGGGCAGGGCAAGCGGCACTCCCAGAGAAAAGGCCGGCGAACGGGCCGAACGTCAGATGGCGTTTTACCTGCGACGAGCTTTCGGACAGACGCCCGAGGTGCTGGTGTTTCATGACCTGCATCTGCACCACGGCGGCGAACACGCGCAGCTGGACCACCTTATTTTTCACCGTGCGGGCCTGATTATCGTGGAGAGCAAAAGCGTGACCAGCGCCGTGAACATCAACGCCCGTGAGGAGTGGGCACGGCAATGGGAAGGCAACTGGACCGGCATACCTTCGCCTTTGCTGCAAGCCCGCCGCCAGGGAGAGCTGCTGCATAAGCTGCTGGATGCCAACGCGGAAACGCTGCGTAGCCGCCTCGCTTTCGGCCTACTGCAAGGTGGTTTCGGAGCCCTGCCGGTCGATGTGCTGGTCGCCATTAGTGATGACGGCCTGGTCCACTACGAGCGTGAGTTGCCGCACATCGCCGCGCAGGTCAAGAAGGCCGACCAGATTCCCGGCCGCGTGCGGGAGCTGATAGACCATCACCGCAAGCTGGCTTCGGTCTTCCACCTGGGCCGCGAGTCGCTGAACAGGGGACTGACGCTGCCAGAAGCCGACTTCGCGAAAACCCGCGACTTTCTGCTGGCCCACGGCACCGAAAGTGCACGGAAAGAGCTGGCCAGTGCAGGCGGTTCGAGGCAGCCGGCGGCTTCATCCACTCGCCCTACAGCCAAAGTTCAGCCGGCAGTTCCGCAGCCTTCGCCATCCCAGGCCCAGGGGCCGTCTCCCAAGGTATCCGGTGAGCCATCCCAAGTGCCCCAGTGCGGCAAGTGCGGCAGCAAACGCCTGAGCATCCTCTACAAACACAGCTACTACTTCAAGTGCGCCGACTGCCAGGGCAACACCGCTATTCGCCGCACCTGCCCGCAGTGCGGGGCGCTGCTCAAGACCCGCAAGCAGGGCCAGCGGTTTTACGGCGAATGCCCAGGCTGCGGCACCTCGGAGCACTTTTTTACCAACCCCTGAGCGGCACGGGCACCTGACACCTGAACGGCGGCGGGCTGCGGCGCGGCCGTCACCCAGGCTGCCAGCAGGCGCGCCCCATCAACCCGTCAGAGTTCTGGGCGCATAATGCCCCCCATGCCGCGCCGCGCCCCCACTCCGCCCTGGCAGAACTGGACCCCCAACGAGCGTCTGGGCGTGCTGAACGGCTGGCTGGTGCTGCTGGGCGAGGGCTTTATGAGTGTGGCCATCGTAATGGCAGGTTTCGCGGCCAAGCTGGGAGCGCCGAACGCCATCATCGGGCTGCTGCCGGCCATCGCGCAGGGCGGCTGGATGCTGCCGCAGCTGTATATCGCTTCGCGGGCGCGGCCCCTGACGCACAAGATGCCGCTGTACCGCTCAGCGGCCACGGTGCGCACCGTCACCTATCTGCTGATGGTGGCCTGCGCCGCCTTCCTGACCGACTGGCCCGCGCTGTGCCTGACCGTGTTTCTGTTGGCCATGCTGGTCAACGCGCTGGCTTCAGGCGTGTCGGGCCTCCCCTGGCTGGAAATCGTCAGCAAGACGGTGCCGCCGCAGCGCCGCGCCTGGTTTTTCGGCACCCGCAACCTGTACGGCGGCCTGCTGGCTTTCGTCTCGGGGCTGGCGGTGCGCTGGATTCTGGGCTCGGAGCTGGGCTTTCCCTACAACTACGCCCTGATTTTCCTGCTGGGCACGGTGGCGTTCACGGCCGGCTACGCCGTGTTCGGCCGGGTAGAAGAACCGGCCGACCAGCCGCTGCCCCCCGGCGATTTCCGCGAAGAACTGCGCTCCATTCCGCAGTCGCTGGCCGACCCCTCGCTGCGGGCTTTTCTGAACGTGCGGCTGCTGCTGGCTTTTGCGGCAGTCAGCGAACCCTTTTACGCGGTGTACGCTCTGCGCGAGCTGGACTTCCCGGCAGCCTCGCTGGGCACCTTCGTGATGGCGACCACGGCGGCCGCACCGCTGAGCAACGTGGGCTGGCAGTGGGTGGCCGAGCGCAAGGGTTCGCGGCGAATCCTGCGCTATGCGGCCAGTTTTGCGGCCCTGGCCCCGGTCACGGCCCTGCTGGCCGGGCACTTCGGCTGGTCACCCGCCGCCTACGGCCTGGTCTTCGTGCTGGCCAGCGTGGCGCTCCAGGGCTTCAACCTCGGCAACACCAACCACCTGCTGAACATCTCGCCCGAAGGCCAGCGCAGCCGCTATATCGGCACGCTGAACACGTTGGTGGGCGTGGCCCTCTTCGCCCCGGTGCTGGGCGGACTGGTGGCCGACCGCTACGGCTACCAGCCCCTGTTCGTGAGCAGCGCCGTGCTGTACGCGCTGGGCTGGTGGGCCTGCGGCTCGCTGCGGCGCGACGCCTGAGACGCAGTGCAGCTCCACCGCTTCAAATCAAACGACGCAGCCCGGTCAACCGGGTTTGCAAAGCCGCTCCGCCAGGGAACACGGAGCGCTCCCGGCGGAATGTTACGGAATGGAGCGCGTTCCTTATCAACCGTGCGCGGCTGCCCCCTCTATCCTCATCATGACGGGCCACCGAGAGTCCTAAACTAAACACCTCAAACACAGCCAACCGTTACCGAGCGTCCGGAATCCGGGAACTGGCTCGCGGCTGTGGATGGGGGGGGAAAATATGAAAAAGATGTTTGGAATGGTCAGCCTGCTGACCGCTGGCCTGACGCTGTCTGCCTGCTCCAGCACCGCACCCGCACCTGCGACCGGTTCCCCGGCCCAGGAGCCTGCCGCAGCCCCGGCCCGTACACCGGCCACCGAAGCGGAGTGTGCGGCGTTTGACCGCAGTCCGAGCGGTGAAGTGTTCGCGCGGGTGGACTACACCGATATCGAGGACGCCTTCAAGGTGGCCATCAGCTTCGAGCCGTGGGAGTTCAACCGCGAGCAGAAGTTCCTGACCCTGGCCGTGACCCAGGAGCAGTTCGAGCAGCTGCGGGCCAGCGGCGAGCAGCTGGGGTTCCGGGTCAGCATCGACGAGCAGCTGACCGAGCAGCAGTCGGCCCTGGCACGCGGAGAGGGCCTGGGCGCCCAGGCCATCAGCGGGCAGTATCCGTGCTTCCGCACCGTGCAGGAAACCTACGCCGCCGCGCAGAGCATCGTGCAGCGGTATCCCAACCTGGCGACCTGGCGCTCCTTTGGACAGACGGCGAACGGCAACCCCATCTATGAACTGGTGCTGACCAACAAATCGGTCGGCGGCACCAAGCCGAAGGTGATGTTCAACTCGGCGCTGCACGCCCGCGAGTACGCCACCGCCGAGCTGAACCTGCGCTTTGCCGAGCGGCTGGTGGCCGGCTACGGCGTAGACCCGGACATCACTTGGATGCTGGACAGCCAGGAATTCCACCTGATTCTGATGACCAACCCCGACGGCCGCGCCAAGGCCGAGCAGGGCCAGCTGTGGCGCAAGAATGTGAACACCCGCTTTTGCCCTACCTCCAAGCCGGGCGTGGACCTCAACCGCAATTTCGCGGTCCGCTGGAACACCGGCGGCTCCAGTGCAGACCCCTGCAACGAAACCTTCAGGGGCCCCAGCGCCGGCAGCGAAGCCGAAACCCAGGCCCTGCAGAACCTGATGAAGGCCAACTTCCCCGACCGCCGCTCGGACAGCCTGGACGCCGCCGCACCGCTGGACACTGCCGGCATCTACATCGACATTCACTCGTACTCGCGGCTGAACCTGTGGCCCTGGGGCTCGGTGCAGCAGAGCCCGGCCAACGGCGCCGCGCTGGAGAACCTGGGCCGCAAATTCTCCTACTACAACGGGCACGACCCTATGCAGGCCATCGGTCTGTATCCCACCTCGGGCAGCACCGACGAGTACCTGTACGGCACCCTGGGCGTGGCCGCGTTCACCTTCGAGCTGGGAGACGCCTTTTTCGAGAACTGCAGCCGGTTCACCAGCGACATCCTGCCGCGCAACCTGAACGCGCTGATGTACGCCGCCAAGGTGGCCCGCGCCCCCTACCAGCTGGCCGGCGGCCCCGACACTGTGAACGTGGCGCTCAGCGGCACCACCCTGAGCGCCACCGTGACCGATACCCAGGCGGTGGGCGCCAGCGCACAGGGCATTCGCAGCGCCGAATACTTTATCGACACCCCGCCCTGGGCCGGCGGCACCGCTATTCCCATGACCGCCGCCGACGGGTCGTTTGGTTCCACCAGTGAAGCGGTGCGCGCTTCTGTCAACACGGCTGGCCTGAGCCAGGGCCGCCACCTTATCTACATGCGCGGCACCGATTCGGGCGGCAACACCGGGCCGGTCAGCGCCGTGTTCCTGGATGTGGGCGGCACCAGCCCTGCGCCCACGCCGCCCGCCGGCAACACCTACACCGGCACCGTCAGCAGCGGCACCAGCTCGTACCAGCCGGGCACGGGCGGGTTCAGCTCCACCGGCGGCACCCTGCGCGGCCAGCTGAGCGGCCCCAGCGGCACCGACTTTGACCTGTACCTGCAGAAACTCAGCGGCGGCAGCTGGACCACGGTGGCCCGCAGCGAACTGGAAACGTCCAGCGAAAGCATCACCTATGCAGCGGCAAGCGGCACCTACCGCTGGCAGGTGTACGCCTACAGCGGCAGCGGCAGCTACACCCTGACCGAGCAGCGCTAAGGTTTTCTTCTGATGTGGGGCGGCCGGGACGGTTCATCCCCGGGCGCCTCCTCGCCTGTTCCCTGAACACTTTTCCGTGTCCTGAACGGCCTTCCCCTGCCCCGCTATTCCTGCGGCGCGGCCTGGGCCAGCAGCGCCCGCTTCAGGGCCGGCACGCCACCGGGATACGCTTCGGCGCTGAGGCCATCGGCCTGCAAAAAGCGGGCGGCCAGCGGGGAACGCACGCCCCGTTCGCACAGCACCACGGCAGGCCCGTCGGCCGCGCTCAGGCCATGCTGGCCCTGTTCGATGGCGGCCAGAGTCACGGCCTGCACGCGGCGCCCCGGCAGCAGACGTTCCAGCGGCTCGGCAAAGCGCAGTTCCTGGGGGCGCAGGTCTATCAGGGTGGCCTCGGGGTCGGGCAGGGACATGCTTCAGAGTGTAGCCTCAGCGCTGCCCCGCAGCTTCCAGGCAGGCAATGGCACGCGCCACGCGGCGGCCTTAGGGGCCCTACATTTTCTCCGGGCGGCTTCCACTATGCTGGGTGCATGCCTATCGGAGAAATGAATCCTGCCGACGCCCACCAGCGGCTGGCCGGCAACGACTACCAGCTGATTGACGTGCGCGAGCCGGACGAGTTCGCGGATGTTCACGCCGAGGGAGCGGTGAATATTCCCCTCAGCCAGTTCGCGGAGCGCTACCACGAGATTCCCCAGGGCCCCCAGACGGTGCTGATTTGCCGCAGCGGCGCACGCTCCATGCAAGCGGCGCAGTTCCTGGCTCAGAACGGCTACGACGAAACCCGCCTGCACAACCTGACGGGCGGCACCAACGACTGGGTGGCGCAAGACCTGCCCCACCTGCGCCCCGGAAGCGGAGAATAAGGCAATGGACGACCGCACCCCCAAACCCCCGATTGACCAGATTCCGGCCAGCGCCACCGCCGGCGGCAGCCAGGCGGCTTCCCCTGCCCCGGCTGCGACCGACCCCGCCCCGGCCAACGCAGCCACGGCCAACGCAGTCACGACTGGACCGGCCAGCACTGACGCGGCGCAGGCGGCCGGCGCCGACCTGCCCACCAAAGAGCAGGTGCTCGAAGCCCTCAAAATCGTCAAGGACCCGGAAATCCCGGTCAACGTGGTGGACCTGGGCCTGATCTACGACGTAGAAATCATGCCTTCAGGGCGTGTGGAAGTCACCATGACCCTGACCAGCGTGGGCTGCCCGGTGCAGGATCTGATTCGCGCCGACGCCGAGATGGCCGTGGGCCGCCTGGACGGCGTGACCGAAGTGAGCGTCGAGTTCGTCTGGACGCCGCCCTGGACCATGGAAATGATGACCGAAGACGGCAAGCGCCAGATGCGGATGTTCGGTTTCAACGTCTGAGCCTGGCCGCAGGGACCTAGGCATAGGAAATGGAGCGAGGGCGGCCGGGAACTGAATCCCGGCCGCCCTCCTCGGTTCTGATTTTCGCGGCTCAGTCGTTGCTGCGGGCCAGACCCAGGAAGTGCAGGAACTGCGCCAGGGCCATCGCAAAGGCCAGCACGTAGGTCAGCGCGGCGGCGGTCAGCACCTTCTGGGCACCGTTGCTCTCAGCGCCACCACTCACGATGCCGTTGGAGCGCAGGTAGGCCAGGGCACGGCGGCTGGCATCGAACTCCACCGGCAGGGTAATCAGGTGGAACAGCAGCGCGCCGCCGAACAGAACCACACCCACCCAGACCAGCGGCGGAATGCTCAGGAACAGGCCGGCCAGCACCATCCACGGGGCCAGGTTGCTGCCAATGCTCAGGGGCACGGCCATCTTGCCGCGGGCCACCAGGGCCGGCATGCTGATTTTGTCCTGAATGGCGTGGCCCACCTCGTGCGCGGCCACGGCGGCACCCGCCACGCTGGGCAGGCGGAAGTTGGCTTCGCTGAGGTACACCTCGTCCTTGATGGGGTCGTAGTGGTCGCTCAGTTCACCGGGGGTCATTTTGACCGGTACGTGCTGCAAGCCGGCGTCGTCGAGCATGCGGCGGGCAATTTCGGCGCCGGTCAGGCCGGAGCTGTTCTGCACGTTCATCCACTTGCCGTACACGTTTTTCAGCCAGAACTGCACCACAAACGACAGCACCATCAAGCCCAGAATCAGGGGCATGTAGGAGCTGCCACCGCCAGTGCTATACATCATCGGGTCCATCAGTCGTTCTCCTCATTCGTAGCCGGCCGGGCTGGGCCAGCAAAATCTTCGGTCTGCGGCGGGTCAGTGTCGAACAAGCGGGTCCGCCGTATCCCCACAACCTGCAATACGTCCCATGATTGCGGATGGTTGCATTCTAGCGGCCGTATGTAAGGCCTGGGTAAAGAAAGGCCGCCCCAGGCGTGGCCGCCTGCTCAGAGCCGGCGAATGGCGGTGACCAGCAACAACATCTGCACGCCGCCCTGCTGCGCCGGGGCGAAAGCAGGCTGCACAATCAGGTCAATTCCGTCGCCTTCAAGGTAGCCGCGTGCGATGGCCAGCGCCTTGACCGCCTGATTGACCGCCTGCGGCCCTACTGCTTGGAGTTCCACCTGCGGGGTCTCGCGCAGCAGGCCGGAGACCGCACCGGCCAGCGCCTTGGGCGCGGAATGGGAAGCGACCTTAAGCTGCATCACTCCCCCACTATGCCAGCTGGGTCTGACGGATGACTCACCGGGCGGCCAGCACCTGGCTCAGGCCCTGACGGAAGCGGGCCACAGTGCCGGGCACGTCGCGCAGTTTGTCCAGGCCGAACAGCCCGGTGCGGAAGGTGGAAAAATCCTCGCCCTCGCCGCACTGCAGCGGCACGCCCGCCGCAATCTGCAGCCCGGCCTGGGCAAAGGCCCGCCCAGTGCGGATGTCCTCCCGGTCCGTGTAGCAGACCACCACGCCGGGCGCCTGGAAGCCGGGGGCCGCCACGCTGGGAAAACCGGCCTCTTCCAGCAGCTGGCGCACCTGCCGGCCCAGTTCCCACTGCGCGGCCTGGGCCCGGTCTAGCCCGAACTCCCGCATCTCGCGGACCGTGCCGCGCAGCTGGCGCAGACCGTCGGTAGGCATGGTGGCGTGATAAGCGTGCCCACCCGTCTCGTAAGCGCCCATGATGCTCAGCCACTTTTTCAGGTCCAGGCTGAAGCTGACCGATTCGGTGGCTTCCACGCGGGCGCGGGCAGCCCCGCTCAGCATCACCAGACCGGCGCACGGCGTGCTGCTCCAGCCCTTTTGCGGGGCCGAAATCAGGATGTCGATGCCCAGCTCGCGCATGTCCAGCCACACGCAGCCTGAAGCGATGGCGTCTATCACCAGCAGGCCGCCCACCTCGTGCGCGGCGCCGGCCAGCGCCCGGATATAGCTGTCCGGCAAAATCAGCCCCGCCGACGTTTCGACATGCGGCGCGAAGACCAGCGCCGGCCGCTCGCGCCGAATGGTTTCCACCGCCTCCTTGATGGGCACCGGGGCGTAGAGCTGCTGCACACCCTGTGCAACCTGAGGACGGGCCTGCAACACGGTCACGGCGGCCGGCAGGCGACTGCGCTCAAAAATCTGCGTCCAGCGGTAGCTGAACCAGCCGCTGCGAATCACCAGGCAGTGGGCGTCCTGGGCCAGCTGGGCAACCACCGCCTCCATGCCCGATGTCCCCGAGCCGGGAATGACGGCCACCGCGTCTGCGCCGTACACCGCCTTCAGGTCGGCCGACAGGTCACGCATCACGCCCTGAAACGCCTGCGACATGTGGTTGAGGGCGCGGTCGGTGTAGACCACCGAGAATTCCTGCAGGCCACCGGGGTCGGGACAGGGATGGGAAGGCGCAGGTGGTGGGTGCTGGACAGCTGACTGTTGGGGCGCTGAAGGCGTCGGTGTGGCAGGGTCAGTCATGGGGTCTCCTTCGGGCAAGAAAAGGTGGAGGGCCGGCAGCCCAGCATGGCAGCGTCGGCCGGGGTAAGCAGTGGGTGCTGGCCCAGCCGGGCGGCCTGGGCATGCTTGCCGCGTGCGCTCAGGCCGCCCGCGGCCCAGCCGGCCAGCTCGGGGTGAAAGCGCTGCAGGGCGGGGCGGGCCAGCGCCAGGTTCAGCCCGTCCCAGGCCAGCGCCGGGGCGGCGTCCAGACTGGCGGCGAACTCCAGCGCGGCCAACCAGGTGTCGAGGGCGGGTTCGTCCCACTCGGCCGCGCCGGCCAGCCGGGCACTCAGGCGGGCGGCGAGGTGGGCGCGGTTCAGCTCGGCCAGCGCTGCATCGGGCTGCCCGCAGCGCAGCTCGGTTTCGGCCAGCCCCAGCCAGGCCTGCGCCGCCTGGTAGGGGTGGGCCGCGCCGCGCACGGCCGCCTGAGCGTGAGCCCGCGCTTCCGGGCCGGGCGGGGTGCTCAGGGCCAGCGCCAGCGCCGTGTCCAGCCGCAAAGAGGTGAGGCGTTCCTCCGTGCCGGGCGGAATGTCGGCCTGCACCCTTCGCAGCAGGGTGCGGGCGTGGTGCAGGTCGGCGCAGTCGTGCGTGGCCCCGCTGAAAGGCGGGCGGTAGGGCTGCCCGACCCCCCGCGCCAGGTACACCAGTGCCAGACGGCACTCGGCGCGCAGGCGGCGGTACAGCGTCTCCGAGGGACGCTCGGAACCTGCCCGCGCGAAGACCTCCCAGGCTTGGTGCCCGGCGGCCAGGGCGCGGTCGTAGCGGCCCTGAGCCACGTACAGCGGCACCGCTTCCGAGCGGATGCGGGCCAGAGTAAAGGCGTCGGGAGCCAGCGCGGCCGCCTGGTCCAGCGCAACTTCAGCGCCGGCCAGGTCCCCCCGCCGCCGCCGCACGGTGCCCAGGCGGGCCCAGGCGCGGGCCTCCTCTTCCGGTGCGGCCTGAGACGCTCTCAGGACGTGAGCAGCCTGTGACAGGGCCATTTCCGCCTGACCCTGCTGCCCCAGACGCGACAGCGCGTCGCCCAGCTGGTAGGCAGCGCGGGCCTGCTGCAGCGGCGCGGCGTCCGGATCGGCGCGCAGCGAACGCAGCAGCGGCAGCCCCGCCGCCCAATCGCCCCGGTCCTTGCTGCACAGCGCTCGCCACAGCCGTGCCTTGACCGCCAGCGCCGCTGCGCCCCGTCCGGCCGGCGTGGCCGCCGCTCCGGCCGCGTCTCCCCCTGCCCGCGCTCCTTGCAGCGCGGCGTCGGCCTTGTCCAGATGTGAGAGCGCCAGGTCCAGCTGCCCTTCCCAGCGGGCCACCGCCGCCTGCGACAGCGCCCGCTCGGCGCAGGTCAGGGGGTCGTGGCCGGACGGCCCAGCCAGCAGCCGGGCGGCCTGCGCGTAGTGGCCGCCGTCTATCAGGGCCTCGGCGCGCTTGACGGCGGCCCAGGCGCGGGCGTCCGCGTCTGCCGAGGCGGCCAGCAGCTCCAGCGCCGCCTGCATGGCCGGATGCCCGTAGCTGCCGCGCTGGGCATACTCGGCGGCCAGCTGCCGGGCTAGCACCTCGGCCACTTCGGCGGGCACCGCTTGCGTCTGCGCGGCTTGCCAGGCCGTTTCCAGGGCCGTGCCGGTGGCAGGCAGGTCCAGCACCTCGTCCCACAGTTCGCCGCGCAGGGCATGGTGCAGGGCGCGGGCAGGGTCGCCCTGGGCCCGGGCTGCCCGCACCGCCCGCCGGGCGAAGGTGGCCTGACGCTCACGCAGCGAGTAGGCGTCTCCCTGCCGTGCCAGCAACCGCGGGGCCAGGTCGGGGCGGGTGGGCCGCACCCGGCCTTCACCGGCACCCTCCAAGAAGGCGCGTTCCAGTTCGCGGCGCTCCTCCAGCGGCCCTCCCAGCACCGCCCCGAAAAACTCCAGGTTGGCTTCAGGGTACTCGGCGGAAAAGGTCACGTCCAGCGCGGCCAGGAAATCCAGCAGCGCCGCGTCGCTGAGCGGGGGCAGGGTGTCGTCCGCTGCACTGTCGGCGCCGGGCGCCCCCACGCCGGCCAGCAGGGTCAGCAGGCTGAGCACGTCGTAGTCGCGGCCCGACTGCCGCACCACGCGCTCCACTTCCGGCGGGGGCAGGTGCGGCAGCTTGGCGCGCACGAATTTGCGGGCGTCCGCCAGCGAGGGCCGGGGCAGCGGCTGGGCTTCGCCGTACACGCCCAGGTCGGCCGGCAGGTCCTGCGCGTCGCTCAGGGCAGCCAGAATCGGCAGTCCCTGCTCGGCCAGCGGCAGCAGCAGGTGGTGCCAGGTCCAAGCCGCGGGCGAGGCCAGCGCGCCGCCCGGCAGCCGCAGCGGTTCGCCGCCCAGGGTGCCGTGCGTCCCGGCCCGCAGCAGCAGCGCCGGGGCCTCGCTGGCCGCCAGGGCCATGACCAGCTGGCGGCTCAGTTCGCGCTGAATCTCGCCGCTGACGGCGAACGGGGCACGCGGGTCCAGCCGGCCGGTCCAGTGCGGCACCAGCCCGGCGGGCAGCTCCAGCGCCGCTGCCAGCCGCTCCAGCGCCGGCGCGAATTCGCCTTCCAGCCGCAGGCGCAGGCTGCCGGGCAGGGCCTGCGCGGCGGTGTCCAGCAAGATGGTCTTGCCGGCGCCCGGCTGCGCCACCAGCAGCATGCGGGCCCGCTTGCCCCGGCGCACTTCGGCCAGAAACCGGCGGTACAGCCGGCGCTTGCCCAGGCTCAGGTGCGGCGCACTGTCGGCAGCCCGGTCCGGCGCGTCCGGCAGGGTCAGGTCCATGCCCGCCCCCCGCGCCAGGTCGTCCAGCAGCGCAGCCAGTCGGCGCTTGTCCTCGGCGGTGCCCAGGTCGCGGTAGATGATGTTGCGGACCGTGGCTCCGCGCCCGCCCCGGCGCTCTATCTCCTTTTCCAGCCAGCGCAGGCTGCCCACCTGATGCCCGCCCTCACGCTGGGCAGGCAGCGCCGCACGCAGGCGAGTCAGCGCCTCGGACCAGGACGCGGGGGCAGAGCGGGTCATGGCGGGATTGTACGCCCTGGGCGGTTTACCGGGAGGCGGAACATTTTGCAAAAAAGTACACCGCTTGCGTCCCGCCCCCGAAGCCCGCCCTGCTGCACGCCTGACAGGGTGTCAGCTCTACCGCAGCGCCGCCTACGCAGCGCCCGTTCTGCCCCCAGCGCCCCGGTGTAGGCCTGCGCCCGGTGTACTCCCAGGCCCCGAACTTACACCGCCCAGCCGCACTGGGGCGCCGGGCACACTGCGGACCTGAGAAGGACCGGGCAGCAGGGCGCCCGGGGAAAGGAGAGCAACTTGACACAGACCGCCCGCCAGGCCACCGGCCACATCCGCTTTCAGCCCCATCCGCAGGCAGAGCAGGTGCTGACCCCGCAGGCGCTGGAGTTCCTGAGCGAGCTGCACCGCCGCTTCGGCGCCCGCCGCCGCGAACTGCTGCAGGCCCGCGAGGACCGTCAGCAGCGGCTGGACGCCGGCGAACTGCCGGACTTTCTGCCGCATACCGCCGGCGTCCGCGCCGGGGACTGGCGCATTCGCCCGCTGCCTGCCGACCTGCAAGACCGCCGGGTGGAAATCACTGGCCCGGTGGACCGCAAGATGGTCATCAACGCGCTGAACAGCGGCGCGAGGGCCTTCATGGCCGACTTCGAGGACGCGAGCAGCCCCACCTGGGCCAACTGCCTGGAAGGCCAGGTCAACCTGATGGACGCCAACCGCGGCGACATCCAACTGGAGCAGGGCGGCAAGACCTACCGCCTGAACGCCACCACCGCCACCCTGATGGTGCGCCCCCGTGGGCTGCACCTGGACGAGAAGCACGCTGCTCTGGACGGCGAGCCCCTCAGCGGCAGTCTGTTCGACTTCGGGCTGTACACGCTGCACAACGCGCACGAACGTGCAGCGCAGGGCACAGGGCTGTACTTTTACCTTCCCAAGCTGGAAAGCCACCTCGAAGCGCGCTGGTGGAACGACGTGTTCACCTTCACCGAGGAGCACCTAGGCCTGGACAGCGGCACCATCCGCGCCACGGTGCTGATCGAGACCATCACCGCCGCCTTCGAGATGGACGAAATCCTCTACGAACTGCGCGGACACTCGGCCGGGCTGAACTGCGGGCGCTGGGACTACATCTTCAGCTTTATCAAGAAGTTCCGCAGCCGCAGCGACAAGATTCTGCCCGACCGCGCCGCCGTCAGCATGGCGACCCCGATGATGCAGAACTACTCCAGGCTGGCCATCCAGACCTGCCACAGGCGCGGCGCTCCAGCCATCGGGGGCATGAGTGCATTTATTCCAGTCAAGGGCGACGAGGCCAGGAATGCGGCGGCCTTTGAGCAGGTGCGCCTCGACAAGGAGCGCGAGGCGGTCAACGGCCACGACGGCACCTGGGTCGCCCACCCCGGCATGGTGGCCCTGGCAACCGAGGTCTTCGACCGGCTGATGCCCGCGCCCAACCAGATTGACTCGGACAAGCAGCGGGACCTGCATGTCACCGCCGCCGACCTGCTCACCCCGCCGCCGGGCGACATCACCGACGCAGGCGTGAACACCAACGTGGACGTGAGCCTGCAGTACATCGCCGCCTGGCTGGACGGCCGCGGCGCAGTGCCGATTCACGGCCTGATGGAAGACGCGGCCACCGCCGAAATCAGCCGGGCGCAGCTGTGGCAGTGGCGCCGCCACGGCCAGCAGACCACCGAGGGCACGCCGGTCACGGCTGAGCACCTCGGAGACCTGATAGACGCGCACACCCGCCGCCTGAGCGCCGAGCAGCCGGAGCGCGCCGGCCGGCTGGCCGAAGCCGCCGAGCTGCTGCGGGAGCTGGTGCTTCAAGAGCACTTCGGGGACTTCCTGACCCTGCCCGGCTACCGGCGCCTGGCCTGACCACCTCTTTCGTCCCACCCGCCTTGCCAGCCCCTCCCTCTCTACCCCATCACCCCGGAAACCCCGAAAAGGAGCCCCGACATGACCCAGAACAAGTTCACCACGACCGCCGCCGACCTGCAGCAGGAATGGGCCACCGCCGACCGCTGGCAGGGCATCCAGCGCAACTACTCCGCCGAGGACGTGGTGCGGCTGCGCGGCAGCCTGCCTATCGAGCATTCGCTGGCCCGCAGCGGCGCAGAGAAGCTGTGGCAGGGCATGCACACCGAGCCCTTTATCAACGCGCTGGGCGCCCTGACCGGCAACCAGGCCATGCAGCAGGTCAAAGCGGGCCTCAAGGCCATCTATCTCTCGGGCTGGCAGGTGGCCGGCGACGCCAACAACGCCGGGCAGATGTACCCCGACCAGAGCCTCTACCCCGCCAGCTCGGTGCCGGACGTGGTCAGGCGCATCAACAACACCTTGCGCCGCGCCGACCAGATTCAGACCAGCGAGGGCCAGGGCGACACCGACTACTTTGTGCCCATCGTGGCCGACGCTGAGGCAGGCTTCGGTGGCCCCCTGAACGCCTTCGAGCTGATGAAGGCCATGATTGAAGCGGGCGCCGCCGGCGTTCACTTCGAAGACCAGCTCGCTTCCGAGAAGAAGTGCGGTCACCTGGGCGGCAAGGTGCTGGTGCCCACCTCTCAATTCATCCGCACCCTGAACGCCGCCCGCCTGGCCGCTGACGTAAGCGGCGTGCCCACCGTGCTGATTGCCCGCACCGACGCCGACGCCGCCAATCTGCTGACCAGCGACATCGACGAGAACGACCGGCCCTTTTGCACCGGCGAGCGCACCCCGGAAGGCTTCTTCTACGTGAACCCCGGCATCGAGCAGGCCATCAGCCGCGCCCTGGCCTACGCACCCTACGCCGACGTCATCTGGTGCGAAACCAGCACCCCCAACCTGGAAGACGCCAAGCGGTTTGCCGAGGCCGTCCACGCGCAGTTCCCCGGCAAGCTGCTGGCCTACAACTGCTCGCCTTCGTTCAACTGGAAAAAGAACCTGGACGACGAGACCATCGCCAAGTTCCAGGTCGAACTGGGCCGGATGGGCTACAAGTTCCAGTTCATCACCCTGGCCGGCTTCCACGCGCTGAATTACTCCATGTTCGACCTGGCCCACGGCTACGCCCGCAAGCAGATGAGCGCCTTCGTGGAACTGCAGGAAAAGGAGTTCGCTTCCGCCGACCGTGGCTTTACCGCCGTGCGCCACCAGCGCGAAGTGGGCACCGGCTACTTCGACCTGGTCTCCCAGGCCGCCGGCGGCGGTCAGAGCAGCACCACCGCCCTGGCCGGCAGCACCGAAGCCGAGCAGTTCGGCAGCCATGACCGGGAACTGGCAGGGGCGCACGACTGAAACCGGCCGGGGGGTTCAACCGCCGACTTCCAGCGGTGAACCCGCCCAGCAGAGGTCACAGAACATACGCGCCGCACGCCACTACCCAGCATTCTGCGACAAGCGCTTTTCGCCCCATGCCGCGCAGCAAGGCAGGCTCCGGCGCCCACCACTTTCCATAAAAAAGGCCCCCGTCCAAGGGGGCTTTTTCTGCGGCATACCCCGCCCTGTTCCGTGGGCCGTTACAAGACAGGTGTTTAGAATTCTCTGCTCAGGCCGAACATGCGCTAAGCTAAATGCACCCCAAAACTAGCAAAAAGGAGGTCGGCATGACCCATTCCCAACAGGGCGGCATCGAGCACATCATGGCTACGGAGGCCCGCATCCCGGTTCCCGAAGCCTTCGCGCAGCAGGCCAACGTGACTGCGGAGCAGTACCGCGAGTGGTACCGCGAATCGGTGGAGAGCCCGGACACCTTCTGGGACGCCCGCGCACGGGACTTTCACTGGTTTACGCCCTATACGCAGGTGCTGGACTGGCAGCCCCCCTTTGCCCGCTGGTTTGTAGGCGGCGAAACCAACCTGTCCTACAACGCGCTGGACCGGCATGTGGAGGCCGGGCGCGGGGACAAGCGGGCACTGGTCTGGGAAGGTGAAGGCGGCGACGTGCGCGAGTACTCCTACGCGCAGCTGCTTGAGGAGGTGGCCCGCACGGCCGCCGCGCTGACCCGGCTAGGCGTGAAAAAAGGTGACCGGGTCACCATCTACCTGCCCATGATTCCCGAAGCCACCATCAGCATGCTGGCCTGCGCCCGCATCGGGGCGCCGCACTCGGTGGTGTTCGGCGGCTTTGCGGCCGGCGCGGTTGCCGATCGCCTGATGGCCTCGGGCAGCGAGTTCGTGATTACGGCCGACGGAGGGTGGCGCAAGGGTGAGCTGGTGCCGCTCAAGCCCGCAGTGGACGAAGCCGCGCGGCTGGCTGCGGCCCAGGGTCAGCCGGTACGCGGGGTGCTGGTGGTGCAGCACGCCGGACAAAACATTCCCATGCAGCCGGGCCGCGACCACTGGTGGCACGAGGCACGCGGGGAGGACACCCAGGAAGCCGTTCCCGTGGACAGCGAACATCCACTGTTCTTGCTGTACACCTCCGGCAGCACCGGCAAACCCAAGGGCATCCTGCACACCACGGGCGGCTACATGGTGAACGTGGCGCTGACCACCCACGCCATCTTCGACCTCAAGGACAGCGACCTGTTCTGGTGCACGGCCGACGTGGGCTGGATTACCGGGCACAGCTACTCCACCTACGGGCCGCTGCTGCTGGGCCAGAGCATCTTCATGTACGAGGGCGCCCACAACCACCCCGACTGGGGCCGCTTCTGGGACATGGTGGAGCGCCACCGCATCACCGTGCTGTACACCGCGCCCACCGCCATCCGCTCGTTCATGCGCCACGGCGACGAAACGCCCGCGCAGTACGACCTGAGCAGCCTGCGCTTGCTGGGCAGCGTGGGCGAACCGATCAACCCGCAGGCCTGGCACTGGTACCGCCGGGTCATCGGCGGGGACCGCTGCCCGGTGGTGGACACCTGGTGGCAGACCGAAACCGGGGCCGTCATGCTGACCACGCTGCCGGGCGTTCACGCCGCGGAACCGGGCACAGCCGGAGTGCCCATGTTCGGTATTGTCCCGGCCATCCTGAACCAGCAGGGCGAGGAGCTGCCGGCAGACGAGGGCGGCTTCCTGACCATCCGTCAGCCCTGGCCCTCCATGCTGCGGACCGTATACGGCGACGACGAGCGCTTTCGCCGCAGCTACTACGGCGAAATTGAGGGCGTGTACTTCGCCGGCGACGGGGCCCGCCGCTCCGAAGACGGCTATGTGACCGTGCTAGGCCGGGTGGACGACGTGCTGAACGTATCCGGCCACCGCCTCAGCACCGCCGAAGTGGAGTCGGCCCTGGTGGCACACCCGCAGGTGGCCGAAGCTGCCGTGGTAGGCCGGCCCGACGAGATGAAGGGCGAGAGCATCTTTGCCTTTGTGCTGCCGCAGGAGGGCGAAACCCCCGACGCTGCCGAGCTGCGCGCCTATGTCAGCCGGCAGCTGGGCAAGGTGGCCCGCCCCGACCACATCGTGGTGGCCCCGGCCCTGCCCAAGACCCGCAGCGGCAAGATCATGCGCCGCTTCCTGCGCCAGATTGCGGCTGGCAGGACCATTGAGGGCGACACCTCCACCCTGGACGACCCCGGCGTGCTAAAGCGGCTGGCCGAGACGCCGGTGCAGTGAACCTGAGCCCCCCCACCCGAGAGGGGGCTTTTCACGCCTTCAGTGCAGGGCCACCCACAGCTCCTGTGGTCCCCGCAGCACGTAATTCTGCTTGTAAGGCGGGCGGGGGTCGGTCACGCGCAGCTCCGGAAAGCGTCCGGCCAGCGCGGCGAAGGTTTCCGTGATTTCCAGCCGGGCCAGGCTGGCCCCCAGGCAGTAGTGCGGCCCGGCCGCAAAGGCAAGGTGGCGGGCGGCGTTGGGGCGGGTCCAGTCCAACCGGTCCGGGTCTGCGAACACCTGCGGGTCACGGCCAGCGGCGCCCAGCAGCAGCTGCACCTGACTGCCGGCAGGCAGGGTGGTCTCGCCCAGTTGCAGCGGCGCCGCCAGACTCCGCCCATCGAACTGCACCGGCGACACGAAGCGCAGCAGTTCGTCGGCCACGCCCGGCTGGCGGGGGTCAGCCACCAGCGCAGCCCAGGCGTCCGGCTGGGCGTGCAGCGCCAGCAGGCCGCCCGGAATCAGGTTGGAGGTGGTTTCATGCCCCGCCGTCAGCAGCAGCACGGCATTGGACAGCAGTTCCTCGCTGCTGAGGCGCTCCCCTCCGTCCTCGGCGGCGGCCAGGGCCGACAGCAGCCCCGGCTGGGGCCGCGCACGCAGCTCGGCGGCCAGGTCGCGGAAATAACCGCGCATCTCGCGGGCGTCGGCGTCGATGCGGGCCAGCAGGGCCGGCGAACGGTCGGCGCCGCCCAATAGTTCGGCCACGCTGTCCGACCAGCCCAAGAAGCGTTCCTCATCTGCGCCGCTCAGCCCCAGCATCCGCATAATCACCCGGCCCGGCAGCGGGCCCGACAGCCCCGACACCAGGTTCACCGGCCCCGGCTGGCATGCCAGGTCGGCCAGCAGCTCTTGCAGCAGCTCCCGCACCAGCCCCCGCTGCTCCTCGACCACACGCGGCGTAAACGCTTTTTGAACCAGGCCGCGCAGCCGGGCATGTTCCGCGCCGTTCTGAAACAGCATCATGTGCTGCAGCAGCTGCGCCCCGTCGCTGTGGCTGACTCCCCACTCCGACGAGCGGGCGTGCGGTGAGCGCAGCACCGTGTCCACCGCCGCATGTGACACGGCCAGGTTCAGCCCCAGTTCGGGCACACGCAGCAGGCCGCTCTGATCAGCAAAGCCGTGCAGCCGCCGGTAAAGCGGATACGGGTCGGCCAGTGCCGCGCCGCTCCAGAGGGTCTGCACGGTAGCCAGCAGGCGGTGGTCGGTCATGCCGGCAGCATGGCACGTGAGCGGGTGAGCAAAAGGCTGCCTCGCCTCCATGCACCCCGTCTTCTGGATCAATGGCCTCTTCGGTGTGGGCAAGACGCAGGCCGCCTACGCTCTGGCCCAGCGCCTGCCGGGTTCGTTCGTGTGCGAACCCGAGCAACTGGGCTTTGCAGTGCGGCGCATGACCCCGCCCCAGCTGCGCGGTGACTTTCAGGACGTTCCCCTGTGGCGTTCCGGCACCCGTGAACTGCTGACCCGCTGCGCCCTACACGGCAGCAGCCCGGTGAACGTCCCTATGACCCTGGTCAACCCGGCCTACTTCGCGGAGACCATGGGGGAGCTGCGGCAAAGTGGCATAGAGGTTCGGCACGCGGCCCTGCTGGCCTCGCCGGAAACCTTGCGGCGGCGACTGCGCTCACGCGGTGAAGGTTCAGGCAGCTGGGGAGCCAGGCAAATGGAGCGCTGTCTGGCTGGATTGCTGGCCCTAGACCCTGCTGATCACCTCCACACGGACGGGCTGACCCACACGGCTGTTGTAGAGGCCATAGCGGAGCATTTTGGCCTGACGCTGCAACCGGACACAAGTTCGGCTCTCCAGAGGCGCTAGCACAGGCTGAGGGTGGGCCTCCGCAGCATTCGCAGGGATTAGGTCGTTCTCAATGGCGCGCTAGCAGCAGCCCCCGCCCGGCTCACAGGTGTCAGCATTCATCACCATCAGCTCACCGCCGGCTGTCACCAAGCCTGCAGGTAGGCCGCACACGTCGCCTGCCTTGCACTGCACGCCCGGCAGACTCAGGTGCACGGTCAGCCGCTCGCCGCTCAGCTCCAGCCGCTCCACACCGTAGCGCACAGCGGGGCGGGCCAGGTCGCCATACTCAAAGCGCACCGGAGCCGAGGTGTCCAGCGTGATTTTACCGGCCACCCGGTCATAAATCGCCAGCGCCTTGCGGGTGGTCATGAATCCGCGCTCCGCTTCTTCGGGCGTGCCGTCCATCACCTGAAAGACGGTCTCGCGCCAGCGGTCCACCCGCCCGCCGCAGTCCACCGCCTCGGTGCTGACGGCACTGATTTCGGTGAGGTGATAGCCCGCCGGTACCAGCCGCTCGCCATGCAGCCAGAATTCCAGCGGGCGCTGCGGCTGCACGCGCAGGGCGTCCAAAAATTCGGCGGTGCTGAGGCTCTGAACAGAAGCCGGGAAGCTGGAGGCTGGTTGAGTCATAGGTTTATCTTAGATTGATAGATAGAGATGTGTCAATGAGTTTTCGGAATCTCTCTGTTCTTGTCTGTTCGGGCACGCTCACAGGTCGCCTTGACCCCTGCCCGTCTGCCGCGCCACAATGGCCGCAGGCAGTGAACCGAAGGAGTACCGCGGGAGTGCCACCTAAGAGCGAGTCTGAGACGGTGTGAGTCAGGCAGAGGGTTAGGGCACGCGGGAAGGGCAGCGGGGAGCCGGTAAAAACGCAAAAAAAGTGCCAGCGAGTGTCTGGAACTGGGGTGGAACCGCGCATGTGTCCCGTGCGTCCCCGGATGAGTGAGCCTTTCCCAGGCGACTCGTCCGGGACAATGTTTTGGCCTGAGAGCCCAGAACTTTTAGGGCGCTCAGCCCACACCCCAAAGGAGCCACACCATGCCCGCACAAACGATGGAAGAACTGGTCAGCCTGTGCAAACGCCGGGGCTTTATTTTTCAGAGCTCCGAGATTTACGGCGGCCTGCAAGGCTTTTACGATTACGGCCCTCTGGGCGTAGAACTCAAGAACAATATCAAGAACGCTTGGTGGCGTGCCAATGTCCACGAGCGCGACGACATGGAAGGCCTGGACGCCTCCATCATCATGCACCGGCTGGCGCTGCGCCACTCGGGCCACGAAGCCACCTTCAACGACCCCATGGTGGACAACAAGAAGACCAAGAAGCGCTACCGCCTGGACCACCTGATCAAGGACCAGAAGGCGGACGTGCTGGCCAAAGTCGCCGCCGGGGTGAACGAAGCTCCCGAGAACATCGCCGCCGTGTCGGCGCGGCTGATGGAAAACCCCGCCCGCGCCGCCGAGTTGCTGGTGGAAGCCGGCGTCCGCGACGCCTTTAGCGGCGAAGTGGGCGAGTGGACCGAACCCAGACCGTTCAACATGATGTTCAAGACCTCCATCGGTCCGGTGGCCGACGAGGATTCCTTCGGCTACCTGCGCCCCGAGACTGCCCAGGGCATCTTCGTGAACTTCAAGAACGTGGTGGACTCCACCAGCCGCCGCCTTCCCTTTGGCATTGCCCAAATCGGCAAAGCGTTCCGCAACGAAATCACGCCCCGCAACTTCGTGTTCCGCGTGCGCGAGATGGAGCAGATGGAAATCGAGTTCTTCTGCACTCCCGGCACCGACGAGGAGTGGCACGCGCACTGGCTGGAAAAGCGCCTGACCTGGTGGGAAGAGCAGGGCGTACCCCGCGAGAAAATCATCGTGGAGGACGTGCCCAAGGACGACCTGGCCCACTACTCCAAGCGCACCTACGACCTGATGTACGACTTCCCCACCCTCGGCCACGACGAGATTGAGGGCATCGCCAACCGCACCGACTTCGACCTGGGCTCCCACACCAAGGGCCAGGAGGAACTGGGCCTGACCGCCCAGGTGATGGAAAACAGCGACTCGGTCGCCAAGCTCACCATCCCCCACCCTGAGACCAACAAGCCGGTGGTGCCGTTCGTGATCGAGCCCTCGGCGGGGGTGGACCGCGCCCTGCTGGCCGTGCTGAGCGAGGCCTACTGCAAAGAAACGCTGGAGAACGGCAACGAGCGCACCGTGCTCAAGCTCAAGCCCCACTTGGCTCCCATCAAGGTGGCCGTGATTCCGCTGGCTCGCAACAAACCCGAACTGGTGGACCTGGCCCGCCGCATCAAGGCCGACCTGCAAAAATTGGGCCTGGGCCGCATCCTGCTGGAAGACAGCGGCAACATCGGCAAGGCGTACCGCCGCCACGACGAGGTGGGTACGCCCTACTGCGTGACCGTGGACTTCGACACGGCGGGCCTGGGCGAAAACGTGGACGCCGCCCTGAAAGGCACCGTGACCGTCCGCAACCGTGACACGCTAGAGCAGGAGCGGGTGGCGATTGCAGACTTGGCAGCGTGGCTTCAGGCCAAATTGCGCTGAACGGTTGTCCGCCGCTTACCCTTACCCTGGCTGGCCCACAGTCCCCGCAGGACGCGGGGGCTTGTCGGCCGCCCTGGCAGGCGGCTTTCTTCGGTGCTCTACTCTGGCCGCATGTCGCGCACGCTCCATCTCGTCCGCCACGCCAAGCCTGCACTTGACCCGGCCAGGCCCAGTCATGAGTGGCACTTGGCTCCCGGTGCACTGGACGGCTTGCCCGCGCTGCTGGAGACTCTGTCTCCCCGCCCAGAAGTGGTCGTTTGCAGTACAGAACCCAAAGCGCAGGCCACTGCAGAGGCACTGGCAGCTGCGCTGGGGGTTTCTTGCTGCACCATGCTGGGCCTCCATGAGCAGCTGCGTTACACGGTGCCTCTTTACTCGCACCCCAGCGACTTTCAGGCTGCAATGCGCCGATTCTTCCAGTGCCCCGCCGAGGTCGTCTCCGGTGAGGAAAGCGCGAACATCGCCCGTGAACGCTTTACGGCAGCCCTGCATGCGGTGATGGCCGTTCACCTGCAAAGCTCCGTGGCTGTGGTCACGCACGGCACGGTGCGCAGCCTCTATGTCGCCCACGCCAACACCGGTCTGGATGCTTACACGCTGTGGCAGCAGCAACAGCTGCTGGACACCCTGAGTGTAGAGTGGCCGGGCGGCCGGCTTCTCGGCCTGAAGCGCTGGACGCCCGGCCTGCTCAGCCCCACGCCATAGAAAAACTGGCAGTGCCCGCAGGCAATGCCAGTTCAGTTCGGAAAGAAGCTGGAATCAGCCGACCTGACGGCCGCCGTGCTTCTGGGCAGCAGCCATCACAGCAGCTGCGTCCACGTTGTCATCCACAGCCACGGCGCGGCCACCGCCCTGGTAGGTTTCGCTCAGGGTGCTGTAGTGGGTATCGTGGGTGTCGTAGGTGTCGTAGTAAGCGGCGTCGTCGGCTTCGCGGGCAGCTTCACCAGCTGCGCCCACAGCGGCGCCCACGCCACTGCCCAGCAGGGTCAGACCGATCAGGGGAGCAGCCAGGCCGCCGGTAGCAACCGTAGCAGCGGTCGCGCCGGCCAGAGCGGCGCCGGCCAGGCCAGCAGCCGCACCGGTCGCAGCGCCCACAGCGGTGCCCTTCAGGGCTTCGTCGCCCACGCTGCTGCCGTCACGGTCGGCGTCGTAGGTGCCGCTGACGTAGTGGTCAGTGGTGTACTGGGTGCCGGTGCTGCGGCCAGCGAAGCCCTCGGTCTGGCCCTGGGTGTAGGCGTGCTGACGGGTGTCTTCACGCACCAGGCCCTGGGTCTTCAGTTCGTTGGCGAAAGCGTCGGCCTGCTGCACGGTAGGAAATACAAAGTGTTTCATGGGTCCCAGTCTGAACAGGCCCTGACCGCCATCCATGAGAACTGACACAATGTAACTTGGGTCAAGCTTGGGCGCCGGTTTAGAGGTTTTCCCGGTCAGGGTTCAGTAAGTCAGCTGCGTACTTGCTGTTCAGGTACTCCCGCTGGACAGCGGCCTCGTGGGCCTGCTCCTGCACCGCCTGGGCAGTCACCTGCCGCATCCGGTTTTCTATCAGGGCCAGTAACCGGCTCAGTTCGGCCGGGTCGCCTCCGCTGCGGCCGTGCAGCTCCAGCAGCGCGGGCAAGTCCTGTAGGGCCGCCTGCTGCACTTCGTAGCGTTCGCGGCCAGGCATGTCGGCGTCCACTGCCCCGAGGGCCTCGTCGGTGGCCGTGATGGCAGCCCGCAGCGCTGGGCGCACCTCGGCCGGCAGCTGGGTCCCGAAGCGGTTCCACAGCCGCGCCAGTTCACGCCGGGCCGTCTGGTGCTGCACCTGTTCCTGCACCAGCCCCACTTCCTCCTGCACGCGCCGGAACTGGCGCCGTCCCTGCTGCACGCCCCGGCGCGCGGTCCGCACACCCAGATAGGTCACGCCGCCCCCGGCCAGCAACAGCAGCGCCAGCAGGACGCTCCCCAGCACAGCGTGCCCAGTGACGAAGGCCACTACGGCAAAGACAAGCAGCAGGGCGAGCGTCGCCATGCCCCCCAGCCCAGCCAGCGCCAGGCCGAACAGACGCTGCCACAGTGGGACACGGGCGCGCGGCTCGCCTGCACCGGGCACCGCAGACGGAGCGGAGACCGCCGGTTCCGGGGCCATCGGCTGCAAGCGGGGCTCCGCAGACTCGGTGGTCTGCGGCGGGGTTTTCCGGTCGGAACGGAAACGCGTCACGTTCCAGATGATAGGCCGGCGGCGCCGCCACAAAAGAAAGCAGACCACCCGTAATGGGCGGCCTGCCAGCACGTCTGTGGTCTAGAGCCCTGCACAATGGCTCAGAGCCGGACCTTCACACCCACCTTGGCCTTGAAGGCGGTGCCGGGCTGGTTAATGATGTCTTCCTGGGTCGCGTAGGCCGCGTCGCCGGGGCGACTGGTTTCGCTGCGGCCGCTGCTGTCGGTATAGGTGATGTTGCCGCCGAAGTACTGGTCCACGCCCATATCGCCCACCAGGCTGACATTGCTGGCAACCGGGTAGGCCACTTGCAGACCTGCACCCACGCCGAACGCGTTGGTGGAATAGGTGGACTTGTTGTTGCCTCCGTCGGTCACGCTGGCCTTAAAGGAGCTGTAGCGGCCCCCGGCGTACAGGGTGGTGTCGGCCCCCGGAGCCACCTGGCCCAGGCGGTAGGTGCCGTCCAGTCCCACAACGACCTGCTGGCCGGATTCGGTGTAGCCGGCCTGAGCAAAGTCGAACAGGCCCTGAGTCACGGCCTTGTCGTTCACGGCGTCACTGATTTTGGTCAGGCTGCCGCTCAGCTTGACGCCCACAGGGCCAGCCACTGCGGGCACGTGCACGAAGGCTTCGGCGCCCGTTCCTCCGGCAAATCCACCGGTCAGGCCCAGTTCCACACCGCTCTGCCCCACCTGAGTTCCGCGCTGGGCACCGGCCACGCTCAAGCTTGCCAGGACCATTACCGTCAGCATCTTTTTCATGCCGCCAGTCTACCCCCATCCACGTGACGCATTTCTGAAGCTGACGTCAGCCTCAGGTCAGCCGGGAGCCGAGCAGCCGGGCCTGAGGAAGCGAGCACCCGGACGGCCACGTCCAGCTGAGCACGGGGTCAAAGCAGGAAAGGGGCCAAAGCAGGAAATCTGTTAAACTCCATAAAATTGAACTCGGTTCAAGTTTACGGTCATGGCGTTTCTCGGCTTGCGGCAGGGGTCCAGTGTCTCTGGCGCAGGGTCAGCGGGAACAGCCTGCCTTAGACTGAGACAGCCGGAATCAATCGCACCTGGGCCGCACTCCCTACGCAGCCCAGCCCACTTTCCAGGAGGACACCCTATGAAGATTCTGACTCTGATTCGCCAGGTTCCCGATGCCGAAGCCCGCGTGAAAGCGGCCGGCGGCCAGATGGACCTGAGCGGCACCACCATGGTGATTGACGGTATGGACGAGTACGGCGTGGAAGAAGCCCTGCAGCTGCGCGAGGGCGGCGCCGATGTGGAAGAGATCATCGGCTTGGCGGTCGGCCCTGCCCAGACCGAAGATGCCGTGCGCACTGCGCTGGCAATGGGCATTGACCGCGCCATTCACGTAGAGACCGACGGCTACCTGGACCCCATCGCCGTGAGCAAAATCGTGGCGACCGTGGCGCAGGAAGAGGGCGTGAGCCTGATTCTGGCCGGTGGGCAGCAGGCGGACTGGGACAGCCAGGCCCTGGGCGCCGCCACCGCCGAGCGCCTGGGCTGGCCCCAGGCCACCTGGACCAACGACCTGGCCCTCAGCGGCAACACCCTGAGCGGCAAGCATGACGTGGACAGCGGCAGCGAGAACTTCCAGATGGACCTGCCCGCCGTGGTCACCACCCAGCAGGGCCTGAACGAGCCGCGCTACCCCACGCTGCCCAACATCATGAAGGCCAAGAAAAAGGAGCTGCGCAAAGACGACCTGAGCCGCTTCGGCGCCGAGAAAAAAGTGCAGCTGGTGAGCAGCGAGATTCAGACCCGTAGCCGCAAGAACCAGATGATTGACGGCAAGGACCCCCAGGCCGCCGCGCAGGAACTGCTGAACCTGCTGCGCAGCGAAGCCAAAATCCTGAACTGAACCCGAGAAAGATTGGGGGCGTCACTGCCCCGCTTCCCCTTCGCCCTTTAAGGAGTGCCCTGATGATTCTGATTATTGCCGAACACAAGGACGGCCAGCTGTCCAAGTCCACTGCCGAAATGATTCAGGCCGCCCGCGCCTCGGGCCAGAGCGGTCCCGTGACCGTGCTGGTGCTGGGCAGCGGCGTCAACGAAGTAGCCAACCAGGCGGCGCAGTTCGCCGACCAGGTCCTGGTGGCCGACCGCCCCGAGTTGAGCGTGTACAACGCCGAAACCTGGACCGCCGCTGCCGCGCAGATTGCCCAGCAGGGTCAGGCCAACACCGTCATGATCGGCGGCAGCCGCTCGGGCCGTGAGTACGCCCCCCGCGTCGCTGTGCGCCTGGACGCTCCCTACCTGGAAGACGCCATCGCCCTGCAAGCGGCAGACGGCGGCCTGCAAAGCCAGCGCTACTCGTACCTGGCCCGCGTGACCGAAACGCAGCAGGCCAGCGCCCCCACCGTGGTGGTCACGGTCAAGCCCGGCGCCTTCAGCCCGGCGGCCCCCACCGGCCAGGTGGCCGAGCAGTACGACGTGGAACTGGAACTGCCTCAGCCCCGCCTGCAGGTGACCGGCAAAAACGAGGAGAAGCTGGACCGCGTATCACTCAGCGAAGCCGACGTGATTGTGACCGGCGGCCGTGGCGTGGGCAGCGCCGAGAACTTCAGCACCCTGGTCGAAGGCCTGGCCGACGCCCTCGGTGCCGGCGTGGGTGCCACCCGCGCTGTGGTGGACGCCGGCTGGCGCCCCTACGGTGAGCAGGTCGGCCAGACCGGCAAGACCGTGCAGCCGGGTGCCTACATCGCCCTGGGTGTCAGCGGCGCCGTGCAGCACCTGTCGGGCATGGGCAAGAGCAAGTACATCGTGGCAATCAACAAGGACGCCGACGCCCCCATCTTCAAGGTGGCCGACTACGGCATCGTGGGCGACGTCAACGAGATTGTCCCTGCCCTGATTAACGCCAGCCGCTGATGCCTGCGGGCCTGCCGAGGTGGGCCGGAGCCGCAGCACTGGCTGCACTGAGCAGTTCCCTGAGCGCCTGCGTGCCGGCTGTGCAGCCGCAGGCGCCTTCTCCCGCTTTACTCTCCCGCGCCGGCGCAGCCACGGCCCTGGTCAAGACCCTGGGCTGGGGCACCCCCGAAGCCTTCGCGGCAGCCCGGCCGGCGCTGGAACCGCTGTGGCCCGAGCTGGACTGGGCCGGCA